>NZ_JAGXKA010000060.1:0-2486 GCF_019091065.1 Burkholderia sp. GbtcB21
CGCATCGGGGTGGTGCGTTAGAATGCGGTTTCCGGATTATATGTGCTCCGGATTTTCCACTTGTCATTCCTACTTGCTATATGTTTAATAATTTCTGAATTGTGTATGAATTTATATTGAACCATGTTATTTTCTGTTATTAAGTTGTAGTTTAATTTCGAATCTTCATTGTTGGTCTAACTTGGCTTGTTTATCTAATGAGATAAATCCCTAGTGGATTTTCACCATTAGACATACATAATAGTGTTAGATCTCGAAAGATAAATATTGTATATGCAACATCTAGCTGTTCATCAATTGATGACACCTTAGACTAGTATTTTACAATATGAAACAAGAAGATTGTATAAATAAGATTACTTTGACTCTCGCTAATCGGAGCATCGTTGGATTCTTATCTAAAACGAAATTATCCTAATTCCTCTTAGCTTATTCATTTCGAATTAGCTCAATGACATATCATTGGATGAATGGTCTATAAGTCATATAAAGTCATTCTATATTTTCTCTTAAGAAATTAAATGACGCATATGATTATATTCCCAAAATTCTATCCCAAAATGATAAAAATCCTCAATCTTAGAAATCTCCTACTTGTATGGGCAAATCAACTTAGAGTTAAATTAGTAGTGGTGGTCCAAGAAAGAATTACTCATTATACAGTTACACTTTCACAAGTGTTTCATAACCATTTTCTATCAATGGATTCAAACTGTATGTCAATATGAATATGAGTTTAGCATTCTGTGACCATGATCCACTTGCACTATTCTAAGAACTCTTTGATGTAACTAAACCTAAGTCATCAAAAGACACAATCACATATTTTATAAATCTATGGCATTTGTATCTTGTTCATAGTGGTTTTGACAAGATCAATCTCTGCAAAGAGTTAATATGCCTATATCCACTGAAAGTAGTTCATCTCATTCGCAGATGGATGTACATTCAGGGGTGGATATGAGTTTTTCGTTGTATTCTTAAAACGATCACTCTAGATTATACCTTATGCAAAGAAATTAGAAATGTTTGAAAAATTTCTTAAATTTCTAGCAATGGTTAAAACCATTAAGGTAAGTGGTTAAAGATCTTGCGAACTGATAGGGGTGGAGAAATAGTTAGTAGATATGCAGTTCAAAGATCATTAAATTGATTTTTGAATTATATCCAAACTTACCTCCCCAGAAATTTCGAGTTGCATGTTGATGATTAGTTACTAGTCGTTGCCTAATTCCTTCTATGGTAATACAATTTCAGAATGATGTAATGGTTGTATACTTAATGTAAATCATTACTAGATTCATGGATGACCTAATCAAAATCTTAAGAAAAGCTAGAACTGTTAACCATGGTTTGTTAGCTATTCTAAGTGATTAGGGGTGGACCATCCCATAGTCAATAGATAAGAAAGTGTTTGTTTAAACAAATACTACTTTTCTAAGAAAATGACTAAGTCTGAAAATAAAGTAGCAAATAAAGGAGATATTTATTTCTTGATTCCAAAAGTGTTCTATCATCTTATTTGACATATGATGATCCCACTGCCTCTGTTGTCTTGTCACAACCGAAGAGATCAATACCATTTAGTTTTCTTAGACATAATTCACGGTACCTTGTCGTAGTGGGAGAGTTTCTAGGAACTCACCTTCTTATGACTTGGGAGACACTAGTGATTAAAATCCATTGTGAGTTTAAACAAGTAATGGATTGTCAAGATAACAAACTAAGAAGAAAGCCAATAGAACTATGGTTTAATCCATTCACATGGAATAACCTAAAGTTTTCTATTACAAGGACATAAAAGGAAATTTTCGTTTATAAGTCCATTCAATGGACTTAACAAAACTTCCTGTTCCTAGTATTATAGGTTTGAGTTTATCTAAACCTATGGCTTGTGGTATACCTGGTAATTACTTACTCTAATGCAAGCAACTTACTTTAGTAAGATGCTGAAGCATTTTCTTTTCTAATAGAAATCTATAGAAGCTTCTCAACTTCTAGACATAGATTTTATTTATCTAAGGAAAAGTCTCAACTATTCCAGAAAAGATAAAGCCATGAAAGAATTTCTTATATCAACAGTGAGAGGTCTCAGATATGCTTTAGTATGCCTTAGACCAGACACCTGCTGTTGAGTGGGAGTAATGAGTAGGTATCAGATTAATCCAGGAGAAGAACATTGGAAGACAATCAAGTAAATTTTTAAGATTAAGAAGAGGAACTATATGTTAGTCAATAAGGGTGTTTTTTGAAACTCTTAGACTACACCACATAAGATTTCGAGACTTGCCTTTGTGCTAGAAAGTCTGCTTATAAGATGGTGATTACTCTGGGGGTGGATTAGTGATTTTGGAGAAGTGTAAAAACCTATCTGAAATCTCTTACTCTACCAGAGAGAGACTGAATGTTAAAAGTTGCAGGAAAGATACTTATTCAGTCTAAGGAAAGTTCTATACATTTGTGGCACCGTTCCAACTTGCCTTAAC
>NZ_JAGXKA010000598.1:0-212 GCF_019091065.1 Burkholderia sp. GbtcB21
TACGGCATGAACCGGATGGACTTGATGGCAAGCCTGAACCGGCAGATCGCCGGCTGGGCCGCCTTCTACCAATACACCGACTTCACGGCCACCATGTTTAGAAAACTAGACCGCACGGTCTTCTGGAAACTTGGATACTGGCTCGCGCGCAGGTATCGGCGAGGGTTCAGGTCGCTGATGCGCGACTACGTCCGGGCGCCGGAGCCGGGACA
>NZ_JAGXKA010000599.1:0-210 GCF_019091065.1 Burkholderia sp. GbtcB21
GGCGCCCGAGCAGGCCGCGCTGCCGCCGCTGGCGCTGACTTACACGGGGTTCGACCTGAGCCGCGCGCGCTTCCGTCCGCTCGATGCGGGGCTGGTCGGGCTCAATGCCGGCTTCTATCAGGTGGTCGACCTGTACGGCGAGGGTATGCCCGGAATCCTGTACAACGATGGCCAAAGCTATCTGTATCGGCGCGCCCGGACGGTCACGCC
>NZ_JAGXKA010000600.1:0-209 GCF_019091065.1 Burkholderia sp. GbtcB21
GTCACCGATGGCACGGGGTGCCGTGCCGGCTGCTTACGCTGGTTTGCACGCCGATGACCGGGCAACAGCGAGGTTCGGCGTCGGCCTTCCAGCACGGGATGCACCGCCAGCAGTTCACCGTCCTCGTAGATGCGGATCTCGTGAGCCAGACTGTGGACGTCGAGCACGCGCTTGCGCGTACGATCGGGCACGCTGTAGTAGTTGCCACC
>NZ_JAGXKA010000601.1:0-206 GCF_019091065.1 Burkholderia sp. GbtcB21
ATCGTCGACGGGCTGTGGGACGTGTACAACCAGTACCACATGGGCATCACGGCGGAGAACGTCGCGAAGGAATACGGCATTACGCGCGAAGAGCAGGACGCGTTCGCGGCGCTGTCGCAGAACAAGGCTGAAGCCGCGCAGAAGGCCGGGCGCTTCGACGACGAGATCGTGCCGGTGTCGATTCCGCAACGCAAGGGCGAGCCGCT
>NZ_JAGXKA010000602.1:0-205 GCF_019091065.1 Burkholderia sp. GbtcB21
GCACCACCCGCAGCGAGCGGGTGCACTACCTGCCGGGGCTGGAGCTGCGTCAGACCGAACAGACCCGCGCCGGCGAAACCATACCGACGCCCGTCGAGCTCCTGCAGGTGCTCGCGCTCGGTGCGGCTGGCCGCTCATCGGTACGGGTGCTGCATTGGGAACTGGGCCAGCCGGAGACGATCGAGAACGACCAGTTGCGCTACAG
>NZ_JAGXKA010000603.1:0-204 GCF_019091065.1 Burkholderia sp. GbtcB21
TGGCAGGATTCGAACCCACGACCCCTTGGTTCGTAGCCAAGTACTCTATCCAACTGAGCTACAGCCGCACGCAAAACAAAACACTACTACTTCGAACTGAAAGGGCCTTCGGTTTGGAAGGCCCTCGAAAAGGTGGCGCGGCTGGCAGGATTCGAACCCACGACCCCTTGGTTCGTAGCCAAGTACTCTATCCAACTGAGCTAC
>NZ_JAGXKA010000604.1:0-202 GCF_019091065.1 Burkholderia sp. GbtcB21
TCGCGCTGCACGCTCGCTGCGCGATGAAGAGCTCCGCGCCGAGCTGGCCGACCGTGCGGCACGTTCGCTGCGCGACGGAGAACTCCGTGCCGATCGCGCTGCACGCTCGCTGCGCGATGAAGAGTTGCGCGCCGAGCTGGCCGACCGTGCGGCACGTTCGCTGCGCGACGAAGAACTCCGTGCCGATCGCGCTGCACGCTCG
>NZ_JAGXKA010000605.1:0-201 GCF_019091065.1 Burkholderia sp. GbtcB21
GAGCGGGAGACGAGTCTCGAACTCGCGACCTCAACCTTGGCAAGGTTGCGCTCTACCAACTGAGCTACTCCCGCATTTGTCCTGCATGTGCAGCGCTTTGCCGACCAACACGCTGCCAGAAAAACCTGGAGCGGGAGACGAGTCTCGAACTCGCGACCTCAACCTTGGCAAGGTTGCGCTCTACCAACTGAGCTACTCCCG
>NZ_JAGXKA010000061.1:0-2437 GCF_019091065.1 Burkholderia sp. GbtcB21
GCCTTGCGGGTGATGTTTCCGCACGCGCGTATCAGCTCGAACGCGTAGGCCAGTGGGCCAAGGGTAACAGCGGATTCTCGTTCGCTCCGCTCGGACCGTGGCTTGTCACGCGTGATGAAATTCCCGACCCGCAGGTGCTTGACCTGTGGCTCGACGTCAACGGCACCCGTCGTCAGACCGGCAACACACGCACGATGATCTTCAACGTCGCCCATATCGTGGCGTATCTCAGCCGCTTCATGCCGTTGATGGCGGGCGACGTCATCATTACGGGCACGCCTCCCGGCGTGGGCCTCGGTCAGAAGCCGCCTGTCTTTCTGAAAGCAGGCGACACGATGACGCTCGGCGGCAGCGGACTCGGCGCGCAGACGCAAAAGGTTGTGCCGTATGCGGGCACCCTCGGAGCAGCATGGGGCCTCGGCGAGTATCCATTGGCACTGTAAGTCGATTCGATTTGACATAGGAGGAGATATGAGCCTTGCTGGAACGGGCGTCGTCGCAATCTGGCATGACCTGCTGCCGGAAGCGAAGGATGAATTCTACGAGTGGCACAACCGCGAGCACATGCCCGAACGCGCCGGGATTCCAGGGTTCAGGCGCGGTCGGCGCTTCATAGCACTGGATGCAGGTCCCGAGTATTTCAATCTTTACGAGGCCGACACGGTCGAAGTCCTGGGCGCGCAAGATTACCTTTCTCGGCTGAATACGCCGACGCCTTGGACCAAACAGGTAGTCGCCTCTTTCCGGAGCGTCGCACGCTCAATCTGTCACGTGGCCTATTCGGACGGTGTTGGGCAGGGTGCCAATCTCATGACTGTGAGATTTGACGTGCCATCGGCTGCGCGGGCACAAGTCGTGAAGGCTTTGCGTCAGCGCGTCCTACCGCCCCTCGTGGACCTACCCGGTATCACGGGCGTGCACCTGTGCCTTGCAGACGAAGCGATCAGCAAGGTGGAAACGGCGGAGAAGAAGGCGCGTTCAGAAGGCACCCAGGTACCGACATGGATCGTGTTGGTCGAAGGGTGCCGGGCAGATTATGTCCGTTCAGCGGCTGACCGTTTCGTTTCGGGACTTGCGGCATCGCCCGAAGCGGGCGCGACAGCGCCAGATACGACTCTCTATCAACTCGAGTACACGCGCTGCAAGACGCCTTGGAGCGCTGGCTAAGCGGTCAAGCGCCGTCTGATCACTGCTTCACGGCCCCGTCGCGCGAGTCCCACATGGCTAAGCGCGACCGGCCATTACACTGAGAAACGTAGGAGTACTGCCATGTCGTTGAATATCGCCGACACGTCCGCTCGAACCACCGCGTCAATGTCGGCTCGTGTCATACGACTCAATCCTGCCGACGATGTCGTTATCGCACTTGAACAGCTTGTGTCCGGTACGGTGATCGACAGGGAATCGGTGACAGTCTCGGGACTGATTCCGCCCGGGCACAAAGTGGCGACACGTGACATCGGTCAGGGTGAGGCAGTGCACCGCTACGGCCAGGTAATCGGCTTTGCAAGTCAGCCGATTCGCGCGGGGCAGCACGTACACACCCACAATCTCGCGATGGGTGACTTTGCGCGGGACTACGCATTTGGTCAGGCCGCGCGCCCGACTGTACGGTCGAATGAGGCCGCAACATTCCAGGGCATTGTCCGCGCAGACGGGCAAGTCGCCACACGGAACTATATCGGGATCCTTACCTCGGTGAACTGCTCGGCCACGGTTGCACGAGCCATTGCTGATCAGTTCCGCCGCGACATCCATCCCGAGGAACTGGCCGCGTTCCCGAATGTCGATGGCGTCGTGGCACTCACACACGGTTCCGGTTGCGCTATCGACTCTGAAGGCGATGGCCTGGCGATCTTGCAGCGCACGATTGGCGGCTATGCATGCCATCCGAACTTTGCAAGCGTGCTGGTCATCGGTCTTGGGTGTGAAACGAACCAGATCCCGCGACTTCTCGAGACACAGGGACTCCGGGAACACGACCGCTTGCGAACGTTCACGATCCAGGATAGCGGCGGTACCACTCTGACGATCGCGAAGGGTATTGAACTGGTTCGGCGCATGTTGCCCGAAGCGAACAACGTGAGGCGAGAGGCTGTCAGTGCAAGTCATCTCACGGTCGGTCTTCAGTGTGGAGGGTCGGACGGGTATTCCGGCATCACCGCCAATCCGGTGCTGGGTGCAGCCGTTGATCTGCTCGTGCAACACGGCGGCACCGCGATTCTCTCGGAAACGCCCGAAATCTATGGCGCGGAGCACTTACTGACGCGCCGCGCCGAAACGCCCGAGGTGGGTCGGAAGCTGATTGATCGCATCAAGTGGTGGGAAGCCTATGCGCATCGGCAAGGGGCGCAAATGAACAACAATCCGTCTGCGGGCAACAAGGCGGGTGGCTTGACGACCGTCCTTGAAAAATCGCTGGGAGGCATTGCGAAAG
>NZ_JAGXKA010000062.1:0-2397 GCF_019091065.1 Burkholderia sp. GbtcB21
CGCATGCTGCGCGGCGCGTCGGGACCGACAGCATGATCGGGCTGCCCAGCCACACGAAGATCTGGCTGGCTGCCGGCGTGACCGACATGCGTTCGGGCTTCAATAGCTTGGCCGCGAAGGTCCAGACCGTGCTGGAGCGAGACCCGTTCAGCGGCCACGTGTTCGTGTTCCGCGGCAAGCGTGGCGATCTGGTCAAAGTGTTGTGGTGGAGCGGCGACGGCATGTGTCTGCTGATGAAACGCCTGGAGCGCGGTCGGTTCGTGTGGCCACGTGCCGATGGTGGCGTGGTGTGCCTGAGCCAGGCGCAACTGTCGATGCTGCTCGAAGGCATCGATTGGCGGCAGCCGATACGCACGGCGGAGCCGACCTCGGCGTTGTAAACCTGCTGGCCGCCGCGTAGACTGCCGGCATGACTACGGCAAACGCCTATCCAGACGACATCGAAGCGCTCAAGGCTATGCTGCTTGAGCGTGATGCGCGCATCGGACATCTGGAAGACGTGGTCGAATCGCACGAGGCGGCGAACGCTACCGCCAAGGCCGAGATCGAGCATCTGAAGCTGCTGATCGCAAAGCTGCGCCGCATGCAGTTCGGCCGCAGTTCCGAGAAACTGGACCGCCAGATTGAGCAGCTTGAGTTGCGACTGGAGGAACTCGAGGCCGACGAAGGTGCTGCTCCCATCGAGATTCCGAAGGCAACGCGCACTGCACCGGAACAAGCGCCGCGCAAACCGCTTCCCGAGCATCTGCCGCGCGAGATCCTGACGTACTGGCCGGAATCAGGCGAAACCTGCACTGCGTGTGGTGGCCCTATGAGGCAACTCGGCGAAGACGTCTCCGAACAGCTTGAATATGTACCGGCCAGCTTCCGCGTGATCCGCCATGTGCGCCCGAAACTGGCGTGTACGTGCTGCGACCATATCGCGCAAGCGGCTGCGCCGAGCCGCCCCATCGAGCGTGGCCTGGCTGGTCCGGGCTTGCTGGCCCATGTGCTGGTCGCGAAGTTCGCGGATCACCTGCCGTTGTATCGCCAGTCAGTGATCTATGCGCGCGAGGGTGTCGATCTGGATCGCTCGTTGCTGGCGAAATGGGTGGGCCATGGCGCGAACCTGCTGCGACCGCTGGTCGACGCCTTACGCCGGCACGTCATGGCGGCCACGAAACTGCATGCCGACGATACGCCGGTACCGGTACTCGCGCCGGGTAATGGCAAGACCAAGACCGGACGGCTGTGGGTCTATGTGCGCGACGACCGAAACTCGGCCGACATGACGCCGCCAGCCGTCTGGTTCACCTATACGCCCGACCGCAAGGGCATCCATCCGCAGCAGCATCTCCAGCCGTTCAACGGTACGTTGCAAGCCGATGCGTACGGCGGATACCAGGCGATTTACGAAACCGGGCAGGTAACAGAAGCAGCCTGCTGGGCCCATGCCCGGCGACAGTTCTATGAACTGCATGCCGCGCGACCGAATGCCTTGAACACCGAGGCGCTGGAGCGTATCGGCGCGTTGTACAAGATCGAGGAAGCGATCCGGGGCAAGCCGCCCGATGAACGGCGGGCGTACCGGCAAACCCACGCCAGGCCATTGCTTGAACAGTTCCATACGTGGCTGAGTGCCACGTTGGAAACGCTCTCGCGCAAATCCGACACGAGCCGGGCGATCCTCTATGCGCTGAATCGGTGGGAGGCGCTCACACGCTACTGTGACGACGGGCAGTTGGAGATCGACAACCTGCCGGTCGAGCGCGCACTGCGCGGCGTAGCTATCGGACGGCGCAACTACTTGTTCGCGGGGGCAGACTCAGGTGGCGAGCGCGCTGCCGCTATCTACAGCCTGATTGGCACCGCCAAGCTCAATGACATCGATCCGGAAGCATATCTGCGCCATGTGCTGGCGCGCATTGCGGATCATCCGATCAACCGGATTGATGACCTGCTGCCCTGGCATCTGGCACAGGATCTGGCTTAGTCCTCGTACGAGATCGGCGCATCGGCGCAATCCAGGACAATCGAGTGCATGCGGATCTCGCACCACTCCTTGAATAGCTTGAGCGTACGACCTTGCGGCCATAGACGCTCGTCGACATACCAGTCCTCGAGCATGCGTTCGAAAATGACCTGCCAGTGCTTCTGTAACCAACGCTTGGCAGCGGCATCGGGATCGCTACCGGATGCAGGAACCAGAAAAGCGTTTGCGTTCTCGCTGGCTTGTTCCTGCGTCAATGCCATGCCTGGGGCAGAATCGACGCTGTTGATCCAGGTAACAAACGGAGCCTTCGGCACCACGATGGCAACAACTCGGTTCGCGATAAAACGTGGCTCCACTGGCATCTCGGCGATCTCGATTGGAAAGCCGCCATGCTAAAGCAATACGGTGTCGGTGCCACGCTTACG
>NZ_JAGXKA010000063.1:0-2358 GCF_019091065.1 Burkholderia sp. GbtcB21
ACAAGGCGCTGTACCTGGTGCTGCTGCTATCCGCGTGGCCCATCATAGTCGCCACCGCCATCGGCCTGCTGATCGGCCTGTTCCAGACGGTCACCCAGTTGCAGGAGCAGACGCTGCCCTTCGGCATCAAACTGTTCGGTGTCAGCCTATGCCTGTTCCTGTTGTCCGGCTGGTATGGCGAGACCCTGCTCAATTTCGGTCGCGAGGTGATGCGGCTGGCCCTGGCCAAGGGCTGACGCGCGATGGCATTCGGGCTGTTCTTCGAGATCCACGGCTGGGTTGCCGTCGCCTCGCTGGGCTTTGCTCGGGTGGCGCCGGTGTTCTTCATCCTGCCGTTCCTAAACAGCAATGTCTTGAATGGCGTAGTGCGCACGTCGGTGACGATGGTGGTGGCCTTGGGGCTGTGGCCGCATCCGATCGATGCGCTGCCGTCATATCAGACGCTGCCGTTCCTGCTCATGATCGCGCGCGAGGCAGGCGTCGGCATTCTGCTTGCCTGCTTGCTGGCCTGGCCGTTTTGGGTGTTTCACGCGCTGGGCAGCGTCATGGACAACCAGCGCGGCGCCACGCTGAGCAGCAGCATAGACCCTGCCAACGGCGGCGACACTTCGGAACTGGCCAATCTGTTCAACCTGTTCGCCGCCGCCGTCTACCTTCAAGGCGGCGGCATGACGCTGATGCTGGACGTGATGTCGCGGAGCTACCAGTTGTGCGATCCGCTGGGCGCTTGCGCGCCAGCTTTGCCGCCGCTGCTGGGATTGATCAATCACATCATCGCGCAGGCACTGGTTCTGGCCAGTCCGGTGGTCGCCGCGTTGCTGTTGTCTGAGGTGGTTTTGGGGTTGTTGTCGCGCTTCGCTCAACAGATGAATGCGTTCTCGGTATCGCTGACGGTGAAGAGCGCCATCGCGCTGTTGATCATGTTGATCTATTTCAGCCCTGTGCTGCCGGATCGGGTGGCGCAGCTGGCATTCCCCGCCGCGACATTGCCGGCCTGGCTGCAGGGCGCGGGACGCTGACATGGCGAACAAGACCGAGAAACCCACGCGCAAACGCTTGCAGGACGCGGCCAAGAAAGGGCAATCGTTCAAGAGTCGCGATCTGATCGTGGCTTGCCTCACGTTGTGCGGCGTTGCCTATTTGGTGTCCTTCGGTTCCTTGGTCGAACTGATGGGGGCGTTCCGCCAGGCGCTGGACGATGGCTTTCGGCAGGACATGCAGAGGTACGCGCAGGCGGTGTTCTGGCTGGGTCTCAAACTGTTTTTGCCCATCTTGCTGTTGTGCGTGGCGGCGTCGGTGCTGCCCACACTGCTGCAGACAGGTTTCGTGCTGGCCAGCAAGGCGTTGAAGTTCGACTTGTCCGTGCTCAACCCGGTAAACGGCTTCAAGAAGCTGTTCAGCCTGCGAACGGTTAAGGAGGCGGTGAAGGCGCTGCTTTACCTGACGAGCTTCGTCGTGGCGGTTATGGTGGTTTGGCACAAGCACAAGGTTTTGCTGTTTTCCCAACTCAATGGAAGCCCGATGGACATGGCGATGGTGTGGCGCGAGTTGCTGCTGTCGCTGGTGCTGCTGTGTCTGGTCTGCATCGTGGCGGTGCTGATTCTGGACGCCGTGGCCGAATACCTCCTGTTCATGAAGGACATGAAGATGGACATGCAGGAGGTCAAGCGCGAGATGAAGGAGCAGGAGGGCAATCCCGAGGTCAAGTCGCGCCGGCGCGAAGTGCACATGGAGATTCTGTCCGAGCAGATGAAATCCGATGTGAAGAACTCGCGCCTCATCATCGCCAACCCCACGCATATCGCCGTAGGCATCTTCTTCAAGCCGGAGCTGTCGTCGATTCTCTTGATATCCGTGCTGGAGACCAACCAGCGCGCGCTGGCAGTGCGCGCTTATGCCGAGAAGGTGGGGGTGCCGGTCGTGACCGACGTGAGGCTGGCGCGGCGCATTTTCGCCAGCCATCGGCGCTACGACTTCGTCAGCCTGGACGAACTCGACGAAGTGCTGCGGCTTTTGGTGTGGCTGGAGCAGGTCGAGAACGCGGGCGTTGTGGAAACGGCGCAGCCCGAGTCGTCCGAAAAGGCCCCCGATTGATTTTTTCGTTCCCGGAATGAGCAATTCCTGAATGTTCCAGCCCCGCCAACCGGGTTCAATGGCAAAGACGGTGGTTCACCACCGTCCCTAGCCAGCTCTGCCGGGTTGGTGACAGCGACGAGGAGATGTTTGATGCAAACCGAAGACAATGTCAGCGACGAGCGTTTAGCGGAGATGGTCTGGGAAGCCGTGAGTTCGGGGGCAACCCTGAAGGACGTGCATGGCATTCCGCCCGACATGATGGAAGGCCTGTACGCCCACGCT
>NZ_JAGXKA010000064.1:0-2349 GCF_019091065.1 Burkholderia sp. GbtcB21
AGGGGTGACGGCGTACCTTTTGTATAATGGGTCAGCGACTTACGTTCAGTAGCAAGCTTAACCGTATAGGGCAGGCGTAGCGAAAGCGAGTCCGAATAGGGCGTTCAGTTGCTGGGCGTAGACCCGAAACCAAGTGATCTATCCATGGCCAGGATGAAGGTGCGGTAACACGTACTGGAGGTCCGAACCCACTAACGTTGAAAAGTTAGGGGATGAGCTGTGGATAGGGGTGAAAGGCTAAACAAACTTGGAAATAGCTGGTTCTCTCCGAAAACTATTTAGGTAGTGCCTCGTGTCTCACCTTCGGGGGTAGAGCACTGTCATGGTTGGGGGGTCTATTGCAGATTACCCCGCCATAGCAAACTCCGAATACCGAAGAGTGCAATCACGGGAGACAGACATCGGGTGCTAACGTCCGGTGTCAAGAGGGAAACAACCCAGACCGCCAGCTAAGGTCCCCAAATATAGCTAAGTGGGAAACGAAGTGGGAAGGCTAAAACAGTCAGGAGGTTGGCTTAGAAGCAGCCACCCTTTAAAGAAAGCGTAATAGCTCACTGATCGAGTCGTCCTGCGCGGAAGATGTAACGGGGCTAAGCTATATACCGAAGCTGCGGATGCGAGCTTTGCTCGCATGGTAGGAGAGCGTTCCGTAAGCCTGCGAAGGTGCGTTGAAAAGCGTGCTGGAGGTATCGGAAGTGCGAATGCTGACATGAGTAGCGATAAAGGGGGTGAAAGGCCCCCTCGCCGTAAGCCCAAGGTTTCCTACGCAACGTTCATCGGCGTAGGGTGAGTCGGCCCCTAAGGCGAGGCAGAAATGCGTAGCTGATGGGAAGCAGGTCAATATTC
The DNA here is from genome assembly GCF_019091065.1 of Burkholderia sp. GbtcB21. NCBI lineage: Bacteria > Pseudomonadati > Pseudomonadota > Betaproteobacteria > Burkholderiales > Burkholderiaceae > Burkholderia > Burkholderia sp. GbtcB21. Next base: position 847 of record NZ_JAGXKA010000064.1, read on the forward strand.
CTGCACCATTGTTAGATGCGATGGGGGGACGGATCGCGGAAGGTTGTCCGGGTGTTGGAAGTCCCGGTCGCTGCATTGGAGAAGGCGCTTAGGCAAATCCGGGCGCGTAATTCAAGGGTGTGGCGCGAGCTCCTTAGGGAGCGAAGCAATTGGAAGTGGTTCCAAGAAAAGCCTCTAAGCTTCAGTCTAACGATGACCGTACCGCAAACCGACACAGGTGGGCGAGATGAGTATTCTAAGGCGCTTGAGAGAACTCGGGAGAAGGAACTCGGCAAATTGGTACCGTAACTTCGGGATAAGGTACGCCCTTGTAGCTTGACTGGCCTGCGCCAGGAGGGTGAAGGGGTTGCAATAAACTGGTGGCTGCGACTGTTTAATAAAAACACAGCACTCTGCAAACACGAAAGTGGACGTATAGGGTGTGACGCCTGCCCGGTGCCGGAAGATTAAATGATGGGGTGCAAGCTCTTGATTGAAGTCCCGGTAAACGGCGGCCGTAACTATAACGGTCCTAAGGTAGCGAAATTCCTTGTCGGGTAAGTTCCGACCTGCACGAATGGCGTAACGATGGCCACACTGTCTCCTCCCGAGACTCAGCGAAGTTGAAGTGTTTGTGATGATGCAATCTACCCGCGGCTAGACGGAAAGACCCCATGAACCTTTACTGTAGCTTTGCATTGGACTTTGAACCGATCTGTGTAGGATAGGTGGGAGGCTATGAAACCGGAACGCTAGTTTCGGTGGAGCCGTCCTTGAAATACCACCCTGGTTTGTTTGAGGTTCTAACCTTGGCCCGTGATCCGGGTCGGGGACAGTGCATGGTAGGCAGTTTGACTGGGGCGGTCTCCTCCCAAAGCGTAACGGAGGAGTACGAAGGTACGCTAGGTACGGTCGGAAATCGTGCTGATAGTGCAATGGCATAAGCGTGCTTAACTGCGAGACCGACAAGTCGAGCAGGTGCGAAAGCAGGTCATAGTGATCCGGTGGTTCTGTATGGAAGGGCCATCGCTCAACGGATAAAAGGTACTCTGGGGATAACAGGCTGATACCGCCCAAGAGTTCATATCGACGGCGGTGTTTGGCACCTCGATGTCGGCTCATCTCATCCTGGGGCTGTAGCCGGTCCCAAGGGTATGGCTGTTCGCCATTTAAAGAGGTACGTGAGCTGGGTTTAAAACGTCGTGAGACAGTTTGGTCCCTATCTGCCGTGGGCGTTGGATATTTGAAGGGGGCTGCTCCTAGTACGAGAGGACCGGAGTGGACGAACCTCTGGTGTACCGGTTGTCACGCCAGTGGCATCGCCGGGTAGCTATGTTCGGAAGAGATAACCGCTGAAAGCATCTAAGCGGGAAACTCGCCTTAAGATGAGATATCCCTGGGGACTAGATCCCCTTGAAGGGTCGTTCGAGACCAGGACGTTGATAGGTCAGGTGTGTAAGCGCAGTAATGCGTTCAGCTAACTGATACTAATTGCCCGTAAGGCTTGATCCTATAACAAGTCTG
>NZ_JAGXKA010000065.1:0-2328 GCF_019091065.1 Burkholderia sp. GbtcB21
AACGGCGATTCCCCGCAGCCCGAAGCGCCCAGGAATACGCAGAACTCGCCTTCGGCGATGTCGAGATCGACATCCCGCACGATCGGCAGACCGCTGCCGTATGCCTTCGACACGCCTCTCAGTACTACGCTCGCCATGCCAGTCTCCACTTGAATGTCTTCTTGTGCACGCGCATGCCGCGCACCTATTTCGAAACCTGTACGACCGCGGTGCCTTGCGGGGCGACCGTCACGTCGACATACGTGTAGGTCGCCCCGCCGCTGCCTTCCGGATGTTCGGTGTACGCCGCGCGCGCCACGCCGTTGACCGTAACGGTCGGGTAGACGCCCGCGAATCGCGCATGCCACGCATAGGACGTTCCGCCCGCGGGGTTCTCGTTGGTGAGCGTGCTGCGCGTGGCGCCGTCATGTCGCACGGTGACTTTCCCCGCGCCGATCGGAATGTGCGCGACCTGCAGCCAGGCCATGCCGGTGGCCGGCAGTTGCGACAGGGTGGTCAGCTTGCCGGCGGCAGCGTCGGGCTCGACGCCGAGCAGCCCGGCGATCGCCTGTCCGACGAGCGTGAACGACACCTCCGGATAGTCTCCGTTGACGAAGTTGTTGCCGTAACCGCCGTGGACGTCGTTGATGCGGTTGTACACGTATTGCATCCACGCCCACGCGGTGGTGCCGTCGTGAACCGCAAAGAATGCGTCCGGCAGATAGGTCGCGGCTTCGAGGTTGGCGGGCGCCTGGCCGAGCGCGGTGGTGTTGAGCCAGCCCATGTACTGGTCGCGGCGCGTGCCCGCGTTCATGATCCCCTTCATCGGCGGAAACCAGCTCATCTCGCCGCCCCAGGCGATCGACTTGACTGCCGACGGATCGTAGGAGCGCACCACGTCGGTCGAATCGGTGGACGAATAAACGCTCCACGGCGCGTTGTAATAGGTCTTCAGATCGCCGGCCCGGGTCGCATAGGTGTTCGCCGTCGTCGTATCGCCGGCCGCCGTCGCGAGCTGCTGCATCGCGACGTAGGCGCGGTACTGGCTGGACAGCGCGTCGGCCGCCTCGACCGGATTGCCCGGCGCGCCTTCGTTGTAGCTTGCCACGCCGGCCCAGATGTCGGCGCCGCTTTCCTGCGCGATCTTGACCTGCCGGCCGTTGGCGGTGCCGTCGACGAGCGGCCCGTAGTGCGCGTCGACGAACGTGCTCGCGGTGTTCCTGACGAATGCATAAAACGGCCCGCCCGATGCCGCGTAATCGGTGTCGCCGGTCCAGCGGTAGCCGTCCCCGATGCGCTGCGCAAGCTCGAACGGCGCGGGCAGCTCGCGCACGAATGACGTATCGCTCGAATAGTCGGTGAGGCCGATGGATCCGTCGAAGTTCAGCGCCCAGACGGGGTAGCCGCCGCGCGCCGCGTTCGCCGTGGCGGCAAACGCGGCTAGCATCGCCTTGTTCTGCACGTCCATCCCCAGCATGTGGGCGCCGACGAACTGATGCGCGAAATCGCGCGCGTAGTAATAGGAGCGGAACGGATAGCCGGCCCAGTAGGACGGCGCGTAAGTGGCGGTGCCCTGGCCGCTCCGGTGCGATTCGTCCATGTTGGTCACGCCGGTCGTGCAGGCCATGCGCGTCCACGAATTCGCCTTGACCTTTGCCCAGTCAAACAGCGCGATGACGGTCGGGTTGTCCGACGAGAGTTGCGGATCGTTGGGTGCGGAGGGGGCGACCTCGATATCGTCGATATTGATCCACGCGCGCCCGCTCGACGACGTGAATGCGATCGTCACGGCCTGATTCGCGGCAACGGCAACATGCGCGATGGTGTACTTGATGTAGTTCGAATTCGCGATCGTCGACGGCAGCGTGACGGTTCGAGCGGTCTGGCCGGCCACCTGGACGGAGAAAGTACCGCCCGTGCCGCCGGCGGACGTGGCGATCCAGGCAGAGACATCGAAGTTGCCCGCGACCGGCGCCGTCACGGTCTGGGACACGGAGTAGCCGTCCCCGCCGTTCAGGAACGCCGCGCGAGTGCCGCCATGCGGATTGTTCGACGCACATCCGGCGCCGGACGTGACCGTCCATGACGTCGGGCAAGCATAGCCCGTCGCCCCCGCGGATTCGAAACCCGGATCGCCGAACTGCAGGCTCTGAAAGTTGGCCGGACATACGGCGTACGCCACGCCAGCGCCATGGAGCATGGCCGCGCCGAGTATCGCCGCGTGAATCTTGCGCTGTGGGCGTGCGCCTTTCCGATTGTCTCGTCTCATGATTGGCGGTTTCAAGGGCGAAGTGCAACACCTCGCGGGTTACTGAACAGGAACTCGATCCGTGGGGTTAGCCAGAATCT
>NZ_JAGXKA010000066.1:0-2208 GCF_019091065.1 Burkholderia sp. GbtcB21
TTGTTCCGATGCCTGAGGTTAACAGCTTGCCGCGAAAGTTAACAGCCCAACGGGGCCTTTCTGAAACCGTCTCTTACGTACAACTCGTCGAAGCCGCCGTAGGCATCAGCTTGCAGGATGCCTTCGAATCCGGCGAGATGTGTCTGAGGATGGATGCCTTTTGCGATCGCACGAGTACGCGAACCACACCGCGGCCGGCTCCGTCGAGCCCGAACGGCTATCGTCGCGCACGTACACCCAGAGTCGCCCGGTCTTCGTCTTCTTGTTGCCCGGCGCGAGCACGGGGATCGGCGTGTCGTCCGCGTTCAACTTCGTGCCCGCCATCGTGTACCGGCGCAGCGCGTCGGTCAGCGGGCGGCAGAGCACCTCGCACTGTCCGACCCAGCGACCCATGCTGGCGCGGTCAAGCGTCACCCCGTCGCGCGCCGCGATTTCCGATTGTCGGTACAGCGGCGCATGATCTGCGTACTTCGACACCAGAATGTCGGCAAGCAAGCTCGTATGCGCGATACTGCGCTCGATCGGCAGTCCCGGCATCGGTGGCTGCGCGATGTGGCCGCAGGCCGGACAGACCGTCTTGTGCCGGACCGTGCGGATCACTTTGAACATCGCCGCAACACGGGCGAGCTGTTCCGAGACGTCCTCGCCGAGGCATTGCATAGCACCTTCGCACTTGGGGCAGATCGAATCCGGTTTGAACACGCGATCTTCTCGCGACAGGTGCGGCGGCAGCGGCTCTCGTGCGGCCGAATCGCTGCCAGTCGTGGATTTTTCTCTTCGGACCTTTGCGTGCTGAACGTCGGCAGCACCGGTGCCTGCGGCCAGGTCCTCAAGCCGGAGCTCGAGCCTCTCGATCTCTCGGGCAAGTTGTTCCGATTTGCGGCCGAAGTGCATTCGCTTGAGCTTGTCGATCAGCAGCTTCAACCGTGTGATCTCGAGATCGCTTTCGGCGATGTCGCGGCGCAACTGCTCGATCTCGAGTTCCCGTTCGATGGCCGACGCGCGAGCCTCAGCCAGCATGGCCTTCAGTGCAGCGACATCGTCGGGCAGATCGTCGAGATTCGGCATGTGCCGGAGTTTACGAGTCTCCCGAGCGGTTTACAACACCTACAGCATCGACAGAGGTGCCGTACGACGGGGCTGTCGCCAATCGATGCCTTCGAGAAGCATCGACAGCTGCGCGACCGTGAGCGAGATCTTCCCGCCATCGGCCTGCGGCCAGATGAAGCGGCCGCGCTCCAATCGCTTCGACAGCAGCCAGAGCCCGTCGTCGGTGGCCCAAAGCAGCTTCACGAGATCGCCTCGACGTCCGCGGAAGATGAACACGTGGCCGCCCAGCGGATTCTCCTCGAGCGCCGCCTGTACCTTCGCGGCAAGCCCCTGGAAGCCGCAGCGCATGTCCGTGACGCCCGCCGCAAGCCAGATGCGGGTGCCGGCCGGCAATGTGATCACTTCAGGCATTCCTGCAGGAATGCTTCGGCGCGCTCGGCAGACAGCCCACGAATCCGCACGAGCCGTTTGCCGACCTCCACTTCAATTCCGCACACGGGCATCGGTGCGGGAACACCGCTTATCACCTTCGACGTCGTGCCTCCTGTCGGTTGCGGCGCCGGCAGCATCAACGCAGATTCGATCACGTCAACACTCAGCAACTCCGTGCCTGTCATGGCCGGTGGCGCAGCTTCCAGTACCGGCAGTTCCAGCTTGCCTTCCCGATATTGCTTGCGCCACCCGAACACGACGTTGGCGTTGATGTCGTGCCGCCGCGCGACGATCGAAACCGACATGCCTGGTTCCAACGTTTCCCTGATCACTTGCTGCTTGAATTCCCGCGCATACGTGCGATGGGCCGGGCGCGCTGCGTTCGGCATAGCTGACCGTCTCCGTCAATCTAAACGCGACTATCGTGCGCCAGCAAAATCAGCATCGGGAAACGGTCGGGCCGAGTCGCTTACGAAGAACGTGGCAGAGAACGTGGTACCGAGACGGCAGTACACGAAGGAATTCAAGGTGGAGGCGGTGCGGCTCGCTGAGAGCGTCGGTCAGCATGAAGCCGCTCGCAGGTTGGGGGTGCCGGTGGCGACGCTGGGGAACTGGTGCCGTGATCAGCGCGATGGCACGGGGCCGGCGCCGAGTGCACCGAGCTCAAGTCTTCGTCCGGTCAGCGACCTGGAGGCCGAGAACAGCCGTCTGCGTAAGGAACTGGCC
>NZ_JAGXKA010000067.1:0-2153 GCF_019091065.1 Burkholderia sp. GbtcB21
TCGATCTGATCCGCCACGTCCTCGACCTGTTCCAGATACTTGGTCGTGACGAGCAGCAAATCTTCCAGCAAATCAATATGAATTACTGAGCTCATGGTTATTCTCCTGGTTGATATTGCGAGAATGAATTGCCTGTGGTACCGCGGTTAAGCAGGCGCTTATAAAACATGGTCGATCAAGCTTGTTTAGAGTGATGGAAAAAGAAAAGCACTTCGTGATTGGTTGTTTTTGAGTGACATCACGCGAAGACCCGATATCGATTGCGCAACGGAAGCGCGCGGCACGATATAAGCATTCCAGACTCTCAGAAGAGGCTGCTCAGGTGAAATTGGCTGAAAATGAGGCGGCCGTTTGAATAGTTTTGGGTATTGGTGTCAATAAGGACAATTCCGGCGGAAATAAGAAGGCAAGGCAGAGACAGGGATGCCGCAAAGTGGATCGTCGACGCGCGCAACGGTGAGGTTGTTATTGAATGAGGTGTTGTGGCCCCATATGTCGTCCGATTCCATGATTGTCTCCTAGCAAATTTTTTATTGAATTAAACGGATGGGTGGAACGGCACTTTGTGAATATTGCGAGCTTTCCGAGAAAGCAATGAGGGTAGGTTAGTTATTTATTTTTTCTTGTCAAGGGTGATTTATATTTGTTTCGGTTTCGGATTTTGTTGGTTCATCAATTTCGGGAATTTAATCTTGGTATCGATTTCGTGGTTTTGAAACTGGTCGTGAAAAGGGACGGATCTGATCATGATGGGAACGATTGCTGTCAACGCGGTGGAACAAATAGCGGGGTCGAGAGCACTTGGCTGGCCACGATGGGAAACGCTTGCGTTTGCCAACGGGGCGAATGGTTAGTGTGTGCCAGTGGTCGGACTCTCGAACACGCGGCCAGTTTTGATGGAGGGCGGTTGCACGACATCAGGGGAGGAGGGGGTGTTTCCATTCTGGGCGTCGCGCTGTTGCCAATTTGAATCAAGCGCTAGTAACGCTCATCGGCGTGGATGCTCGGCCACACCCTTTGCTTACATGACGACACTGGAGTTGTCGTGACTCTTTTCCGCGTCATGGCTGACCAACCGTGAAACATTTCGGCCATCGCGTCGCGCCGGGCCCCATCTGGACGGGTTTTTATTTCGACAAATCAATGACTTGCATATTGTGGCACGTTACTGGCTCTTGATGGGGTACCGGTGCGAATGGGCGCGCACGGGAAGCAAGCGTTGTTTTCCCGCTGTAGCAGCGCTGCCGAAGATCGTAGGCTGGATCAGGCTCGAGGCTTGAATCAGAGGTTTTATTCGTCGACCGAGACTCTTCCGGAGCGCGCTGTCTGTCCTGAATTTTCGGACGGCTGCTGGGACGCCTATTTCATTTCTGCAACATGCAGAGCACGAGATTCCCGTTGGCAGTCAGTGTCAGCCAGGCGGCGTGAACAATTTTCGGCGGCATGGACATGTCGTGGTGGTCGGGAATAACGCTGTTGGTGACCGTCCGGCGGTGTCGCCGATGTGTGTTCTATGCGCGGTGAGTCGGTGCGGTGCAACGGGGACAGGCAGGGGCATCATGGGGATCAAAATTGGAGACTGGGCGCTCCTTGTTCATATCAAATCGGCACCGAACCTAAATGGTCGCGTCGTTGAGGTGGTTCGAATCGCTACGGGATGCGAAAAATTCGTCTCGGCGGCGGGAAGAATGTGCTGGGTAGTGCTGGATGACCGTGCGGCGTGGACTGTGCGATGCAGAGAACCGATTCCGTGGGGACGTTTTGAGGAGGGGTTCTATGAGCTTCCATTTTTGGAAAGCAATTTGTTTCCCATCACCGGCGTCTCATCGTATGCGGTTCTTTAACGACGCCCCAGCGGTTGAGGGCGGCAGGCATGCTCCATGGCATGAGGGCCGCGTAGTCGTCGGTGGTTGTAGCGAGCGGCAACCTAGTGAACAGCCAGACCAGATAGCGATACGGCTCGACGCCGTTTGCCTAGCACGTCTCGACGAGGGAGTACAGGTTGGCACTGGCCTGCGCGTCGGCGACAGTATCGGAGAACAGCCAGCCCTTGCGGTTATGGAAATGCTTCTCTAATCTTACTGTGTCAATAAATTCATGCCACTATAGGAACTTCTTCATCCACGGCGTGAGGCATGATGGACTGGGAGACG
>NZ_JAGXKA010000068.1:0-2079 GCF_019091065.1 Burkholderia sp. GbtcB21
CTCACTATGATTGAGGTATTGCTTGCTGTGTGTGGGCACTACTCTAATCACTAAGGTAGGTTCGAAATATGAAGGAAGAAGAGAGAGAGAGAGTGGCGGCTAGAGAAGAGAGATAGGAGGCTCAGGTTTTTCTGATGTGAAGTGTAATTTTCCTGAAGCCTTCACTATCTATTTATAGCATTCCACTAGGGTTAGGTTTGAATTATTTGGCATTAAAATAATGAAAATATCAGTTTGAAAAATCATTCCAAGTGGCCGCCATGTAGTGTAATGGGCCTTACTTGGATTTTGCAGTTCTCTCAATTCTGCATCTGATTTTCTCAAAAACGCCAATTTTCAAATTCAACCATTTAAATGCTAATTCTAATTATTTAATAACTATAAATAATTATTAAATAATATTGTCATTTATCATATTTATTAATTGAACCATACAAAGTATCATAATTAACAAATATGCCCCTAATAACTCTTTCTTTACAATTTCTCCCTTACTTAGTGAAAATTTCACAAAAAGACATAGTCTAATTTGAGAATTATAATTGATTAATCAAAACCAATTACATGAGTCTTACAAGCAATATTATCTCAACTAGTGGGGGGACCATGGGTCTATATAACCGAGCTTCCAATAAGTAGATCAAGAATTTAGCACTAAAATTCACTAACTTATTAATTCTTCGTTGAATCCACGCATAGAACTTAGAATTGCACTCTCAGTATATAGAATGCTCTATATGTTCCACCATATAGTCACATCATTAGTTATCCATTGTTATAATCCTAATGTGATCAATGATCCTCTATATGGATGATTTACACTGTAAAGGGACTAAATTACCGTAACACCCTACAATGTATTTTATCCTTAAAACACTTAACCCCGTATAAATGATATTTCAGCTTATGTGAAATGAGTACTCCACCATTTATGTTCGTTTGGTCAAGCTCGAAGGAGATCATCCTTTGCTTACTATTCGCCAGATAGAAGCTATAGATTCCATGTTTATGCTAGCGCTCCCACTCAATTGCACTACCGTGTTCCCAAAATGTACGTATCACCCTGACCTAAAAGTAGGCTTAACTAACAAATCAAAGAACACGAATAGCCTTTCAAGATTGAGCCTAATCATAACAGGATTAAGATCATTTGATCTAGGATCAACTAGGCGATATTGACTTGAATAGATTTTACGGTAAGTTTAATTAAATCTAAGTCAAAGTTCAATATCGGTCCCTTCCGATGCATACTCCATGCATCCAACCTGAGCTTTACTTTAACCAATGCTCTGGAAAGAACATAGCACTTCTCCAAATGCAAGTAAACTCTGTTGTAGATTATCATATCAGTAAAACCCTATGTCTGATAAATCTAGGAAACTTTATTCACATAGTCATGTTTACTTTCCAATGTGTTGACGGCACAATAAACAGGATCAAGTATGTGAAAAGGGTTTCAGATGAATTTATACATTATGTACATATAATCATGAAATAAATCATGTGAACCATGCAACATTAAATGTTATTTCTGATCTATATTAATAAGTAAATCTGATTATATTGAAATGAGTTTTATTTAGGGCATAAAACCCAACAAACTCCCACTTGCACTAATATAAAACAAAAAGTGCGTTTCAAATAATCTCAACATCTTGATATACAAATCAAGTGTAGTAGTAGTAAACTCCTCGTAATAGGATCTGAAAGGTTGAATTAAACACAACCTTTTCTCCACCATTACTCTTCCTTTAATCACAAAATCATTGATAATGTGAAATTCCTCTCTATATGTCTACTCTTTTTGGGATACTGGTTTCTATACCTTTGGCAACTACTTTTGGTTAATCAAGAAATAACACTAGTAGTTAAGGCAATTTGGAATGGTGCCAAAGATGTATAGAACTTTCCTTAGACTGAATAAGTACCTTTCCAGCAACTTTAACATTCAGTCTCTTTTTGGTAAACCAACAGATTTCAGATAGGTTTTTAAACATCTCCAAAATCACTATTCCACCCCCAGAGTAATGTCGGCGTAGAACAGGAACGGTGCCGCGCCGCAATCGGGGAGGCTGAAGC
>NZ_JAGXKA010000007.1:0-329603 GCF_019091065.1 Burkholderia sp. GbtcB21
AAGGCCGTCTATCTGGCCTTGGGCATCCAGGCCGATGGCCAGCGCGATGTGCTGGGCCTCTGGATCGAGCAGACCGAGGGCGCCAAGTTCTGGCTCAAGGTGTTCAACGAACTCAAGACGCGCGGCTGCCAGGACATCCTGATCGCCGTGGTCGATGGTCTGAAGGGGCTAACCGAAGCCATCAGCGCGGCCTATCCGCGGACCACCGTTCAGACCTGCATCGTGCATCTGATCCGCAACAGCCTCGAATACGCCAGCTACAAGGACCGCAAGGTACTCGCCACGGCGCTGCGCCCGATCTACGCGGCTGCCAGCGAAGAGGCAGCAAGGCAAGCGCTGCAAGACTTCGCCGATGGACCTTGGGGCGCGAAGTATCCGACGATCGTGCAGTCGTGGCAACGCGCGTGGGAGCACGTCGTGCCGTTCTACGTGTTCCCGCCGGAGATTCGACGGGTCGTGTACACCACGAACGCCATAGAAAGTTTGAACATGCAGTTGCGCAAGATCATCAAGACACGTGGTCACTTCCCGAATGACGAGGCGGCCATCAAGCTGCTCTGGCTGGCGCTGCGCAACGTGCTGGCCAAGACCGTGCGGGCAGCGTTCGACTGGAAATCAGCAATGAACCAGTTTGCTATCCTGTTCGGTGAACGATTCACCCAGGCGCGTGGATAACGCGTTGTTCAACCGCCTCGCCCACAAAAATGCGGACAGGTTCGCTACGCCCTTCGCGCCAATGCGCGCCAGCATGAAAAACCAACCACTGTCAGATTTAGTCTAGTCCACCGCACATCAAAAATTTGCTCGCAGCGTCGGTCTGGTACCGCACCCACCCGTCTACCAAACGGCCAATCTCCCCTAACTCCCCATTTCTGAGACGCCAGCGCGACTACACTGGTCATGAAGCCTTGCTTCTCGCCCATCGGGAGTAGTCCGCAGAACCCTTCGCCCCGATGGTCGAAAAAGTCCGTCTTGCTCAACAAGACGCAGCGACGGGGGAGAAGAGAAGGGAAACCCACGGCAACAAGAAGCGCGGGCCGCATGGGCGGCAACCCATACGACCCGCTGACCACCACCAACTCGTACGAGGAGTCGGAAATGGCTGACGCCAATAGTAAGACACGTCGCAGGAAGAACAAACCGGTCGATATGAAAAAGACGTTTGAGCTGGTCCTCCGCAACTACCCGGACCTACCCAAGCGCGGCTGGCCTTACCTGCCATGGATGAAGGCAATCGATCTGGATTTCAAGATCTTTGGATTCAAACCGGGCGACCGCATCTACCTCGACGTCAACTACGTCACCCGGAAAATCACGATCTCGCCGGACTACAGCCAGCTAGCGCTGCGAGAGCAGCCTTACCACGACCCAGAACCGGAAGACACGCCGGCATAACAAGCAAGGGCCGCTTTATGCGGCTCTTGCGGGCGGATTACTGGTTTTGCACGAACGCGACTGACCGCCGGGGCGATATCGCCCTGGCCATCGCTGGGCATGTCGCGATGTGCGCCCACAGCCAACTTCAACAACTGTCACGGCCGCAACGGCCGTGAGGCGGCACCGCGCGTGCCGAAACAATCGGAGGGATTCGATTCACTCGGAGGTATCAGGATTCGAGTGACGGCCCGAATGTCCGCGTGCATTCGCCAACGACGCATCAACGCCCACAGTCTCGCGCCTTCACGATCCGGCCGCGCTGCAGCACATACGCGACTTGCTCGCCTTCACCGGCCACGACGCCGATATCGGCGAGCGGGTTTCCGTCGAGCACAACCATGTCGGCGATCGCACCAGCGGCCACGACGCCCAGTTGCCCCGTCATGTTGACGATCTCTGCCGCCACCGTCGTCGCAGACCTGAGCGCTTCCAGATTCCCGAGCACTTCCGCCCGAATCCGAAACTCGCCGCACTGAAACGCGTGCATTTCACCGAGCAGGTCCGACCCGAACCCCATCTTCACGCCGGCCTTCGCATAGATCTCCAGCGACTCGCGTCCTTTCTGCTGCACGGAAGCCACCTTCGCCACGGAGTCCGCCGGCATCCCGAACTCCGCCCCATGTTTGGCAAGCGCGTCATAAGTAACAAGCGTAGGCACCACGAACGCCCCATGCTCATGCATGAGCTTCGCGGCCGCTTCGTCCACGAGATTCCCGTGCTCGATCGTCCTTACCCCGCATCGCACAGCCCGCGCAATTGCCCGCCCCGTATACGCATGCGCCATCACATAAGTATTCGCCGCCTCGGCCTCATCGACGATGGCCCGAATCTCATCCTCCGAATACTGCGTGTTCGCAATCGGATCAGTCGGCGAAGCAACGCCACCAGAAGCCATGATCTTGATCTGCGTTGCACCTTTCTGAATCTCTTCGCGCACGGCGAGCCGCACACCTTCAACGCCATCCACCACCCGCGCAATCGCCCCCGTCCTAAAACAGCAAGAGCAGGGCTCCAGCAAATCGCCCCGAGGCCGAAAATCCCCATGCCCGCCGGTCTGCGACAAAGCCTTCCCCGACGGAAAAATCCGTGGCCCTGAAACCAGCCCCGTCTCGACCGCCTGCATCAAACTCCAATCCGCGCCCCCGGCATCCCGCACGCTGGTAAACCCACGCGCCAACATCGCATCGAGAATCGGCAGCGACCGAATCGCCGCGAGAATATTCGGCTGCGTCGCATTCGCACCAAGATTTGCATTCGAAGCCAGCACGTGCACGTGGCAATCGATAAACCCCGGCATTACGGTTTTGCCGCGCACATCGACCACCCGGGCATTCGGCAAATCCACCGGCCGATCGGTGACTTCGACAATCCGCTCGCCTTCGATCACGACATGATGATGTTCGAGCAACACGCCTCGTTCGAGGTCGAGCACGTTGCCGCCTTGAAGCACGGTAATGGTCATGGAAAAATTCCTTATCGAGTCATGGAGGCACCACGCTTCGCATCCTTCACGAACCGCGTCCCGACGAAACTGACTGCCGCCGCGAGGATCACGTAGAAGGCGGGCGCCATGTTGCTGCCCGTGCGTGCGATAAGCCAGGTAATCAGGAACGGCGCGAAACCACCAAAGATCGTGACCGCGAAGTTGTACGCAACGGAAAGCCCTGTCGACAGCACCTTGGTCGGAAACAACTCCGCGAACGCCGCGAGGATCGGCCCCGTATAGGTCGCAATCAGCACGCCGAACACGGCCTGGAACACGATCAGCGACGTGAACCCTGGCGCATGGTTGATCCACGCGAACATCGGCCAAGCGAGCACGAGGATCGCGAGCGCCGAACCGGACAGGAACACGCGCCGTCCCCACGCGTCGGCGAGCCTGCCGACGATCGGCGAGCAGCACATGATCATCAGGCCACCAACCATCCCGGCCGCAAACCCGGTCGACTGCGGCAGATGCAGCGTGCGCACGGAATAAGTCGGCATGTAGAAGAGCAGCACATAGGTACAGACGGTCCACAGGATGACCATCGAAAAGCTCGCGAACGTCTCGCGCGGGTAGGTGGACAACACTTCCTTCAGCGGCGAGCTTTCCTTCGCCTGCGCTTCGACGGCACTGAACGCCGGTGTCTCGTCGATATGGCTGCGGATGAAGTAACCGACCGGCCCGACGATGATCCCGAGCAGGAACGGCAGACGCCAGCCCCAGCTATGCAGCGCCTGCGCGTCGAGCGACGTCGTGACGAACGTGCCCGTCGCCGCACCAAGCAGCACCGCGAAGCCGATGCTCGACTGGATCCAGCTCGAGTAATAAGCGCGCTTCTCCGGCGGCGCGTATTCGGTGAGGAACGCGGTGGCGCCACCCATCTCGCCGCCGGCCGAGAAGCCTTGCAGCAGCCGCGCGACGACGATCAGCAGCGGCGCGGCGATGCCGGCCTGTTCGTAGGTCGGCGCGATCCCGATGAGCGCGGTGCCGGCGGCCATCAGCAGGATGGTGAGCGACAGCGCGGCCTTGCGTCCGACCTTGTCGGCATAGACGCCGAGCACGATGCCACCCACCGGCCGCATGAAGAAGCCGACGCCGAACGTCGCGACGGTGAGCAGCACGGACGTCAGTTCGTTGCCGGTCGGGAAGAACAGCTTCGCGATGATCACCGCGAAGAAGCTGTAGACGGTGAAGTCGAACCATTCGAGGCCGTTGCCGATCACGGTCGCGACGATGGCGCGGCGACGCTGCTGCACTGCCACATCGACGGAAGGCGCGGCGCGTGGGGAAAGCGTTCCTTGCATGGTCTCTTCCTTTGTCAGAAGACGGGACGGCTGCCCCGCGTGAATCCCATGCTAAGGACAGCCGGATTTTTTTCTGAAACGAAAGATTCGCATGCACGCATGCGCTGCGCGCATGCATCGCGCTCAGGGCGCGGTCTGCTTCTCCGCCTGTTCGAACAGCCAGCGCGTGAACAGGCGTGCGGCCTGGTTCTGCGCGCGGTCGTTGGGCGAGATCACGTAATAGCCGCCGCCGTGGCTCGCGGACGCTTCCGTCACGCGCACGAGCAGGCCCGCCTCGATGCATGCGTCGATCATGTAGCGCCAGCCGAGCGACACGCCCTGGCCGAGAATGGTCATCTGCACGATCTGCGGATAGGAGTTGATCGTGATGTCCTGCGGCTGCGCCTTCTGTCGGTCGACGTCGTTCATGTCGAACCATTCGGACCAGGACATCCATTGGCGCTGCCCGTCCTCGAGGCGCAATAGCGTCTCGTTCGCGAGATCGGCCGCGTCGAGCGTGCGGCCGGCCAGATAGCCCGGCGCGCAGACGGGAAACACTTCTTCGTCGAACAGCCGGCGCGCGGTGTATTCGGCCGGCGCTTGCTGGCGCACGTAGTAGACGCCGACGTCGAATTCCGCAGGCGACATCGACGCAAGAGCATCGCGCACGATCAGGCGCAGCTTGATGTTCGGATACGCGGTGCGAAAGTCCGGCAGCCGAGGCGTAAGCCATAGCAGCGCGACGCCGGACGAGCACGCGATCGTCAGTTCGAGATCGCCGTACGGCTTCATCACATCTTGCGTGGCTTCCGCACACTGTGTGAGCAGGTGGTGGACCTGTGTCGCGTATTGCTCGCCTGCGATCGTCAGCCGCAACGAACGATGCTCGCGGACGAACAGCGAGCGGCCGAGGAATTCCTCGAGCTGCTGGATCTGGCGGCTGATCGCGCTTTGGGTCAGATGCAGTTCGGCGGCGGCTTTCGTGAAGCTCGCGTGCCGCACGGCGGCTTCGAACGCGACGAGGCACTGAAGGGGCGGGAGGGGCGTGATGCGCATGGCGGGCAGGGGAGTCGAGGGCGCTGCCGACATGATACGGGTGGACCGAAGGAAAATCGCAAGCCGGAAAGGGCGCTGTAGACTCGCTATATTCATGCGAAGATTGAGCGAAATCACACCGACACTCGCCCGAGACCGACGTGACCCTATCAAACCCTGAGAGCAAACCGAAAGCCGGCCACCCGCCCTGGATGTCCGTCGCCCTGGCCGAACTCGGCATCCGCCGCCACCCGCCGGGCAGCATCAATCCGCGCATCGTCGAATACAACAACCAGACGAACCTGGTCGGCTACGACGACAAAATTTCCTGGTGCTCGTCATTCGTCAACTGGTGCATGACACACGCCGGGTTTCGCGGCACGGGATCGGCGCTCGCGCGCTCATGGCTCGAATGGGGCCGGCCGCTGGAACGCCCGGTTTACGGCTGCATCGCCATCCTGACGCGCGATGATCCCGCTAGCTGGAAAGGGCACGTCGGTTTCTACCTGCATCACGACGACGAGCACGTGCATCTGTTCGGCGGCAACCAGTTGGAAGAAGTGCGCGAACTCGCGTATCCGTTGAACGAAGTGATCGGCTACCGCTGGCCCGACGCAGTATGTGTATAAGGCTAGACTAGACCAAACAGGCAGCGTCAGATCGTCTGACTCAGTTCGGCCAGGAGCGGACGCAAGTGAACTTGGCCCCGTCACCGGACGCTCGCAGGATTTCAGGAGAAATGGTTCGACTGCAGAGCGTGGGGTATAGAAAGGGCGGCGGAGGTTTTTCAGCGATGCGCTCCTTGATCATCGGCGGTCGCAGGGGCACACTGGTTTGCGGAGGTGACTCAAATGACGATTGAGAACTTTGCAGAGAGCAATCCGGGCACACGAACCCTGCCACGCTCACTAGCGACGAAAGCTGGCGATTTTGTGTTTGTATCCGGTCAGGTAGCCAGAGACGAAGACGGCAGCATCATCGCTGGCGGGATAGAAGCTCACACACGTCAGACGTTGAAGAACGTCGCTCATGTACTCGCGCTCGCGGGTTGCACGCTCGAGGACGTCGTGAAGACAACCGTCTGGCTTGAAGACGCTCGCGACTTCGATGAATTCAATCGCGTTTACGGAGAGTTCTTCCGCGAGAACAAACCGTCACGTTCGACAGTACAGGCGACAAACATGGTCGGCACCAAGGTAGAAATCGAGGCCATTGCTTATAAGCCTTGACCCCAGCACGGCGGGGTCATGCGCACCCTTGAGCGTCCGCTCCCGCTCCAGGCGACTGACTGTTTCGGGTCCGGGAAGCGCCATTCGCTGGCGCGAGATGGCACGGCGACCAAGGTAGCCGGTTTACACTGCGACAAATGAGCTACCCTTCCCTGCAACCCCAGCCCCAAAACGTCCTCACCTCCTATTTCTGGAGCGGCGACGCCATCCGCAGTCGGCGCGTAAGTGACATCGTGCTGTCGGGCACGGTCGACGTGCCGGAGCCGCCGGCGCGTCTGCTCGCGGATTGGGCTAGGGAGATTTCGTCCCGCATGACCCTGGAACCTGGGGATGTTGAGGCGTTACCTCTGGCACGAGCACGAGCGCGCTGGCCGGACTACTCGCACTGCGTGCAGGCAGTGGCTGATTGGGCGAGCAAGCTTGGACTGCCCGGAGTACTTGCCTCCAGTGACGTCGCTCTCATGGCTTGCCGCGGCGCGAGGTATCACCACGACGGAGAGCAGTATGGCGGCGCGGCCTTCTGCAATCTCTTCCTGAGCGAGGATAAGGGTCAGGACGTACACTTTCCGTCGTTGGGTCTTCGAATCCCCCTGACCCGGGGTTCGGTTCTGATATTCGATACCTGCCAGTCTCATGGCGTCATTCGGCGCGGCAGCAGCGGTTTTGATGTGGACGACTTCCCGCCCGACCAGGATTGCACTCAGCTATTCCTGACCTGGGAGCTTCCCGTTGAGGCTATCCATGTCAGGCAGGCGCTCAATGTCGCCTTTGACATTGATCTTTCGACCTCGCTGAAGGTAAATGAGGAGCAAGTCCGGCTGAACGATGAAAGAGTTCGCGTGTGTGACGAGTCAGGTCGGTGGCACCGAGCTGACTAATCGCCAGGACTAATCACGATCCCACCTGGTCGGCTGCATCGATCTCGCCGTCGCCTGCCGGCCAGAAGCGGACGTTCGACTTCGCCTCCTGGATCGTTGACAATGCGGCTTTCGACCAGGACGAGATCGGAAGAATGGATAAGAATCGAGCGTTTTTGCTGCCGTTCGGAATCGACCTCCGGGTTGAGGACGGAATCGCAAGTATTGAATCCAACTTGCCGGAAGCACTAGCTAGCTCTGGCGATCCCGTGGAAAACGGGCGCATAGTCGGGGTTGTTGAAGGCGTCGAGCAATTGTTGCTCTCGCTCGCGCGTGTCGGCCTGAATTCGTCCAATCCCCAGGTCGCGCAGGCAATCCACGATTGCGTAGCCAATCTTCAATCAAGCTGAGCGGCAAGCTGCCCTGGTCGGTAACCAACGTGCTCAGGAACCGTCTCACCAGGCCAATACTACTTTGAGGGTCGACAGGCATCTCCTATGCAATACAAAGAAGCTGTGAAGAAAAGCGAGCTGCAGGAAGACTTGTTCATGATCGTGCTTTCCATGGAGCTGACTAATCCAGACGATCTGATTCAGGAAATGCGCGAATGGAAGGAAATCGTGATGGATTGGTACGCCGCCAGAAAACAGGCGGCCACAGAGGTTAGATTTATTGCCGTCTCCGAAGTTAAGTACCATCAAGCGATCGAAGAATTCACCGAACTCTGTCACGCGAATGACGTGGATCTGAAAGGCGTATTTAAATCTGTGAAATTACACTTGGATCTTCACGATGGAATTGGTACGAAAATTCGTGAGCGTATCTTTGAGATAGGCAAGGAAGATTCGAATCTCTGGAATCGCTGGTTTGGTCAATCGAAGCAACGTCCTTGAGTGTCCGCAATCGGTCCAGTCGGATGACCGCTCCGGGCCGATCACGGCCCTCGATGAAGCGACGGCCAATCGAGCTCGGATCTGATCTGACACTGACTGAGAGATCGGGTGTCGACTTACGCGCAGTATGACCAAACGGCCACAACGGACACGAAACCACCAGCACCGCCTTTCCCGCCACTGCTAATCTGTCGCACACACCGCATTGATCCACCCGGAGCCCGTCGGCGGACCGCACCGCAGTCGCCGACCTCCACCCCCACAAGGAGCCAGCAGTGCAAACCGGTAATCTCCGTCTCTACGCGGATGCGCAATACACGAGCCCTTACGCGATGTCGGTTTTCGTCGCCCTTGAGGAAAAAGCACTGCCTTACGAACTGGTGACCGTCGATCTCGGCAACCGCGCGCATTTCGCGCCGGACTATGCGGCGACGTCGCTGACGCAACGCGTGCCGACGCTCGTGCACGACGATTTCGCGCTGTCGGAATCGTCGGCGATCACCGAGTATCTCGACGAGACCTTCCCGGGCACGCGGCTCTATCCGGTCGATCCGCGCCAGCGCGCGCGGGCACGTCAGGTGCAGGCGTGGTTGCGCAGCGACCTGATGCCGATCCGCACGGAGCGGTCGACCGAAGTGCTGTTCTACGGCCCGACGAGCGAGCCGCTGTCGAGTCTGGCGCAGGCTGCCGCGCAGAAGCTGTTCGCGGCCGCCGACAAGCTGCTCGCGCCGGGCGCGGCAAACCTGTGCGGCGAATGGAGCATTGCCGATGTCGATCTGGCGGTGATGCTGAACCGTCTGGTGCTGAATGACGATCCGGTGCCGCAGCGCCTCGCCGACTATGCGCGTGCGCAGTGGGAGCGGCCGTCGGTGCAGCGTTGGGTGAAGTTGAAGCGACCGCCGCTGTAACTTGAACAGGCCGCAGCGGTGGAGCCGGGCGGCCTTGCTTGCGTAAAGGTGCAGGCTGCCGACGCGGCCTGCACCCGCATCAGGCACCGGCTTCAATTCTTCGCGACAGCCTCTGTCTCCGTCCCACCCGCCGCCTCATTCCTGCTCCACCCACCCCCAAGCGACCGATAAAGCGCAACCGCCGCCAGCGCATGCTCACGCTTGACCTGATTGAGCGAATCCGAGTCCCTTAGATAAACCTCCTGCGCTGACAGCACGTCGAGAAAATCCGTCGCGCCCCCCTTATAGAGCTGATTCGCCAACCCGAGCGCCTTATCCGACGCAGAAAGCGCGCTATCGAGCTTCCGCGTCGCCTCATCGGAACTGACGAGATTCGCACGCGAATCCTCGACTTCCCTCAACGCCTGCAGCATCGTCTGCCTTAACCCGAGTTCCGACTCGCGCATCCTGCTTTCGCTCTGCGAGATATCGGCCGTAATACGCCCCGCGTTGAAGATCGGGCTCGTCGCACTCAACGCCGCGCTGAACAGGTTGTCGGTCAACGTAGGCAACCCGAGATACGACGCCGCCAGAATCCCGTCCGCCAAATTCAGCGAAAACTTCGGATACCGCTCGGCCTTCGCAACCCCCACTTGCGCCGCACGCCGCTCCACCTGCGCATAAGCAGTCAACACATCAGGCCGCCGCAACAACGCCTGCGAAGGCAACGTCCCCGGCGCACCAACCGGCGGCGCAGGAATCTCGCCAGCCTGCGCCAACACCAGCCGATCGACCGATTCCGGCGTCCGCCCCGAATACACGGCAATCAGATTGAGCTGATGCGAAATCTGCGCCTGCGTCGGCGGAATCCGCGCTTCGAGCGCATCGAGCTGGTTCTGCGCGCGCGTGACGTCGAGTTCCGTCGACAGCCCGTACGCCTGCCGCTTGCGCGTGAGTTCGAGCGCGTGCTGCCGGATCTTCGCGTTGTCCTGCAGGATCTTCAGTTCCTGCTGCGCCCAGCGCAGATCGACATACGCGGATGCCGCATCGGCCGCGAGCGCGAGCCGCATCGCATCTTCCGCATGTTTCTGCCCGACGAGTTCGGCCTGCGCGGCGAGCAGATCGAGCCGTTCGCCGCCGAACACATCGGGCGACCAGCTCAGCGCAAGTCCAACGCCGGCCTGCCGCACATAGCCGAGCGGCGGCGGCGTGTTCTGCCGAGCGTCGGACGCATGCGCGGTTGCGTCGAGCTCGGGCAGCAGCGCCGCGCGCTTCTGCACGGTCAGCGCCTGCGCCTGCTTCACGCGTTCGGCGGCGGCCTGCAGATCGAGGTTGCCGTCGAGCACGGTTGCGATCAGCCGGTCGAGCACGGGATCGTGGAATTGCGCCCACCATGCGGCGGCATCGATGTCCGCGCGCGGCACGTCGGTATCCCATGCGGTGGGCGCGAGCGTCTGAACGGATTCGTTAAGCGCCGGATGCTGCGCGGGCTGCACCGCACACCCTGCGGCGAACACGCTGACGGCAACGGCGACGAGTAGCTTTTTCATGATGAAGATCTCAGTGCGCGTCCGGCGGCGGCGCGTTCAAAGTAATGGGTTTGGAAAACACGACGGCAAGCAGCGCGACAACGAAACACAGCGACAGCGCGTAGTACGCATCCGCGTAGGTGAGCGTCAGCGCTTCGCGATAAATCAGCCGATGCAGGTTCGAGAGCCCGGCCTGCGCGGTATTCAGCGTATTGCCCGCAACAGCCGTCCAGTACGCGGCCTGATGGTCGAGCAGCGACGCGATCTGCGGCTCGCCTGCGCTCACATGCTCGTTCAGGCGCAGGTAGTGGAAGTTCAGCCGGTCGTTGAGCATCGTCGCGCTCACCGCGATGCCGATCGCACCGCCGAGATTGCGCATCAGGTTGAACAGCCCGCTCGCCGATTTCAGCCGCGATTGCGGCAGCGAGCCGAGCGCCATCGTCACGATCGGCGGCACGCTGAACTGCTGGCCGATGCCGCGCAGCGCCTGCGGCAGCAGCAGTTCCCGCCAGCCCCAGTCGTGCGTGATCGGCGTGTACAGGTAGCAGCCGAGGCCGAAGCAGATCAGCCCGAACACGAGCAGCGCACGCATGCTGAAGTAGCGCGCGGCGAACGCATACACGCCAAGCGCGAGCAACTGGAACGCGCCGACCGACAGCAGCGCCAGGCCGATCTGCAGCGAACTGAACGCGCGCACCTGCGCAAGAAACAGCGGCGTCAGGAACACGGTCACGAAGATCCCGATGCCGGTCACGAACGACAGCAGGCTGCCGATCCCGAAGTTGCGCACGGCGAGCGCGCGCAGGTCGACGATCGGATCTTCCGCGGTCAGCGCATGCACGATGAACAGGAAGCCGCAGATGCCGGAGATCCATGCGCAGATGACGATCGCATCGTCGCCGAACCAGTTCTTGCGCGGGCCTTCTTCCAGCACGTATTCGAGGCAGCCGAGGAAGCCCGACATCAGCGCGATGCCGAGATAGTCGCCGCGCTTGATGAGACTCAGGTCGGGTTCGTCGATGTGCACGTAGCGCGGCACAAGCGCGGCCACCGCGATGCCCGGCACGAGGTTCAGGTAGAACAGCCAGTGCCACGACCATTGGTCGGTGATCCAGCCGCCGATCACGGGGCCGATCGCCGGCGCGAGCGACGCGAGCGCGCCGATGGTCGTCGACGCGATCAGCCGCTGCTTGCCGGGAAACAGCACGAACGCGGTGGTGAACACGGTCGGGATCATCGCGGCGCCGAGCGCGCCCTGCAGCCCGCGAAATAGGATCATCGAGTTGATGTCCCACGCGAGCCCGCACAGCATGCTCGTGATCGTGAAGCCGACGGCCGATACGACGAACAGCCAGCGCGTCGACATCACCTTCGACAGCCAGCCCGACATCGGGATCACGATGATCTCGGCGATCAGGTAGGCCGTCTGCACCCACGACAGCTCGTCCTGGCTCGCGGACAGCCCGCCGCCGATGTCGCGCAGCGACGACGCGACGATCTGGATGTCGAGTGTCGCCATGAAGAAGCCGACGCACATCAGCGCGAACGCGAAGACGCGCTGCCTGATCGGTTGCGACGCGGGGTCGCCGGAAAACGTGGTGGTCATCGTCGGCTCCCGCTCAGTTCTTGTGATCGGTATGCACGGTCACGACCGCGGAAAGGCCGGGGCGCAGCACCTGCTCGATGCCGGGCTGCGGATCGAGATGCACGCGCACGGGCACGCGCTGGACGATCTTCGTGAAGTTGCCGGTCGCGTTCTCGGGCGGCAGCACGCTGAAGGTCGCGCCGGTCGCGGGCGCGACGCTGTCGACGCGGCCGTGCAGGCGCGTGCTCGACGCATCGAGCGACACGTCGACGCGATCGCCCGCGCGCATCTTGCGAAGCTGGTCTTCCTTGAAGTTCGCGTCGATCCACAGCCCGGAAGCCGGCACGACCGTCAGCAGCGGCACGCCGACGTTCGCGAGCATCCCGACGCGGCCGGTGCGGTTGCCGACGTAACCGTCGACCGGCGAGCGGATCGTCGTGTATTCGACGTTGAGTGCCGCAACGCGCTGCGCGGCGAGCGCGGTGTTCACGCGGGCCCGCGCATCGGCGAGCTGCGCGCCGAGCACGTCGAGTTGCCGCTTCGAGGCGAGCAGCGCGGCGTCGCTGCGTTCGACGGCCGCGCCGGCCTTCGAATAATCGGCGTCCGCGCGTTCGACGATCTGGTTCGACACGGCATCGGATTTGACGAGCTCGCGGTAGCGCACGCGGTCCGATGCGGCGCGCGTCAGCTCGGCCGACGACGCGTTCTTGTCCGCCGCGTGCTGGCCGATCACCGCGAATTGCAGTTGCTGCTTCGCTTCGAGTTCGGTCACGGCGGAGCGCGCGCTGTCGACTTCGGCGCTGGCCTGCGCGAGCTTCGCATCGTAGTCGCGCGCATCGAGCTGCACGAGCACGTCGCCGGCCTTCACGCGCTGGTTGTCGGTCACGAGAATCCGGTCGACGAAGCCGTTGACCTTCGGCGCGAGCACCGTCACGTCGCCGCCGACATACGCGTCGTCGGTGCTCTCCTGGAAGCGCAGCACGAACAGCCAGTCGAGCGCGGCCGCGGCCACCACGACGACGACGGCGATCACCGCGATGCGCATCCACGGCACGCGGCGCCGCTGCTTCGCGGGCCGGTCGATTGTGGCTGCCTCGCGGGAAGCAGCGGCTTCTTGGGTCGTTTCCATCGATTCACCTATGTATATGCACTTATTAAAACGACCGACGACGTCGCGTCGATCGGGGAAGGGGTTAGCGCTCCGGCAGGTTGTGTGCGATCCGGAACAGCTCGTCTCTCAGGCGGGCCGCCTGGGTCGGCCCGAACCGTTGCTCGAACGCTTCCTGCGCGGCGAGCCAGTGCACGTGCGCGTCGGCAACCTTCGTTTCGCCGTGCGCGGTCAGCGCGAACGTCTGGCGGCGATACGGCGGCTCGATCCGGCCCGTCACCAGCGCCGCGCCGACGAGCGGCTTGAGCGCACGCAGCAGCGCGGTGCGTTCGATCACCAGCACGGCCGACAGCGTTGCCATCGTCAGACCCGGCCGGTCACGCAGCAGCGCGAGGATGCTGTATTGCGACGGCGTGACGCCCGCCTGCGACAGGTAACGCTCGTAGAACTGCGAGAGCCGGCGGGCGGCTTGCCGGACCGCGAAGCAATCGTCATCGGTGAGCGTGGTCTTGTGCATGTGCACATGTTAGGGCGCAGCGCGGGGTGAAGCGATGGGCGGAGCAGGATCAGATTGGTGTCGTGGCTGTACCAATCGGCGTCAGGCCGGCGCGTTCGCGCGCCGGATCAGGCCGCCGCAGGAACAATCCCGCCTACGCGGTCGCAATAGGCGGCCGTGTAGTCGATGAACGCCTTCACCTTCGCGGGCAGCAGCGCGCGGTTTGCGTACGCGAGCTTGATCTCGACGAACGCGTCGACGAGATCGGCGCCCTCCAGCAACTGCACGAGCGCGCCCGACGCGAGTTCGGCTTCGACGAGCGTTCTCGGCACGACGCCGATGCCGAAGTCGTGCATCACCATTTCGCGGTTGAAGACGGGGCTGTTCGACGAGATGTCGAAGCGGTACGGCACGGTCAGCGTGTCGCCGTCGACGCGGAACGACAGCGCGGGCCGGCGCAGCGACGGCGATATCGGCACGAACGGATGATCGGCCAGGTCCGCCGGCGTTTCGGGGCGCGAATGCGCGCTCAGATACGCGGGCGTCGCGACGATCACGACCGGAATGCGCTCGACCAGCCGCACGACGGTTGTCTCGCTCGTCAGCATGTACGGCACGACGATGCCGATGTCGTAGCCTTCGCCGACGAGATCGACGGGGCGCTCGGTCAGCGTGACGTCGAGGCGCACCTTCGGATGCGCGCTCTTGAAGCCGGCGATCAGCGGCACGAGCCGGTTCAGCGCGGCCGTCGTGTGCGCGACGAGTCGCAGCAGGCCCTCGGGTTCGCGCGTCTGCGTCTGCGCGTCCGCTTCGAGCGCGTCGAGCTCGTCGAGCACGGCCGCGCAGCGCTCGTAGATGCGCTCGGCGGTTTCGGTCAGCGACACCTGGCGCGTGGTCCGGTGCAGCAGCCGGCTGCCGAAGCGCGCCTCCAGATCGGCAACAGCACGCGACACGACCGGCCGCGCGAGGCCGTGCATGTCGGCGGCGCGCGTGAAGCTGCGCATCTCGACCACCGACCGGAAAATCCGCAGCTTGTCGATGTAGTCCATGTCCGTCTCCTTGACGCGATGGCGGGGCGCCGGACACTCCTGGCCGGCCGCCGGCTCCGTTACGGCGGAGTGTACATTGACTTTATGCATATGCACATATAAATTGCGGAGCATGAACGACAACCCGATTGCCCAAGCGTGCAACTGCCTCGCGCTGCGTCAGGCGGCGCGCTTCGTCACGCAACTGTACGAACGCCATCTGGCCCCGGTCGGCGTCACGCCCGCGCAGTTCTCGATCATGGCGAACCTGACGCGTCGGCCCGGCCTGCTGATGAGCGAACTCGCCGAATCGCTCGTGATGGATCGCACGACGCTGCTGCGCGCGCTGAAGCCGCTGCAGCGCGACGGCTTTGTCGCGACGGCCGCATCCGAGCACGATGCGCGTGCGCATGCGCTGAGCCTCACGAAGCTCGGCGAGCGCACATTCGCGCGGGCGTTGGTCGCGTGGCAGGCCGCGCAGGACGAATTCGAGACGCAGTTCGGCGAGGGGCGCGCGAAGGCGCTGCGTGATGAACTGTTCAGTCTGACCGCGGAGCGCTAGGCGGGGCAGGTGGCTGGCGCGTTGCGTCGAACTGGAGCGGATTTCGAGCCATCGACCGCGTTGGTAGAGCTTGAGGCGCGGAAGCACGGCCTCCATTACCGAAAATTGGTTTTCAAGCTGTCCGGATAGATGGCGATCTGGACAGTTTTTATTTCCAGTTGTAGAGTCCTCTGACGGATTTCACGCGCCGGCGCCGCCGGCACGAGTCACGAGGAGCAACCGATGCTGCAGTTGAGCGACCGCGACGACGCGATGTTGCGCGGGGATTTCGGCGACGGCGTCGCCCGCGCGATGCGGATCGTCGCGCGCACGGCCGAAGTAATGTCGGCGCCGCACCTGATCGACATTACGTCCGCGCATATCGACGGCTGTCTTTATCATGGCCAGACGAGCCTCGATTTCGTCGAGTATTTCGTCGACACGGGCGCGAAGGTCGCGGTGCCGACCACGTTGAACGTCGGGTCGCTCGACCTGATCCATCCCGAGCTGTACCACGGCGACCGTACGATCCAGCGCGATGCGCAGCGCCTGATGGATGCGCATCTGCAACTCGGCTGCGAATCGAGCTTCACGTGCGCGCCGTATCAGTTGAAGAACCGTCCCGCCAAAGGCGAGCAGATCGCGTGGGCCGAATCGAATGCGATCGTGTTCGCGAACTCGGTGCTCGGCGCACGCACGAGCCGGTATGGCGATTTTCTCGATCTGGCCGCCGCGATCACCGGGCGCGCGCCGTATGCGGGTTTGCATGTCGAAGCGAACCGCGCCGCGCGGATCGTGTTCAACGCGCCGGACTTCAGCCGCCTGCCGTCGCGCGACATCTATTTCGCTGCACTCGGCCTGGCTGTTGGCAAAATCGCGGGCGCGATCGTGCCGGCGATCGTCGGGCTGCCGGCGGATACCACCGAAGACGAACTCAAGGCGCTCGGCGCGGCCGCCGCATCGAGCGGGGCCGTCGCGCTGTTCCATGCGGTCGGCGTGACGCCCGAGGCGCCGACGCTCGACGCCGCATTGCACGGGCGCGCGGCGCAGCGCACGGTCGACGTCGCGATGGCCGATCTCGACGAGATTCGCCGCACGCTGAACCACGGCGCGGCCGGCGACGCACTTGTCGCGGTGGCGCTCGGCACGCCGCATTTCTCGCTGGCCGAATTCCGCACGCTCGATGCGTTGCTCGATGCGTACGACGGCAAGCCGGCCTGCGATTTCTACGTGAACACGAGCCGCTTCATCTTGTGGGAGCTGGGCGAAGCCGGCCTCGCGGACAAGTTCGCCGCGCGCGGCATTCAGATCGTCGTCGATACCTGCACATACATCACGCCGGTGATGAAGCAACTGTCGGGGCTGGTGATGACCAACTCGGGGAAATGGGCGTCGTATGCGCCCGCGAACATCGGCGTGACGGTCGCATACGGCAGCATGCGCGAATGCGTGCGTTCGGCGTACGAAGGAAAGGTGCGATTCGATGACTGACGCGACGGGCAAGGTACTGACGGGCGACACGCTCGTGCCGGGCAGCGCATGCGCGAGCGCGTTCGTGCTCGACAAGCCGCTCAGCTTCTGGGGCGGCTACGATTCCGGTGAGGGCAAGATCGTCGATCGCGGGCATCCGCAGGCCGGCGCGAGTCTTGCCGGCAAGGTGATGGTGATGCCGCACGCGAAGGGTTCGAGCTCGAGCAGCAGCGTGCTCGCGGAGGCCGTGCGCAACGGCACGGGGCCGGTCGGGATCGTGTTGAAGGAGCGCGACCTGATCATCTCGATCGGCGCGATCGTGGCCGCCGAGCTGTATGCGATCGCGGTGCCGGTGGTATGCGTGACCGATGACGTGTATGACGCGATCGTCGCCGCAACCGGCGAGGTGCGGATCGATGCGGGCGACGGGGATGGCGGCGCGCGGATTTACATCGGCGACTGACGCGTCGTGCGCCAGCCAGCCGATTTACTCGTGTGACGGGCCGCCGGCCGCTTCCCGATACGCACTCGGCGTCTGCCCGGCCCAGCGCCGGAACGCGCGTGTGAAATTCGCCGGATCGGTGAATTGCAGCCGCTCGGCGATCGTCTTCAGGTCGAGATCCGATGCGGCCAGCAATTGCTTCGCGTCACGAAACCGCGCTTCGTCGAGCAAGAGCCGATAGCTCGAACCGGCTTCCTCCAGGCGGCGCCGCAGCGTGCGCGTCGACACGAGCAGCGCATCGGCGAGTGTTTCAGGCCCCGGATAAACGCCGGTTGCTTTCGCCAGCTCCGCGCGCACGCGCTCGACCAGATCGCCTTCCTCCTGCCGCACCTGCGCGTACTCGCGCTCGACCTGCACGAGCGCCTGCCGGTGCGCGACTTCGTCGGCGAGCGGCAGCGGCCAGTCGAGTACGTCGCGCGCGATCCACAGCGCGTTTGCCGCGCGACCGAATTCGACCGGCGGCAACTGGTCGCGATAGCGCGCGAAATACGCGGGCTCCGGCCACATGAATTGCAACGCGATCGGCGGCGACGCGCGTCCGGCCCATTGCGAGATGTTCTGCGCGAGCCCGGTCAGCACGAATTCGAACATCACGTGATGCTGCAACACCGGGCTCGCCTGCACACCGTGCAGTTCGAGCGTCGCGCCGCGTTCGTCTTCTGCATAGGTCAGCCGATATTGGCGGTTGCGCATCCGGAAGTAGCGTTGCGTGACGGACAGCGCTTCGCGGATGTCCCGCGCGGTCAGCGTCGCGTAACCGAGAAAGCCGTGCACGGTCGGCTTCAGCAACAGCCCGAACGCGAGCCCGATGCCCGGATCGCCGCCGATCTCGATCGCGTTGAGCACGAGCCGCCCCCATTGCGATGGCGCGACGCGCGCGTCGGGTTCGGCCAGCACCGCGTCGCGCAGGCCCGTGCCGGCGCGCACGGCGGCCAGGTCGACGCCGCGCGCGGCCAGCGCCTGCAGCAGCAGGCGCGTATAGGCGACCGGAATCGTCGGCCGGCGCAGCCCGAGGCGGTCCTTGGCGAGTGGGGAGGTCATGTCATTTTGGCCGGAAATGACAAGCATTATGGCTGTTTGCCCCCTCACGTTCAAGGCGGCGCACGCCTACGATGCAGGCATCGCTTACCGGCAGGATCACCATGACGACCACCTTTCCCCACCTGCTCGCGCCGCTCGATCTCGGCTTCACGACGCTGAAGAACCGCGTGCTGATGGGCTCGATGCACACGGGCCTCGAGGACAGCCGCAAGACGCTGCCGCGGCTCGCCGAATATTTCGCCGAACGCGCGCGCGGCGGCGTCGGCCTGATCGTGACGGGCGGTTTCGCGCCGAACGTGGCCGGCTGGACCAAGCCGTTCGGCGGCACGCTGATGACGTCGGCCGCCGCGCGGCGGCACCGCGAGATCACCGGCGCCGTGCATGCGGAGGACGGCAAGATCGCACTGCAGATCCTGCATACGGGCCGCTACGGTTACCACCCGTTCGCGGTCGCGCCGTCGAAGATCAAGTCGCCGATTTCACCGTTCGCGCCGCACGAACTGAGCGCGGGCGGCGTCGAGCGGCAGATTCGCGCGTTCGTCCGCTGCGCGAAGCTCGCGCGCGAAGCCGGTTACGACGGCGTCGAGATCATGGGCTCCGAGGGCTACCTGATCAACCAGTTCATCTCGATGCATACGAACAAGCGCACCGACCAGTGGGGCGGTTCGTACGAGAACCGCATCCGCTTGCCGATCGAGATCATCGAGCGCACGCGCGAAGCGGTCGGCCGCGATTTCATCCTGATCTACCGGCTGTCGATGCTCGACCTGATTCCGGACGGCAGCGACTGGAGCGAAACCGTGCAGCTCGCGAAGGCCGTCGAGCGTGCGGGGGCGACGATCATCAACACGGGGATCGGCTGGCACGAGGCGCGTGTGCCGACCATCGCGACGTCGGTGCCGCGCGGCGCGTTCGCGTGGGTGACGAAGAAAATGAAGGGCGAGGTCGGCATTCCGCTCGTGACGACCAACCGGATCAACCGGCCGGAAGTGGCCGAGCAGATTCTCGCGGATGGCTGCGCGGACATGGTGTCGATGGCGCGCCCGCTGCTCGCGGATGCCGAGTTCGTCGTCAAGGCCGCGCAGGGCCGCGCCGACGAGATCAACACCTGCATCGGCTGCAACCAGGCGTGCCTCGACCACGCGTTCAAGAACAAGATCGCGTCGTGCCTGCTGAATCCGCGTGCGTGCCACGAGACGGAGCTGAAATACACGCCCGCGCAGCAGCCGAAGCGCATCGCGGTGGTCGGCGCGGGGCCGGCCGGGCTCGCGTGCTCGACCGTGCTCGCGCAGCGCGGCCATCAGGTCGACCTGTACGACGGCGCGGCCGAGATCGGCGGGCAGTTCAACATGGCGAAGCGGGTTCCGGGCAAGGAAGAGTTTCATGAAGCGCTGCGCTACTTCGGCCGCCAGGTCGAGCTGACCGGCGTGAACCTGCACCTGAACCGCCGCGTCGACGCGAGCGACCTGATCGCGGGCGGTTACGACGAGATCGTGCTCGCGACCGGCGTGGCGCCGCGCGACCCGAAGATTCCCGGGCAGGACGGCCCGAATGTGCTCAGCTATATCGACGTGCTCGCCGGCAAGCAGCCGGTCGGCCGGCGGGTCGCGGTGGTCGGCGCGGGCGGGATCGGCTTCGATGTCGCCGAGTATCTGGTGCAGGACGGCGAGTCACCGGCGCTCGATCTGGAAGAATGGAAGGCCGAGTGGGGCGTGACCGACCCGGCCGCGACGCGCGGTGGCGTGACGCGTGCGCAGGTTGCGGCGCCCGCGCGTGAAGTGACGCTGCTGCAGCGCAAGGCCGCGCCGCTCGGCAAGGGGCTCGGCAAGACGACCGGCTGGATTCACCGCGCGACGCTGAAGATGAAGCAGGTGAAGATGATCGGCGGCGTGAACTACGAGCTGATCGATGCGCGCGGGCTGCACGTGTCGTACGGCGAGCAGCGCACCGATCACGAAGTAATCGAAGCCGACACGATCGTGCTCTGCACGGGGCAGGAGCCGCAGCGCGCATTGCTCGCGCCGCTGCAGGCGGCCGGGCGCTCGGTGCACCTGATCGGCGGCGCGGAACTGGCCGCCGAACTCGATGCAAAGCGCGCGATCGATCAGGGCGCGCGGCTCGCGGCACGGCTCTGATTGCTCGATGGCGCGGCTGCGCGTGACCGCGATGGCATGCGCTGTCCCGGGATTCGGCGCTTGCGCCGGCGCGGCCTGACCGGAAGGCCGCGCCGGCCGCCGGGGTCATTCCATCTCGACGCGCTGTGCCTCTGTCTCTTCCGCCTCGAGCATCGCCTTGACGATCAGATAGACGGCAGGTAGATCGTCGTCGTCGCGCTTCCAGTCGACGGCTTCCTCGATGTCTGCCGCGACCATTCGGCTGTCGCGCAGCCGGATGAATGCATCGACGACGGTCGGATCGTTGCGGTTCAGGAAACCGGCGTTCGAGAACGCCAGCTCCTCGACATTCAACAGCGCCTGCCAGCTCATCGTGCGGACCGCGGCCGGATGGCTGCGGCGTCGCAGGCCGAGCGCCCGCTGCGCGGGGGCGCCGACGACGCGTTGAAGATCGACGACCGCCTGCCGCGCGGCGCGCTCGAAGTGGATCGGGTTGAAACCGGGTTGCTCGGGATCGAATGCGGATGACTGGAACATGGTCGCCTCACAAAAATCCGTCCGTCGATGGGTGACGGAATTCGGGTCAAATGGTGCAAAAGCACTGTAAATATATACAGTGTTCGAGGCGGTTTCAAGTCCCGAATGAAGAATCTTGCAGCAGGGCCGGGCGGCCCTGGCGAAGGCGACCGAAACCGGCAATCGGGCGCCGTCCGGCACGCTGTTCCCCGCCGTGCCGAATCCGGCCGCCGTCGTTGGCTTATACCGATGCTGCAATCGTCTCCCGCAGCCACCGATGCGCCGGATCGCGATGCACGCGCTCGTGCCACAGCATCGACATTTCATAGCCGGGCACCTCGACCGGCGCTTCCACGACACGCAGCGCGGGCACGTCGCGCACTAGCCGCTCGGGCAGCATCGCGACGAGATCGGTGCTGGCGACGGCCGACATCACGAACAGGAAATGCGGCACGGACAGCACGACGCGCCGCGTGGCGCCAACTTTCGCGAGCGCTTCGTCCGTCACGCCGAAGAAGCCGCCGCCGTCGGGCGACACGATCACGTGTTCGAGCGTGCCGAACTGCGCGAGCGTCGGGCGCCGCTTCAGCTTCGGATGCCCGGCGCGGCCGATGAGCACGTAGCGCTCGACGAACAGCGGCAGGCGCCGCATGCCGGCCGGCGAACCCTCGGTCGTATGGAAGGACAGGTCGATGCCGCTTCGCTCGGCATCCTGCTCGATCCGCGGCGGCACGAGCTCGACGACCGCCAGCCGCGTACCGGGCGCGGCGGCCCGCAGCGTGTTCAGCGCGGGCAGCATGATCGTCGATTCGCCGTAGTCGGTCGCGGCCACACGCCACGTGTTCGTCGCGGTCGCGGGATCGAACGGCGTGGCGGGAATCACCGCGCGTTCGACGGCTTCGAGCGCGTCCCGCAACGGCTCGCGCAGCGCTTCCGCACGCGCGGTCGGCCGCATCCCGCGCGGCCCCGGCAGCAGCAGCGGATCGCCGAACAGGTCGCGCAGTTTCTGCAACTGCACGCTGACCGACGGTTGCGACATGTTCAGCTTCTCGGCCGCGCGCGTGACGTTGTGCTCGGCGAGCAGCACGTCCAGCGTGACGAGCAGGTTCAGGTCGAGTCGCCTGAGATTATTCATGGCTATACCTGGAATATCAGGAATTCATTTCAAATATACCTTTGGAGGCGGCATCCTGCAGTCATTCAATCAACGGAGTGACGAACTTGAATGTGCTGATTGTTTATGCCCATCCCGAACCGCGTTCGCTGAACGGCGCGCTGCGCGACTTTGCCGTCGGGCATCTCGAAGCGGCCGGCCACAGCGTGCAGGTGACCGATCTGTATGCGATGAACTGGAAGGCGGCGTTCGACGCGAACGACGTGACCGATCGCGCGCCCGATGCGCGTTTCGATCCGTCGCTCGATTCGAAGCACGCGTTCGCGACCGGCACGCAAAGTGAAGACATTGCGCGCGAGCAAGACAAGCTGAAGTGGGCCGATGCGGTGATCCTGCAGTTTCCGCTGTGGTGGTTCTCGATGCCGGCGATCATGAAGGGCTGGGTCGAGCGCGTGTATGCGTTCGGCTTTGCCTACGGCGTCGGCGAGCATTCGGACACGCGCTGGGGAAACCGCTACGGCGAAGGTTCGCTTGCCGGCAAGCGGGCGATGGTGATCGTCACGGCAGGCGGGTGGGAATCGCACTACAGCCCGCGCGGCATCAACGGGCCGATCGATGACGTGCTGTTCCCGATCCAGCACGGGATTCTGTATTACCCGGGTTTCGACGTGCTGCCGCCGTTCGTGATCTACCGGACGGGAAAGATGAACGACGCGCGCTTCGAGGAAACGCGCGCGGCGCTCGGCAGGCGTCTCGACGATCTGTGGACCACGCAGCCGATTCCGTTCCGGCGGCAGAACGCCGGCGATTACGAGATTCCGGCGTTGACGCTGAAGGAGGATGTCGCGCCGGGAAAGGCGGGGTTTGCGGCGCATCTCGCGCACGGGCATTGATTGGGCGTGGTCATGACCGATCGATGCGCCGTTCGACGCGCAGGCGGCCCGGCGGCTCGAAGTAGGTGCCGAAACGCACGAGCCCGGCGTTCTTCAGGTGGCACGTCATCTCGAAGCTGACCAGGATGCCGGGGTCGCGGTTGTCGATGATCCCGACGTCGATCGATCGAATGCGCGGCTCGTACTTCAGCAGCGTCGCCTCCATCTGCTGCTTGAGCAAGTGTGCGGATGCCGGCAGTGCCTTGTAGATGTTCGTGAGATCGGGCAGCCCGTAGTCGGGCAGGTGCTTGAGTGCACCGGCCCGCGTATTGAGAATGCGGCGTACGTTCTGCTGCACGCTCAGGCATTCGAGCGTCCGGTCGTCATAAGCGCCGATCGGTTCTCCGCCGATCTGGCCGAGCAGCATGTCGTAGAGCGAGGGGCCGGCGGTCATCGGTCGTTCCATCGTGTAGTGCCGGTATCGCTGGCCGTCGGCGCGTCGATGAAGTCGATGGTCAACGATCCTTCGTCGGTAGCCGACAACAGGATTTGCCGTGGCGCAGTGCCGGACGCCATCCGTTCAAGCAGTTCGCGGGACACGACCGGCAGCACGCGCTGGTTCAGGAACGCGTCGACGCTGCGTGCGCCGGATTCGCGCGACATGCAGTGCTGCGCGATCGATTCGATCAGGTCGTCCGCGCACGTCAGGGTCACTGCGTGCTGCCGATGGAGGCGTTCGGCGATCTTGTCCAGCTTGATCCACACGATCGACGCGAGCGCCGCCGCGCCGAGCGGCCGATAGACGAGTGTCTGAAAGCGCGCAAGCAGTGCGGGCTGGAAGTGCGCGACCAACTGCGGATGAACGGCTTCGCGCAGCGCTGCGTGCGTAATCGCCGGATCCTCGGCCGTTGCATCGTCGATTTGCGCGCTGCCGAGATTGGACGTCATCACGATCACGCAATTGCGGAAATCGATCTCGCGTCCCTCGCCGTCGCGCATCGTGCCGCGATCGAACACCTGATAGAAAATGTCGAGCACGTCGCGATGCGCTTTCTCGACTTCGTCCAGCAGCACGACGCTGTACGGACGCTGACGCACGGCTTCGGTCAGGACCCCGCCGCGTCCGTAACCGACGTAGCCGGGCGGCGAGCCCTTGAGCTGCGATACCGTATGCGCTTCCTGGTACTCGGACAGGTTGATCGTCGTCAGCGCGGCTTCGCCGCCGAACAGCAGGTCGGCGAGCGCCAGCGCGGTTTCGGTCTTGCCGACGCCGGACGGCCCGGTGAGCAGGAACACGCCGAGCGGTGCGTGCTCGTTCTTCAGGCCGGCCTTGGCGGTACGCAGGCTCTCCGCCAGCGCGCCGATCGCATCGTCTTGCGCAACCACGCGCGCAGCGAGCGTCGATTCGAGCGCGAGCAGGCTTCGCAGTTCGTCGTCGACGAGATTGCCGATCGGCACACCGGTCCATTCGGCGACAACGCGCGCGATGGATTGCGCGTCAACGTCGGCGGCGATCATCGGCGACTTGCCCTGAACGGTCGACAGCGCGTCGATGGTATTGGAAATGACCGCCGGATCGGGCGCGGGACCGGCCGCGCCGCGAAGGGTGCGCAAGATGCCGACGATTTCGCGTTCTCGCGTGTACTGGCCGAGCAGCATGTCGGCGGTGCCGCGCACGGCATCGTGCTCCGTGTCGATCGTGGCGCGCCGCCCGGCGACGTCGTCGATCCCGGCACGGGAATCCGCATCGAGCGCGGCGCGTTCGAGTTCGAGTGCCGTCAGCGTTGCACGTGCCTGCTGCAGTTCCACCGGCGGCACGTCGAGCGCCATGCGCACGCGCGCGGCTGCGGTGTCGATCAGATCGACGGCCTTGTCCGGCAATTGGCGGGCAGGAATGTAGCGGCGCGACAGCCGCACGGCCGCGACGATCGCGTCGTCGCGAATGTGGACGTCGTGATGCTTCGCATAGCGGCTTGCGAGCCCGCGCAGCATCAGGCAGGCCGTATCGTCGTCCGGTTCGTCGACCTTGATGACCTGGAAGCGCCGTTCGAGCGCGGCATCGCGTTCGAAATATTCCTTGTACTCGGCCCACGTGGTTGCCGCGATCGTGCGTAACTCGCCGCGGGCGAGCGCCGGCTTGAGCAGGTTGGCCGCGTCGGCGCCGCCTACCGCGTTGCCCGCGCCGATCAGCGTATGCGCTTCGTCGATGAACAGCAGGATGGGTGTCGCCGATGTCCGCACCTCGTCGATCACGTTCTTCAGCCGTTGCTCGAATTCCCCCTTCACGCCTGCGCCGGCCTGCAGCAAGCCGAGGTCGAGCATCAGGATGCGCGTGTCGCGGATCGTTTCCGGAACGCTGCCTTCGATCACGCGCAACGCGAGTCCTTCGACCAACGCTGTCTTGCCGACGCCCGGCTCGCCAACCAGGATCGGGTTGTTCTTGCGGCGGCGCGCCAGCACGTCGATCATCTGCCGGATCTCCCGGTCACGGCCGAAGACGGGGTCGATCTCGCCACGGCGGGCCTTCTCGGTCAGATCGAGCGCAAAGCGCGCGAGTGCGTTGTCGTCGGCGGCGCGAGACGGTGCGTGCCGGTCGTGACGATCGATGGAAGTTTCCGTTGCAACATTGCCGGGTTGATCGATGGTTGGCGACGTTTTCGGCTGCAACGTCATTTCATCGGACGCGTTCTCGGATGAACGCCGCCCGATCCGGGGCAGCACGCGTCGGATCTGCGCGCTTGAAACCGACAACAGCGGCCATGCACGTTGCGTGCGCAAGACGTGTGGCGCATCGACGATCGCCTGCAGCAGATGGCCCGACCGAATGGTGCCGTCGGAATCGTCCGACATCGCATGCGTCCACGCATCCTCGATTACCGTGGCGAGCTGCCGTGACAGCGCCGGCATGCCGCGCAACGTACGTGGCATGCGGTCGATCACGTCGATCAACGCATCCCACACCGCATCGATATCGAGATCGTAGTGGCGCAGGATCGCCGGAATGTCGCCGTCGTCCGCTTCGATCAGTTTCAGCACCCAGTGCTCGACCGCGATTTCGTCCGCGAGCCGGGTCTGGCACAGGCTCGCGGCGGCTTCGAGCGCGCGCGTGCAATGGGAATTGAGGCGGCGAATGAGATGGGAGGCGTCCCGGAGAGGCGGCGTCATGTCGATAACGGATCAGGAAGGAGGGAGGGCGTGCATTCGTCGATGCCCATGCGAACCGACGGGCATGACTGCGAACGGGCGACCGGCGCAGCGGAACCCGGCGCGCGGGCGTGCCGGATTCCGCCAGTCGGTCAACGCATCAGGAACGTTCGTTCCACGTGTCCTTGTGGATAATGTTGCCGTCCTTGTACGACCACGTGATCGTCTCGTAGCGCAGTTCGACGTCTTCGAGATGGTTGTGTTTCTCGTAGTCGGGGTTCTTGATGTCGAGCATCTTCGGCTTCACGGCGACGATCTTCACGTTGTCGAGCTTCGTGTTGAAGTACTCCTTCTCCTTGCCCGCGTCGTCGATCTTGTACCACTTGATCTCGACCGACTTCAGCGTCTGGCCGCTCGTCACGGCTTTGTACAGGTACGGCGTCGATGCATCCGTCTCCTTCGTCAGCGTGATCGGCTTGTGGACGCGCGTGCCGGTGAGCTTGCCCGTGTTGCCGTCGGTCGGAATGTGTATGCCGTGATCGAACGCGACCAGTTCGACGCTGCCTTCGCGATCCTGGACGGTTACCGAACCCTTGATGTCCGCACCGCCGTCGTCCTTGAGCCACATGTAGGCCGGAATTGCCATTTGTTCACTCCTTCTTATTCGTACTGCGAATCGCCGGAACTGGAGCCCGGCGCTGACAAACCCGGGGCGAATGCCCCCGGGAACCAAAACGCGTGTTACATCGCGGTGCGGCTCGAAGCGATCGGCGCCGGCATATCGGGCACCAGCGTGATTTCGACCCGACGATTCTTCGCCCGTCCTTCGGGCGTGGCGTTGTCCGCGACCGGCCGCGTATCGCCGTAGCCCTGAATCGCGAATTGCGTTGTCGGCAAGCCCGATGCATCGACGAGCCAGTCGCGCACGGCGGTCGCGCGGTCGATCGACAGCTTCAGGTTGCGGTCGGGGCGGCCCTGGTCGTCCGTATAGCCGGCCACAAGTACGCGCTTGCCGGGATGCGCGTTGATCAGTTCCAGCGCATCGACCATCGCGCGCGTGGTACCCGGCTTCAGCTGTGCTTTGCCGCTGTCGAACAGCGACATGCTGTCCAGCGTGACGACGGCGGGCGGCGGCGCGGGCGGTTCGTAGGAGGCGATCGCGTCGTTGAGTATCGGCAGCAGTTGAGCGCCGCGATACGTGCCGAATGACAGTCGGAGCGGAATGCCGATGCGGGCATACCGGTCGAGTTGGTCGCGGTCCGATGAAAGGGATTTGAGCGCGTCGCGCTTTGCGGTGTCTTGCGCAGCGGGGAGACGGTTGTAGCGCTCGACGTGTTCGCCGATTCGGGTCATCAGCGTTTCGTTGTTTTTCGCAGCGCCGCAGATGGCGGCGGTGGCCGCGCAAGCAACGATCGCGACGACATGCGCGACTGCGGTAACGCGTGGCGATCGCTGCGACCGGCGCGGCATCGCGTCGATCAGCGGCTGCGGCAGCGGCCATGGGGACGGCGATGCAGGCAGCGCGGCTGGCGCGATACCGATGCACGATCGGACTTCACGTTCCCATGGCTTGCCGGGGCCCGTCGCGGGGCCATGGTCGATCCAGCCGGCGCCGAACAACGGCCAGGGCGACGCAGGCTGGCGTCGGTCCGTCAGCGTGTCGAACACGGTGCGGCGAGTCCATCCGATCATCGATCCGATCCCGGCGGCGCGTGCCGCGCCTGCGTGGCTTCCGTCGGCATGGAGGGCATCGGATTCGGCTGCGTCGATCGCGGAGTCGAAACGGTGCATATCCGCGATCGGTGAGCCTGCCGATACGCCATACCACTGGGCCGCCGGCTCCACCGAAACGGCTGAATCGGCGAGTCGCTGATAGATCGCGACGTAGCCCGGCAGCGACGCACCAAGCATGCGCGACGTGTCTGCAACCGCCTGCCGGATGACGCGCAGCGTTTGCGACAACATATCGTCGTTCGCATGAAGTCCCGGCGCGACCGACAATACGACGCAATCGGGGGCATGACCGTCCCGCCACTGGCGGACGGCGACGGCAAGACGGGGAAGATCCTGGGGGCGATCGGCGCGCAACCAGATGGCGCCGTCGCCGACGTGGACGAAACGCGACCGGGTTGCGTCGCGATCGAACAAGGCGGGCAGGCCGTCCCCGGTGACGAGGGCGAGCGGCATCCTGGTGCGCAGCGCGACGGGCAGATCGGCAGTCGCCGCGCCGAGTTGCGCGATCACGTGCACGTTTCGTTCGCGGGCGTGCGTCATTCTGCGCGAATGCAACCAGACGATCAGCGCCGAAAGCGCGACGACGATCGCAATCAATCCCCACATGACGCCGCGGTCGACAGGCAAAACCCATCCGATGACGGCAAGCGCCAGTGCGGCCGATATCATCACGACCGTGCGCAGCGGGTAGCCGAGGCCCGACAGCGCCGCGCGGGCGGCATCGGAGTCGGCGCGTGTTGCCGCCGGCGGGAGAGCGGTATCGGAAGTCACGGCCGCTTCGCTTTCTGGACGAGTTGTGCCAGTTCCGCGTCGAGAATGCGATCCCACGCGAACCACACGCATATCGCGATCACGCATCCCAATCCCGCAATCGCCCACGGCGACAGGCGTCTGAACTGGTCGATCAGCCGCGTGTTCGAGCGGTTGGTGACGAACCCCGGCTGCGCGGCCGGTCGCAACTGATCGATCTGTGCGACCAGCGCAGCGATCACGGCCTGACGCTTCGCTTCGCCGTCGTGGGCTTCTGCCGACAGGCTCGAGCGGGCAGCGTAACGGCCGCGGAACCCGAGGCCGAGCACGGCCGCATAGCATTCGAGCAGGTCGACGTTCGGCGCGGGTTCTCGCATCCGGTGCTCGAGGCGCTCGTAGATGCGGGTCCCCGCGTCGTGAGTGCCGAAGCGCTCGACCTGCAGCGGTCGCGACTCCCAGTTCCCCTTGTCCGACGCCGGAAGGTAACGCAATGCCGCTTCATCGATCAACCCGCACTGGGCGAGGACGGCGTCGTCCCGGATATCGGCGGCGACTCCTTGCGCATCGAGTGCCGTCGCGAACTGTGCGATGAGTCGGACGCACTGTTGACGCAGGTTCTCCTGGCTGTCGACCTGCCCACCGTTCGACAGGTGAGTAACGAGCAGCGCGGTATCGCGCAGCAGCGCCCGCATCGAAGGCCGGGGCGAGCGGCCGGACGATGGCTCCCGCGCGAGCAGCGCGGATTCATGGCGAGTGGAGACGATGGCATTCATCAGCGCAGCACCGCATAGAGTTCGATCGACGCGTCCGGAATCGACGCGGGCAGGTAGATCTGGCAAGCACGCGCGGCGAGCATCCGCGCATGCGCGGCGTCATGCGCGTCGAGCGCGAAATAGTGGTTGTCCAGCCGAACCGGAATGGCGCCGGGCACTCGCTGCACGGCCTTGAGCGGAATACCGGCCACTGCGGAATTGACGATGTGTTCGACATCGTCCGGCGCGCCGATCTTGCACAGGCGCGAAAACTGTTCGACGAGCTCGAATGCCGGCAGCGCGGCGCTGACGGACAGGTACCAGTCCGCCGCGTCTTCGACGATGCGCTCGTCGCGGAACTGGCCGACCCAGGTTGTCGGCGTCGTGTGCGAAAGCCCGATCGACACGACGCGCGACGGGATGATCGCGTCGAGCAGATCGCGGATCAGCGATTCGAGCGTTGCGAAGACCTCATGTGCGGCGGCGTGATCGTAAGGCGGGATGTCGGTCAGCGACACGCGCGTCGAGAACGTGGTCAACGATCCTGCCAACTGGGCGAGTACCTGGTACAGGCGATCCGTGGGCTGCGCCGGATGCGACGCGAGGAAACGCAGTTGCGGCCACGCTTGATGAATGCAGTTCAGGAGCCAGAAGAGCTGGACGTCGGCGACGCCGTATTCGGCCACCTGTTCGATTCGTTCGCTGCGGCGCGCGCCGAGGAGCGCGCTTTTGGCGGCGAGGATATCCGCAAGCCGCCGGATACGCTCGATATGCAGTGCATGACCCGACAGCGACAGGCAGGGCGGCACATATCCGCGATCGATCTGGAACTGGCCGCTCGTCGTGCGCGTCAGGCGGGCTATCGCGCATGCCGTATCGTCCGCGTGCGATTCATAGCCGTACAGCAACCGGACCGCGTGGCGCTCGGCGGCGATTTCGGTTTCCGTCGTTCCGTTCAGGTCCGTCACCTTGACGAATTCGCGGTACGCGCGACGCGGGCGGGCCAGCGCCGTTTCGTCGAAGCGGCAGTTGCTGCCGTTCGCATCGGGCAGTGCGAGTGCGGCGAGCACCTCGACGGTCTGGGTATCGGCAGGAATTTCGCGGACGAGGTCGCGAGCGGGCGGCAGTGCGTCGGCGACAGTCGTGTCGACCGGCGTGCCATCCGGGAAGCGTAGTTGCAGCCGCGTGAGCTTCAGGCGGCCGGAGGCCAGTGCTTCTTCGTCGACGTCGACATTCAGCGTTCCCCAAGGCGATACGGCGATGGCAGACGCCAGCTGCTGCAGCGCGAACCCGTTCCAGCGGTCCTGCTGCTGGAAATGCTGCTGCGTAAGAATCAGCCCTTCATGCCAGAGCGGCTTTTCGATCCGCATGGTTTGGTCTATATCGATTAAGAATTATGAGGCGCCGATTCTAACCATCGTTTTCCGATTTCGTATACCCCATGATTCAGGGAATCGTTGAAAACTGTGTCATTAATATCGAGATATGGGTGTGATTTATTTTGAGATTGTGGGGTTGAATGAATTTCTCTAATGGGTGGATTTGTGGTGCGTGGTTTTAATGAGATTCCAATGGTTGTTGTGTTTTGGTTTGTTTCATAAAAATCAATGGTTTGTTGGGTTCATATTGTTATTTGAGATTGATTTGATGCATGGATTGATCCTGGTTGGGTGCGTTGGATAAGTGGATTTTTTGTTCGTACTAGTCTTATTTATGAAACTGCATGTGTGGTTGGTGATCGATTTTTTGATTTTGGCGGTTTACTTCATATGAAAGGGCGTGATATTTTTTGCCGCCTGAATCGGATGTCGTGCCGCGAATATCCGAATCGGTCGTCCGTCAATACGAGTTGCGGGGTTGAGCAAAGGTGACGTGAACGACGGTGCACCTGCGATTGCGGGTGCGCATCGCGGAGTCTTCAAGCTTCCTGAGATAAGGAGAACGAATTGGATAGCTTTCAGCGAGAGATCCCGAAGAGCCGGGTGTCGATCACCCTTGATCTGCATACGGGCGGGGCGCAAAAGAAGGTCGAGCTGCCGCTGAAGCTGCTGGTGGCCGGCGACTTCAGCGCCGGCCGCGAGCAGGTGCCGCTGGCCGAGCGCAAGAAAGTGAACATCGACAAGAACAACTTCGATGCCGTGCTGGCCGACTACGCACCGGATCTCAAGATCGCTGCCGACAACACGCTGGCCGGCGACGGTTCGGAGTTGCCCGTCAACCTGTCGTTCCGATCGATCAAGGATTTCGAGCCCGAGCAGGTGGCGCGCCAGATTCCCGAGCTTCAGGCGCTGCTCGCGATGCGCAATCTGCTGCGCGATCTGAAATCGAACCTGCTCGACAACGGCACGTTCCGTCGCGAGTTCGAGAAGGTGCTGAAGGACGACCGCCTGTCCGCGAAGCTCCGTGGCGAACTCGCGCAGATCGCGACCGCCGCGACGCAGCCGGAAGGGCATGCGTGAACGACGCCGGGCAAAGCGCGCGTTCAGCGCATTCCGCAACATCGTAGCGATTCGATCGCAGACAGGACCCGAGATGAAATCCACTGAAACGCAGCAGACTGGCGCGACCGAGACCGTCGTGCTGGACGCCCCGCACGGGGATATCGACAGCGTCTATGCATCGCTGTGCAGCAAGATAAACCTGAAGCCCGTCAACGAAGCGCGCCCGCTCGAGGCGTTCCGCGACAACGACATGCTGTCCGAGGCGTCGGCCGACGAGCGGATCGCGCGCGGGATGGGCGCGTTCCTCGAGCTCGTCGCGAAGGCGAGCCAGCCGGTCGACCGGCTGGACAAGTCGCTGCTCGACTTCCATATCGGCCAGATCGATCGGCAGATCGGCCGCCAGCTCGACGCGGTGATGCATACGCCTGAATTCCAGGCGCTCGAAGCACGCTGGCGCGGCCTGAAGATGCTCGTGAGCCGTACCGATTTCCGCAAGAACGCGCGAATCGAGGTGCTGGACGTGTCGAAGGATGCGCTGCAGCGCGACTTCGAGGACACGCCTGAACTGATCCAGAGCGGCCTGTATCGCCTGACGTACATCGAGGAATACGACACGCCGGGCGGCCAGCCGATCAGCGCGATGATCAGCGACTTCGAGTTTGCGAACTCGCCGATGGATGTTGCGCTGCTGCGGAACATCTCGAAGGTGGCCGCCGCTGCGCACATGCCGTTCATCGGCTCGGTCGGGCCGGCGTTCTTCGGCAAGCAGTCGATGGAGGAAGTGGCGGCGATCCAGGACATCGGCAACTACTTCGATCGCGCCGAATACATCAAGTGGAAGAGCTTCCGCGATACCGACGACGCGCGCTACGTCGGCCTGACGATGCCGCGCGTGCTCGGCCGCCTGCCGTACGGCAAGGATACGGCGCCGGTGCGGGCGTTCAACTACGAGGAAGCGGTCAAGGGCCCCGATCACAACAAGTACCTGTGGGTGAACGCATCGTTTGCGTTCGCGGCGAACATGGTGCGCAGTTTCGTCAGCAACGGCTGGTGCGTTCAGATTCGCGGGCCGCAGGCGGGCGGGAAGGTCGAGGATCTGCCGGTCCACCTGTACGACCTCGGCACCGGCTATCAGCCGAAGATCCCGACCGAAGTGCTGATCCCGGAAACGCGCGAATTCGAGTTCGCGAATCTCGGCTTCATCCCGTTGTCGTTCTACAAGAACCACGACTTCGCGTGCTTCTTCTCCGCGAGCTCGACGCAGAAGCCTGCGCTGTACGAGACGAAGGAAGCCACGGCGAACAGCCGCATCAACGCGCGGCTGCCGTACATCTTCCTGCTGTCGCGCATCGCGCACTACCTGAAGCTGATCCAGCGCGAAAACATCGGCACGACCAAGGATCGCCGTCTGCTCGAACTCGAACTGAACGGCTGGATCAAGGGGCTCGTGACCGAGATGAAGGATCCGGGCGACGAGCTGCAGGCATCGCACCCGCTGCGCGACGCGAAGGTGACGGTGGAGGATATCGACGACAACCCGGGCTTCTTCCGGATCAAGCTGTTCATCGTGCCGCACTTCCAGGTCGAAGGGATGGACATCGGGCTGTCGCTCGTGTCGCAGATGCCGAAGGCCAAGAACTGATCAGGCGTTAGTCGCGTGCGGCGCCCGGGGTGACGAGAGTCGCTCCGGTGTGCCGCATGTTTGAGCAACCGAGGGACCCCATGTCGATGATTCTGCCTTCGCAGGCTTATGAATTGAAACTGGCGCCGCAACCGGCGCCGTTCTCGATACTGACGTTCACCGGGCTGGACCGGATCAGTCAGCTGTACCGGTACGAGATCGAATTCACGAGCCCGGTCGCTGGCATTCCGATGGATCAGGTGCTGGGGCGACCGGCGAAGTTCATCGTCGATCCGGTCGATCCGGACATGGGGTATCTGCGGAAGATGTTCGGGGAGAACGCCGGGCAATTCAGCACGAAGCCGCCTGCGTATACGGTGCACGGGATCATCACCCGGTTCGACGAACTCGGGACGTCGGCTGACGAGACGCGCTATCGGGTCGTGCTGGAGCCGACATTGTCGGATCTCGATCGCGGGGTGACCAGCCGGTTGTTTCAGAAGCAGTCGGTCGAAGAGATCGTGACCGATACGTTGCGGCATTACGGGTATCGCGCGGGCGTCGATTTTCAGTTCCAGTTGCGCGGGGAATACAAGCGTCGCGAATACGTGACGCAGTATCGCGAGACCACGTTCGCGTTCATCCGGCGTATCTGCGCCGAGGCAGGGATCTGGTTCCGGTGGGAACAGAAGAAGGACCGCGCGGTGGTCGTGTTCGGCGACGATCTGGATGCCTATGCGCGCAAGCAGCGCACGGTTCCCTATCGTCGCGATTCGGGGCTGGAGAGCGTCGGGGCCGACGCGATCAAGACGCTTGGGCGTGAAATGCAGCGTGTGCCGGAAACGGTGCGATTGCATGACTACAACCACCGGCAGGCCGGCGTGTCGCTGCTCGTCGAGGAAAACGTCGCGCGCGACGACAAGACGACGAACTCGGTCGATTATCGCTGGGGCGAGCATTACGAGACACCGGAGGAAGGCAAGCGCGTG
This sequence comes from Burkholderia sp. GbtcB21, assembly GCF_019091065.1. NCBI lineage: Bacteria > Pseudomonadati > Pseudomonadota > Betaproteobacteria > Burkholderiales > Burkholderiaceae > Burkholderia > Burkholderia sp. GbtcB21. The sequence continues at coordinate 34,455 of NZ_JAGXKA010000007.1, forward strand.
GCTGGGTTGCGGCACGAGGCTTATCTGGCCGGACAGATCAACTTCAAGGGGACGGGCAATCCGTTCTGGCTCGAAGCCGGGGAGGTGATGCGGGTCGAGCCGAATCCGGTCGATGCGAAGCACGGGATTTTCGTGACATCGGTCGAGTCGCACGGCGGGCGCAGCGAGGCGTATTGGGTCGCGTTCGAGGGGATTCCGTCGGATCGCGTGTGGCGCACGTCGATGGCGTTGGTTTCGCGGCCGGTAGTCGACGGGATTTTGCCTGCGCGGATTACTTCGCCGGGGAATTACAAGTATGCGTATCTGACCGAGCAGGGCTGGTACGTGATCAAGCTGCCGTTCGATCTCGATGAATGGAGCCCGGGTGGGACGAGCCGACCGGTGCGGTTTGCGAAACCGTATAGCGGCGACAACTATGGGCATCACTTTCCGCTGATCGATGGGGCGGAGGTGGCCATTGTCCATACGGACGGCGATCCGAATCGGCCAGTGATCATTGGAGCGATGCACGACAGCGTGCATCCGGATCTGGTCAATAACCTGAACCATACGCGGAACCTGATTCGTACTGCTGCGCGGAATGAGTTGCGGATGGAGGATAAGGAGGGTGTCGAGCATATCCACCTGACCACGCCGAATCAGACCAGTGAGTTGAATCTCGGGCATATGGTCGATGACACCCGCAACAAACGAGGTCAGGGGGCTGAGCTACGTACCGATGGACATCTTGCGGCGCGCGGCCCGAAGGGCATGCTGCTGAGTACCGAAGCGCAGGTTGGCGCCTCGGGTCATCAGCTCGACATGAAAGACGCTCAGGAGCAGTTGCAGCGGGCGATCGATCGCATGGAGTCGCTTTCCGAGGCGGTACGAGCCGCGGAGGCGACCGTCGCCGAGCTGCAGCAACAGAAGTCGTTCTATGCGGAAGCGCTCGACGGCTTGAAGCGCGCGGCAGTTCTCGTGAGTGCGCCGTCAGGTATCGGACTCACGTCCGGGGAGCACTTGCAGGTCAATGCGGACCGGAATCTGATTGCGACCGCCGGCGGAAATTTTGACGTCGGAATTATGCGGAACTTCACCGTTGCGGCGGGAAGACAGGTGTCGCTCTTCGCGCAGGCACAGGGGGTGCGGGTCACCGCAGCCAAGCAGGATGTTGTTGTCCAGGCCCGTACGGGTGCGATGGCGCTGTCGGCGTCGAAGGACATGAACTTCACCAGTGCCGATGGCGCGATTCTCGCTGCCTCGCGGGGAGCCCTTACGCTGACCAGTGGGGGTGCCTACCTCAAGATCGACGGCGGCAACATCGAACTCGGATGCCCGGGAGATATCACGCTCAAGTGCGGAAATTTCTACTGGACCGACCCCACCTCGCTTTCGGCTCCGCTGCCGAGCATGCCAATTGGGCCATGCAAGGAGTGCTTGCTGGATGCGCACCGCGGTGTCGAAGCGATGACGGAGGTTGCTTGATGACCGGATCCGAGCGTGTGATGCCGGCCGGTGATTCGGATGCGGTATGGGAGGTGTGGCGCAATCGATTGTTGTCGCAGTTCGACGCATTCGAAGCCGCCGATGCTTCGGCGTACCTGTACATACTCGCCGATACGCGCGCCAATCCGGATCTCGACAAACTGCTGGTTCAGGTCCCTCGGCTTGAATGGCGGTCGCTGTGGGACGGCACCGTTCTCGAGTCCTACACGGACATCGCCCCCTATCTCATTGCGATCGACCGTTTCGCACTGGATGATTCGCGCGATCTGCAGAGCCGGCTTGTCCGGCGGCTCTGGAAAGAGTCTAGCGGGCTGCACATGTTGACGTGGATATGGTCTCCGCTTCCGACACAGTCTCTGGTCGAGCACTTTCGATCGTTCTGTCGTTATTCGACGCCAGACAAGCGCGCGTATTTCCTGCATTTCTACGATAACCGGATTCTCGCCAGGTTACGGATAGTCTGGAGCGAAGAGCAAGCTCAAACGTTTCTCTCGCCGTGTGCAGAGATCTGGTATCGCGATCGCGAATCGAACGAGATCGTATGGTGCAACGATGCGGGTGTGGCCGATGCAATCGTCGAGGAGGAACAGGTGATGGCAGTGGAGCAGCACATGGCGTTGCTGCGGCTCGGTCGCGTCGACAAGCTCGTGATGCAACTGCGCACGATGTATGGAGCAATGATCGACGATTTCACGGATTTGACACTTTACCAACGTGTTTCGGAGCAACTGGAACGTGCTGACCGATACCGTATCGCTGACCATGACGACCTGTTGAACTACGTTTCAAAGGGCGTCGTCATTTCGCCGCGATTCGATGAACATCCACAGATTCGGAAGCGGCTGGCTAGCGCGATGAACAGCGAGCAGACGTATCGGGACGCGTTGAGCCGCATCGATGCCGATGTTTTGCGTGAGGCGTCTCGCATCACGTCGGAATCCGAGGATTCTGAGGGGGCCTCGCATGATTAGGCGGTTCTTCGTCATATTGGTTGTAGTGCTGGCACTAGCCGGTTGCGACGCGTTTTCGTCCGAGCCGACTTACGGCGGGGTCAGCATCATGGGGCTCAACTACACGCCGTTCAATCTGAGCGAGTTCACGATTCGAGACAAATATGGCAACAGAGCGAGCGGAGGGGGCGATTTGCCGCCGAGTGCGGGCGCCGGGAGGTTGAGTTGTTGCTACAAGCTGAAGGGAACGGATTTCACGGCTGACTGGGAAGTCTATGACCAGGACGAGTTCATGAAAGACCCGTACGCGCCGATCAAGAAGATCCACAAGACGACTGAGGTCAAATTTCCGCCGACAAAAGTCAGAGGCGGAGCGGGGGAGGATGTGCTTGCGGTGCACTTTTATCCGGACGATCACATCGAATTTGAGATTCGTAACGACATGAGTGGGACGAGGATCGATTACACAGAAGTGGATTACTGGTTTCAAACCAAGTACGGGAAGGCGGCCAACCCCGATGATGCGGACATGGCTGTCGCGTTTAGACGTACGGCACGTGTTGCATCGCAAGGATGGCTGAAATATCGGCTGGCCGACACGAAGGATCTGGAGCAGTACGTGTACTACACGCAGCTCGTCAATCCGAAATTCGATGAGCATCCGGTGGTGCAGCGGATCTTGACGGAGACGGCAGGCAAGCCGGGTGCGTTCGGTGCGGCAATGGCGAGCCTGCCGGGTACCGTTGTTCGAGAAATCAAGCAAGGTCACTTTGATTAGGCATCTTTAGTGGTGGATGCCGATCATCCAGGTCGACACCGGGGTCGAGTTTGCGAAACGAGGTTTGCGTGACGGATTGTGTTCTTGAGTTTGAGGTATTCCAGCAATGATTAAACGGGTTGTCATCTTGTTCGCCGTCGTACTGACGTTAGTCGGTTGCGACGCGTTTTCGTCCGAGCCGACCTACGGCGGGGTCAGCATCATGGGGCTCAACTACACGCCGTTCAATTTGAGCGAGTTCACAATTCGTGACAAATATGGCAACAGAGCGAGCGGAGGGGGCGATTTGCCGCCGAGTGCGGGCGCCGGGAGTCTAGCTTGTTGCTACAAGCTGAAGGGAACGGATTTCACGGTTGACTGGGAAGTCTATGACCAGGACGAGTTCATGAAAGACCCGTACGCGCCGATCAAGAAGATCCACAAGACGACTGAGGTCAAATTTCCGCCGACAAAAGTCAAGGGCGGAGCGGGGGAAGACGTGCTTGCGGTGCACTTTTATCCGGACGATCACATCGAGTTTGAGATTCGTAACGACATGAGCGGGACGAGGATCGCCTATACAAAAGTGGATCACTGGTTTCAGACGAAATATGGCAAAGCGGCCAATCCTGACGGTGCGGACATGGCCGTGGCCTATAGGCGCACAGCACGTGTTGCATCGCAAGGGTGGCTGAAATATCGGCTGACTGACACGAAGGATCTGGAGCAGTACGTGTACTACACGCAGCTCGTCAATCCGAAATTCGATGAGCATCCGGTGGTGCAGCGGATCGTGAAGGAGACGGCAGGCAGGCCGGGCGCGTTTGGTGCGGCGATGGAGAGCCTTCCAAACGCTGTCGTTCAAGAAATTAAGAGCAATCGCTTTGAACGAGAGGCGTTGAGAGGGCAACATGACTGACAAAACCATCCTAGATCCTGAGGATCGAACCCCGCTGGAAGTGCGTGCTGCGATCGGGGAGAGTCAGAAGGCGTATCCGCAAGATGACTGCATCCCGTGTGGTGCCGTAATACACGTCGGTTTTTTCTTCGATGGATTCGGTCGCCATCGCGACTACGATGAAAAGACAACTTCTCGATACTCAAACATCTGTCGACTCTGGGAGGCTCATCGCAATAACGAAGATCGACGTCGGGAGTTGGAGCCCAACCAATTTTGGTATCGGCTCTACTATTCGGGGCTCGGAACCGAATTGAATGAGGATGCTAGAAAAGGTCAGATCGTATCTGCTGCATTTAAGTTTGTAAATCAGAGCGCCAAAGGAGCCGGTTCGATCGCAGTCAGCGTCGGCGAGAACGTAACCGGCGTGAAACGGCTCCCCATCAGCCCGAAAGACACTGTCACGGAAGGACTCAAGAAGGGTCTCAAGGAATTTTCGTTCCGGCCAGTCGTGCAGTCTTTCAAAGACCTGGTCGATTCAGTCGAATCGGTGCCGCGCAATATCGGCCGAGTGTTGCAACTGCAGCGTGAAAACCGTTGGGTTCGACGCGGTCGCGCCGCCACTCGCGCAATTCTCTACGACGCAAAGAAGAATTTTCCGTCAATCGCCCAAAGCGCCGCCAAGTCGGTGTTCTTTGGCGTGGTGATCGATTCGATTCCATGGTTTCGCGACAACCGTGCTGTTGCCTGTGTATTTGGAACAGGCGTCGAGGACCGGCTGGCGGCTGCGATGGCGCAGTTTGAAAAATCAATTGCCGACGCTAAGCAGACGACGCCAAAGGTTCAACGGATCCAGGTATCGATCTTCGGTGCCGACCGTGGCTGTGTTCTTGCTCGGGCGCTGGCGAATGAGCTGACCCGGCGATACAAGCGCCCGAGCGATACGAAGCTCGCCTTTGTCGATCCGAAAGATCCCAACCAAACGGCTATTCCGGTCGAAATCAAGTTCCTGGGGCTGCTGGATGCCGTGTCTTCGTTGATGGAAGAGAACAAGCTGCTGGGGATCGTGCCGGTTCTTGGCCTGCTCAAACAGAACTACGGAGACCGCGATCTGGCGGTGCCCGCGTCGGTGCAGCGATGCGTGCATTTTGCCGCGGCGCATGAACTGCGTTTCTATCAGCGGCTCGATAGCCTCGAGAACACACGCGGGCTTCAATACCTCTATCCGGGAACGAGCGAAGACATTACCGGTGGGGCACCTCCAGGAATGCTCGGAGCACGTGCGGAACTGCAGCGTGTCGTTTTACGCGACATGCTCAATGAAGCGGTATCGCATGGAGTCGTGCTAGACACGATGGAGGATCTTTTCAAGTTCAAGGGTGATACTTTAGCGAAGTTCACCCTCGCTAATCCCATCTCCGACGGAAGAACCTCGTACAAAATCGGAGAACTGATTGATGCCTACCGCCAGATGGTTCCCTACGTTTCGCGTCTGAACTTTGTCGAACACATGCAGGTATTTCTGCGCTGGATGGCAGTTCGTTACCAATCTCCGGCATTTCGTGCAACCGTGACGAACCGCTTCGACGACCTTGCTGCCCGGCATCGGAAACTCCTGAAGGAACGCAACGATGCCGAGGCCGCGTATCTCGCACTGCGCAACCAGCGTCCGCCGGCAGATAGCGTTACGCTCGGCAAAGCGCTTGCACGCTGGCAAGACTCGACGTTGCCGGAGATGCTTTCCAGCCGCGACGCCGGTATCGAGAAAGCGCGCCCCTCCGTGAGCGTCTGGGAACGCATCCAAAGCGAATCCGAAGAACTGATGCGACGTGAATCGCGGCAATCCGCGCTGCAGAAATCGGCCGATCGCATGCGCGAAATGGCTCAAGACAGCTCATTGCCATGGGACGCCGACCCGGAGTTCAGCGCAACGACGATCGAAGCCATGATGATGACGCCGGAACAGGAAACGTTGATCCAGGCATGGAAGTTGGGCGTGAGCGGCAAGAACCCGCTACCGCCGAAAGTTATGGCGCTATTCGACCTGCTGGTTCACGACACGATGCTGACGAGCTGGCATGACCACGTGCTGTCGTCGAATCTTTACTTCCAGACCCGCGCCATCGACACATTCGGAAGCAGCGACTATGTCGACGAAGAAAAGAAACGCAAGCGCGACGAAAAGCACGGCGAGCGCGTCAGGCAGGCGAGCGAGGCGATGACACCCGCTGCCCGGTTGCCGGGACGCTTATAACGCAGGATCAGTCGTTCACCGTCGAATTGCGGTGGCGAGGCCAGTTGATTTCGGGGGTACACATGGCAGGCATCGTTCGCGTCGGCGACAGCCATACCGGCGGCGGCAACGTGACGGCCGGTTCGGCCACGCGCTTTTTCATGGGCCGCCCGCTGGCGCGGCTCCACGATCCCGTGAGCTGCCCGCGGCACGGTGACAACCGTATCGCAATCGCAACCTCGGGGGCATTCGATGATGGTCGCGAAGTCGCGCAGCACCACGATTTGTGCGAGTGCGGCTGTCGTTTGCTTTCGTCTCTTCCGAACAGCGGGCGCCGCTAATCGATGGCGCTGGATGTCTCATCCCTTCCGCCCGAGAAGCCGATTCCTGACAAATCGCCGTCGCGGTTTCTCTGGGGCGCGGTGTTCGTTGTGCTGACGTCGGCCGGCATATTTGCCGTACTGATGCTTTGGCCGGCAGGCGAACCGACTCACACGCCATGGTTCTGGACATGTGTATCCGTTTATCCGACGGTTTTTTCTGCCTTCGTCGTGTCCCGGCGCTATCGGGCATACGAACTGGAACGTGCGAAAGTCCAGGCATGGAACGATGCAAGCCGGAAGTACAACGCGCAAGCTTTTGCGCGGGAGAGCGTGCCGATGCTTGTCCTGGGAGTAGCCGCGCGTGTTACCGCAGACGATACGAAAACCGGTGTCGACCAGATCGTCGATGGAACGATGAAGTTGCATGCCAAGGCTTCGGAGCGGAAAGCAAATGAATCGGTTTCGGCAAGATGGTTTGAGCCGATTGAAGCCCGTCTGGCCGCTGACGATGCCGAACGTCATGAGTGGGTTCTTGCATGGCTGTACGAGCGACTTCTGAACGATCTGAAGAAGACATTGGGCGCGCTTCATCCGGATTTGCCGTTGCGCGTTTTGCTCGATCTTTCCGGTTATGCCGGAGAGCGCGACGTAGTCGAGCTGTGGCAGCGCGAATGGCGACGTCACGAGTTGCGATTCGCGATAACGGACCGGGTTTCAGAACCCCTCGATCTGATGACGATAGATTCCTGGCTCGACGATCGGAACGGGCCGCTGCATCAGCATGCGGTATTGCTCGTATCCATCACCCTCAACAAGGTGATTGGCGAGCCACCGGCGAAGGATTCGGCGGAAGCCGGGGTCGGATTGTTGCTGGCTTCCGAGGCGCTTGCGTCGCGTTTCGAATTGCAACCGATTGCCGCGTTTCACCGACCCCGTCGAGCCGGTAATGACAACCCTGACCATGCGCTTACCTACGGGCTTCGTTGGGGCGGTGCCGCGGCGGTTGACATCGGCGCGTTGTGGATGACCGGATTCGATAGCCAGGCGGCCGGTTCCGTGCGCGCGGCGTTAAACGCAGGCAGTCCGGAAGGAGAGAACGACGAACCCATACCGGAGTTCGAGCTCGATCGAATCGTCGGCAAGGCAGGAACCTCGGCAGGATGGCTTGCCGCTGCTTGCGCAGCATACGTGGCCGGTCAATCGCCAAAGCCGCAGCTGGTCGCACAGCGCAACGCAGCCCATATGTTCATCGCTGTCGTGACGAACCTGAATAACGCATCAACAACACACGCACTTCCGCATGAACCGGATATTCAAACTTGACCTGCTCGGGACCCTTGCTTTTGTCGTCCTTCCCGGGCTGATGGTCTGGATGCGACCGCACTGGATTGGAATATCCGCGGCGGATCGAGGATTGGCGCTTGCCGCTTTATGCGCCTTATTCGTGGCACTCTTGCTCATTTTCAGCTTCAGTGATTCGTCCCGGCCGGCCAATGGCTGGCGCGCCGTGAAGAAGTGGGTCAATGATCACGCTCGTCGCGCGCCGGCTCCGTCGGGAAACGGCCCGACGGGTAATGCGGCGATTCGAGCCGAATCGCTTAAGCAGGCCCAGATGGAGAGGCACGGCTGGCGATGGCGCTATCGCGATCGCTGGGTGCTGGTCGCCGGCGACTATCCGCTCGTCCGGCGTCTCGCACCCGGGTTGGCCGATACCGGCTACGCGATTCTAGGCAATACGATCGTGCTGTATGCGCGGCACATTGACGACAAACTCGACACCGAATGGCTCGATCGGATTCGCCGCCTGCGTCGACGTCGTCCGATCGACGCGCTTGTGGCCATTACTCGTCATCGAAGTTCCGGCGATTCGTCGTTCGACGTCGACGAACTCGTCGCGCGGTTTGCTCGCCACGAACGCACGTTGCGCTGGGCCGCACCGGCTTATCTTCTGGACGTGACGGATTTCGGTAGCGAACGGGTTGGTTCGGACGAGGCGATGGGGTTTACGTGGGCGAACACACACTTTAGTGGTGAGGAGATTGACGAGTCGTTGCGAAATCTCGTCGACAATCTCTCGGACGCCGGCGTCGCGCGCCTCGCCTTGAATGCCGATGACCGTTACCCGGCCGAACTGTCGCAGCATGTTTCGAGGTTGCGTGGAGCGTTGTCGGAACTGCTGCTTCGAACCGCTGAATCCACCGTTTCGAGACATGCGCTTCACGGGCTGATGTTCGCACCTCTATTCAAGGCGAAGGATCTGGCGTCGCCAGATCCCGGTGTGCCGAGAGGCGATTCGATTGATGGCGACTTACGGTCCAATTCTCGACACCGGACCATCTGGCAAACCGTCGCCGATCACAGCCGCAAGGTTCATGGTCGCCGCATCGGCTTTTCGCTGTCGACTACGGCAGCGTGGATGGCGACTGCCCTGATCGGCTGCTGGCTCGTCGGCACGATGCTGTCCGGTTTCGCTAATCGCGCGACGATCGGAAGCGCGACGGATACGGTTGTGAAGCTCGCCGGGACCCAAAGCCCGACGCAATCGCTGCAAACGCTCACCGATCTCGCCAGGCAAATGGACACGCTCGAAATCCATCAGCGTACCGGTGCGCCTTTGACCGCCCGCTTCGCCCTGAACCGCGACCACGCATTGCTCGACGCCCTCTGGCCACACTACGCCGATGCGGCAAACCGCATTCTCGTCGGCCCGATTCGCCGGCAACTCGAGGCGCGACTGCATCAACTGGCATCGTTGTCCGACGCAGAAATCGCCAGCGGCGGCGATGCGCAAGTACAGGCCGCATACGACACGCTCAAGACCTATCTGATGCTCGCGAAGCCGGAGCGCGCGGTGGCCGCATTCCTGACACCCCAGCTCGTCGCGACGTCGATGCCGGCACGCCCCGTCAATTCATCGTTGTTGCCAGGCAGATGGGAAGACTTGCGGCAGCAAGCCATTACATTCTTCACGAACCATCTGGGACCCGGTGCGAAGTCGACGGCGGCTGCGTTGGCAATCGCTCCGGACAGTTCCTTGATCGCAGCAACCCGCCAGACGGTGATCGGCGTTCGCGGCATTCAGAATTCGCGGGACGCGGTCTACCAGCAGATCCTCGACGAAGCGACGCCGAAGTATCCGCCGGTATCGCTCGCCACGCTGCTGGGTGACGCGGCATCCCAGGCCGGCGCAGGTGGCGCGACAAGCCGCGGCTTGTTCAACACGACCCTGACCATTCCGGGCGTATTCACCCGCGCAGCATGGGACGAACGAATCGCCAAGGCCATCGACGAAGCCGGCGAGCAACACGACGTGGCAAGCGACTGGGTGCTTTCCGACACCAAGGCAGCCGGCCAGTCCTCATCGACACTAAAGGACGAACTGCGCCAACGCTATTTCGACGACTATGCGCGCGCCTGGGCACTGTTCCTCAACAGCGTGCGCTGGCAACCGGCACCGACGCTTTCCGCCACGGCTGATCAACTGACCTTGCTGGGCGATCCGCAACGCTCGCCGCTCGTCGCGCTGATGAACGCGATCGTCTATCAGGCGGGAACGGGAGCCAACACGCAGTCGCTGTCCGACACGCTGATCAGCAAGGCGCAGCAGCTCGTCGGCGCCGACGAAAAGGATCCGTCGAAGCAGGTCAAACCGCAGCTCGCGCCGCTGGTGGCTGCGTTCGGCCCGATCCTGCGCCTGACCGGCAGCGATCTCGTTTCCGGCGTGTCGGCCAACGGGAAAACCGCCGCCGCGCAAATGGCCGCGACCGGTGACCTGAGCCTCGCCCGCTATCTGGAGCGCATCACGGCCATGCGCCTGAAGACGTCGCAGATCGTCTCCAGTGCCGATCCGGATGCGGTTGCGCGACTGGCCGCCCAGTCGGTGCTGCAAGGCAAGACATCCGACATCGCCGACAGCCGCGACTATGCGAGCCGGGTCGCCGCGAGCCTCGGCGAGCAATGGTCCGGCTTCGGCGCAGTGTTCCGGGCGCCGTTCGATCAGGCATGGCAGGTCATCGTGCAGCCGGCCGCGTCGAGCCTGAACGAGATTTGGCGCGCCGCGATCGTGGCCGACTGGAACAAGTCGTTCGGCGGCCGCTATCCGTTCGCAGATTCGGACAACGACGCGTCGCTGCCGGAAATGGCGCGCTTCATGCGACCCGATGGCGGCGTGATCACGCAATTCGTGACGACGCAGCTCGCCGGCGTCATCGAGCGGCAGGGCGACCGCTGGGTGCCCGTACAGGGCACCGATTCCGGTGCGCTGACGATCGACCCGGGCTTTCTGATCGGGTTGAACAAACTCACGCGCATTTCGACCGTGCTGTTTCCGTCCGGCGATGCGCGCGTGCGCTACGAGTTGCAGGCGGTGCCGACACCGGGTGTCACCGACATGCGATTCGTGTTGTCCGGCCGCGAATTGCACTACTTCAACCAGAAGCAGGAGTGGACGCCGTTCGAATGGCCCGGCCAGTCGCTCGAAAACCTGTCGCATATCGAATGGCAGACCGAGCAGGGTGGCTTGCGGACGGCGCTCGATTCGCAGGGGCGCTTCGGCCTGATTCGCCTGTTCGAGCGAGCGAAGGTCACGCAACAGGACAACGCCCGTTACCTGCTGACCTGGATGCCGGATACGAGCCAGGGCATCCCGTTGAAGGTGCAACTGCGCAGCGAGGCGGGCGCCGGCCCGCTCGACGTTCTCCAGTTGCGCAACTTCGTGCTGCCTGCACGGATTTTCATGACCGGGGCGGCGAGCGCCGGGCCGAAGGTGTCGACGGCCAGTCCGCCGCCGTTGCCGGCTGCGGCGATTGCGGCAGCCAGGCACGCTGCCGTGCCGCTGCCACCGGGGCTGCCGGGTGCGATGACGTGGCCGGATGAAGCGATGCCGGTGGAGGCCGGGAAGGCATCCCGTCAGACAACCGCGATAGCTGAAGCAGGTCCGAGCACGCCCGTCGAGAAACCGCCAAAGAGCGATCCGCGGATGGAGGTGTCTTCGCTGGCGACGACTTCGGCATCTTCCGATGTCTCCACCAGACCGTTCGGACACGCCCTCCGTTTGCTGGGCGACGCATTCGCATTCTGAGACCTGCCATGACGCTTGCCAATTTCGTAAAGACACTCGTCGGCGGTCCTCGCGTCGATTCGCTGCAGGAATCCCGACAGACCACCTGGGCGGCATGGCTGGCCCCGATACCGGGCGAACACACGTGCGGCCGCGATCCGGGCTACGAGGATGCCTTCTTCGAACTGAAGGACGAGGCAAACAAGCTGTCGGGAATCGACGACGGACTGATCGTCCGCAACTGCGAGCAGTTGCTCAAGGAAACCGGGAAAGATCTGCGTCTGATCGGCTACTACACGTTTGCGAGGCTGCGGCAGGACGGTCCGGCCGGCTTTGCCGACGGACTCGAACTGGCTGCTTCGCTAGTCGACCGGTTCGGCGACGCCGTGCTGCCCACGCGAGCCGAGGCGAAGCGGGCGGCGCTGGAAATGCTGGCGACGTCGCGCATGATCGAGACGCTGGACAGCCGCGGCGACTTTGCGCCGGCCGATCTCGAACGTGCGCTTGCTGCGCTCGACGTGCTCGTCGAACAAACGGGAAACTGGCCGGAGGCCGCACGGCCGAATCTGCAGCCGCTGGTTACCCGTTTCGAGCGCAAGGAGGAACCAACTCGCGTCGTGAATTCGGGCGTGGTCCCTCCGCAAAGGATCGCTTCAGTTCCCGCGTCGAGCGGGGCGATCGCGTCGGCGCGCGACCTGCTCGATCAGGCACGTTCGATGTCGGCGTGGTTGCGAGATCAGGAAAACGGCTACTTGCCGTCGGTGCGCCTCGTGCGCAGCGTTCGCTGGGACACCTTGCACGACGTGCCACCGGCGGATGCCGCGTCGCATACGCGTCTGGCGCCGCCACGCGCCGAGTTGCGCCAGCAGATGAAGCGCCTTGTGCTGCAAAAGCATTGGCACGAGTTGCTGGAGCGTGTCGAGGGTGCGTTCATGGAAGGCGTGAATCACCTGTGGTTCGATCTGCAGTACTTCCAGCATGTCGCGCTCGATCACGTCGGCACGCCCTACAACGCATGGCGTGAACTGCTGCGCGCCGACTTCGCGCTGTTTCTCGAACGACTGCCGGGCATCGAACGGCTGGCATTCAGCGACGGCACGCCATTCTCCGACGACACGACGCTCGAATGGATTGCCCGGCACGCGGTCGTGCGCGACCTGGAGGCTGGCGAGACGGTGGCGCCGCTGCCGGTCTCCGCGGATAGCGACGGCGACGCCGCCGGCGACTGGCCCGAGATCGAGATCCAGGCCCGCGAACTGGCCGCGCGCGAAGGCATCGAGACGGCCTTCGCATGGCTCGAAGCGCTACCCGGCATGAGAACCGATCGGCATCGCTACCTGCAGCGGCTCGTAATGGCCCGACTGGCCGATCATGCCGGCCGGCCCGATACGTCGCTCGCGCTGCTTGCCGAGCTCGATGCGTCGTCCCGGTCGCTGCCGCTGATGCGCTGGGAGCCGGCGCTGACGTTCGAAGTCAAGCAACAACTCGTCAAGGCAATGAAAGCGATGAGCAGCCGCAAGGACGCCGACAAGCCGGCGCTCATGCGTCGCATCGGCGAACTGCAGGCCGAACTGACCGTGCTCGATCCTGCTCGTGCCTTGACTCTTTCGTAACGGATTCCCATGGACAACAACGATTCCATCCTGCGCTACTACGAAGCGGAAATGCGCTATCTGCGCGAATCCGGCAAGGAATTCGCGAAGGCGCATCCCGATCGCGCGCGCCTGCTCAATCTCGATCGTGTAGGTGATCGTGACCCGTACGTCGAGCGGCTCTTCGAGGGTTTCGCGTTCCTGACCGGGCGGCTCCGACAAAAACTCGACGACGAGCTTCCGGAACTCACCGAGGGACTCGTCAGCCTGTTGTGGCCGCACTATCTGCGGATGATTCCGTCGCTGTCGATCGTGGAGTTGATGCCGTTCGCGGAGAAACTGCAGAAGACCGAAGTGGTGCCGGCCGGCGCACCCGTCAGGTCGGTGCCGATCAATGTCCCGTCGCCGGACGGTGTCGAGGGGGCGGCGCCGCGAACGGTCCAGTGTATGTACCGGACCACGCAACCCGTCGCGCTTCAGCCGGTTACGATTACCCACGCCGGGCCGGCCGTGCGCCATGATGGCCGGTCGGTGATCAGGATCGGTTTCGCATTGGAGGGATCCGCACTCCGCAACGAAACGAATCTGTCGCGCCTGCGTGTGCATCTGAACGCGGATCTTCCGACCGCATTCGCGATGCATCTCGCGCTCACGAGGCAGGTCGACGCGATCCACTGGCGCATCCCGGAAATTCGCGACGGCGAACCGGTGCCGCTCGCAGGTGTCACGATCGAGCCGGCGGGCTTCTCGACGGAAGAGCGGCTGTGGCCAAGGGCCGATGCTGCGTTTTCCGGGTATCAACTTCTGCTCGAGTACTTCACGTTCCGCGAGAAGTTTCTGTTCGTCGACTTGTGCGGACTCGATGTCGCGAAGCTTCCGGAAGGTGCGACCCGCTTCGAACTCGAACTCGTGCTGAAGCACGCGTATCCGGTGGACCAGCGTTTCAGTGCGGAAAACGTGCGACTGTTCTGCACGCCGGTCATCAACCTGTTCGAACTCGACGCCGAGCCGATCGAGATCGATCATCACGAAACCGAATATCGCGTCGTGCCGGCCGGCCATCAAGGCGAGCATGTCGAAACGTATTCGGTCGACGCGATCGCGACATTCGACCACGACACGGCCGAACGATATGAATACGTGCCGTTCGCCACGTTCCGTCACCGCGGCGGCATGTTGCGGCACGAGGCCCCCGAGCGCTATTTCCATACGCGCGTGCGTCCCGGCATGTCGGGGCTGCACGAAACCTGGGTGATTCTCGGCGGCCATGCGTGGGAAACGATGGATGCGCTTCCCGAGGAGAGCCTGTCCCTGCGCGTGACCGGCACGAACGGGATGCTGCCGCGCAAGGGTTTGCGCGAAGCAAGTCTCAACGAGATCGCGGTCAGCACGCAAAGCGTTGCCGGCGTGCGTAATCTCGTGTCGCCCACGCTGCCGCTGTATCCGCCGACGGAGGATCGCTTCCAGTGGCGCGTGTTGTCGCATCTGGCGCCGAACTTCCTGTCGATGATGAACTCGGAAGTGTTGCGTGGCGCCCTGGCGCTTTACGACTGGACCAGCGACGAGCTGAACCGACGACGGCTCGCGGGCATCCTGCATGTGTCTCAGGAATTGATCGAAGAGGTGTCGGGCGGTGCGGTCGAGCGGGGCGTGCTGATCGAGATCACGCTCGATTCGCACGCGTTTTCCGGCGAAGGCGACGTGATGCTGTTCGGGGAATTGCTGCATCGGTTCTTCGAGGCATATGCGGAGATCAATCTGTTTACGAAGCTCGCGATCGTCAGCCTGCCGTCGCAGCGTCGAACGGAGTGGCCGCGCGGCAAGGTGCAGAGGGCGGCGTTATGAAGCGGTTATTCAATCGGCGGGGTATCGAAGCGGCCGATGCACAAGAGCTTCCGGCAATTGTCGGAGGCCTGCTGGCGTGTGCGCCGAAGATGAGCTTCATGCAGTTCTGTCGGCTGTTGGAAGCTTGTGACCCCGACACGTCTGGATTCGGCACGCGCGATACGCCGGAACACGAGCCGGTGCGATTCCGGCCGCGTCCTCGCTTGGGCTTTCCGGCCGGCGAGATTGCAGCGGTCGAGATCGACGACGAGGATGGCGATGCGCCGCCGACCATCCGCACGACGTTCATGGGGCTGTACGGGGTCGATGCGGCGATGCCGTCGCATACGATCGACGAGATCGCGCTTCGCGAAGAGGGACATGAAGCGGTCGAGGCGTTTCTCGATCCGTTCAATCATCGCATCGCGACGCTGCTGTACCGCACATGGAAGAAATATCGCTATCCCGAGCGTTTTCAGGCCGGTGGTGTCGACGATTATTCCCGGAGCCTGTTGTGTCTGGCAGGGTTCGGATGGGGCGACAAACCCGCGCGAGCCGGGTTGCCGGCGTCGCGAATGCTGGCGCTGCTCGGTCTCCTGATTCAGCGCACGCGGACGTCTGAAGGGCTTGCCGGCGTCATCGCGCTGGCCGCACCCTGCGTCGGCGTTCGTGTCGACGAGTTCTGGGCGGTGACGACGAGCGCCGGCCAGCCGATGCCGCTGACGTCGACACGCCCGGCGATTGCCGCTTCACGGGACGGCCGGCGCGTCGGTCTCGGCGGCGGTTACGTGCTCGGCCGGCGCATCGCGTATCGAAGCCGCGCGGTGCGTGTGACGCTGCGGCCTGACGATGTGCAGCAGGCGCACGATCTGTTGCCGGGCGCGCCGTTGCATCGCGAGTTGATGGCGTTCATTCGGCTGTATGTCGGCGTGAAAGCCGATGTGCATTTGCGAATGGAAGTGTCGTCCCGTTTCGTTCCGAGTCCGGTTGTCGGGGCAGGGCGTGCAGATCCTGCGCCGCGTCTCGGCTGGACCACGGTGTTGCCCTCCGGGGACGCGCGCTTGATCGATATCGCGCTCGGTATCTACGAGGCGTTTCCGACACCTCAATCGAACTCGCATCTCGTGCCACGCACGATCTGATTCCGGAGTCTTCATGTTCAATCGAATGAGCGCGGCAACCGTTGCCGCAGCAGTGCTTCTGTCGGGCTGCGGTGCCTGGCAGTCCGTCTCGGATGCGTCGTCGAACGCCTATCGTGCGGTGTTTTTCAAGCAGGTGAAGGTGCTGAATGTCGATCTCACGGCACGGGCTGCACTGAATCCGGACGAGGCGGGGCGAGCGACGTCGGTGGCCGTTCGCGTGTATCAGCTGAAGGATCGCAAGATATTCGATGAAGCAACGTATGAGGACCTGTTGAAGAACGATCGGATTGTTCTCGCACAGGATCTGCAGGCAGATATGTCGACGGTCGTGAATCCTGGCGCGTCGTCGAGTTTGTCGCAGCCCATGCAACGCGAGACAAAGTACGTGGCGATCGTTGCGTTGTACCGTGTCCCCGGAGCGCCAGGAGACTGGAAGCGGGTGATTGAGAAAAAGAAGCTCGATCCGGATAAGCCGCTCCGAATGGACCTGTCGCTGAACGGGCTACAGGTGACAGGAGAAGTCGCGAAGTCAGCGTCTTCTAGATGAACTGCGAAGATGGCACCGGAAAGCTGATAGCGCGTGCAAACGCAGGGCGTTTCGTTCCCGGTGCGGGCCCATGTGCCGGGTAACCGACAGCATGGGCCGCTTCGGGAATTACCGATCGTCTTCCCGCACCGAAGACGGATGCCGGCACAGCGCCCGCACCTCGAGTTCCATATACGGAAACAGCGGCAATTGACTGAGCACATCATGCAGCTGCTGCACGCTCTCGACGTCGAAAATGCTGACGTTCGCATAGCGTCCGGCGATCCGCCACAGATGCCGCCAGATCCCTTCGTTCATCAACCGCTGGCACATCGCCTTTTCTTCCGCCTTCAGCGTCGCCGCCTTGACCGGATCCATGTCCGCCGGCAGACGGACCGTCATTTCCACATGAAACAGCATCCTGTACTCCTTGCGTTATCGATTCGTCGAACGGGAAGGCCGCTCAGGCTTGCGCGCGGGCCCGCTCGACTTCGCTCGCCGGCACGTCCTGCTTTTCCTTGAGCAGCGAGAAATCGAAGTCGATCAGCGCGAACTGCCCGTCGACACCGTACGGCTTGCCTTGCGCGCCTTCGGCCTGCTTGATCTTCGGGATCAGCCCTTCGCGCGTCGCGAATGCGAAGTCGTCCCAGATGTGCGGATCGCCTTCGATGTTGATCTGCGTCGTCAGCTTACGATAACCGTCCGCCGAAACGAAGAAGTGAATATGCGCCGGACGATGGCCGTGGCGGCCGAGCTGGTCGAGCAGCTGCTCGGTCTTGCTGCCCGGCGGCACGCTGTAGCCGACCGGCAGCACGCTGCGGAAGCTGTAGCGGCCTTCGGCATCGGTGCGGATCGAGCGGCGCAGGTTGAACGCGGGCTGCGATTGATCGAAGTACGAATAGTTGCCGAGATGGTTCGCGTGCCATACCTCGACCAGCGCATTCGCGATCGGCGCACCATCGGTGCCGAGCACCTGGCCGCGCATGATGAGCGTCTGGCCCGGATCGGTGCCGTCGTCGAGGCGCGCATGGCCGACCGACTCCGGCGCACCGGCGACATACAGCGGCCCTTCGATCGTGCGCGGCGTACCGCCCTGGATGCCGGCCTTTTCCTCGGCCTCGTCCATCCGCACGTCGAGGAAGCGCTCGAGGCCGAGGCCCGCGGCGATCAGCCCGAATTCGCGGCCGGCTTCGTTCAGGTAGTTCAGCGCCGTCCAGAACTCGCTCGGCTGCACGTCGAAGTCCTCGATCGTGTAGCAGATGTCCTTCACGATCCGGTTGACGATCGCGCGCACGCGCGGGTTGCCGGGCTTCTCGGCAGCGTCGTCGAAGGTCTTCAGCAGGGCGTCGATGGCTTGCTTGTTCATCTGTGTCTCCGGTTTCGGTTGTCGTGTGGGGATCAGCGGGCGTCGCGTCGCATCCGTTCGATGCGGGCCCAGTCGAAGGTGATGCCGAGGCCGGGCGCAGCCGGCAGGTGCAGCTTGAAATCCTGGTAGCGCAGCGGCTCGACGAGGATTTCCTCGGTGAGCAGCAGCGGGCCGAACAGCTCGGTGCCCCATTTCAGCGAGTCGAACGTGCTGAACAGTTGCGCGGACGCCATCGTGCCGGCCGCGCCTTCGAGCATCGTGCCGCCGTACAGCTCGATGCCGGCCGCCGCCGCGATCGACGCGACGCTCGCCGCGCCCTGCAGGCCGCCCGATTGCGCGATCTTCACCGCGAACACGTCGGCCGCGCGATCCTGCGCGAGCGCGAATGCATCGACGGGGCCGTGCAGCGCCTCGTCGGCCATGATCGGAACCTGCGCGAGCTGCGTGAGGCGTTTCAGCCCCGCGCGGTTGGTCGCGGCGATCGGCTGCTCGACCAGGCTCACGCCGGCTTCCGCGAACCGCGCGCCGGCCCAGATCGCGTCGGTTTCGCTCCACGCCTGGTTCACGTCGACCCGCACGTCGCCGCGCTCACCGAGCGCGCGCTTGATCGCGACCACGTGCGCGACGTCGTCCGCGACCGCGTTCGAGCCGATCTTCAGCTTGAAGGCACGATGGCGGCGCGCGTCGAGCATCGCCTCGGCTTCCGCGATGTCGCGCTGCGTGTCGCCGCTCGCAAGTGTCCAGGCGACGTCCACCGCATCGGTCCTGCGGCCGCCGAACAGCTCGGACAGCGGCACGCCGAGACGTTGCGCCTGCGCGTCGAACAGCGCGGTCTCGATCGCGCACTTCGCGAAACGGTTGCCCTGGAACAGCTTGCGCGCCCGTGCCATCGCGGCGCCGGGGCGCGTCGCGTCCATGCCTTGCAGCAGCGGCGCGAAGTAGGTGTCGATGTTGACCTTGATGCTTTCGGGGCTCTCCTCGCCGTACGCGAGGCCGCCGATGGTCGTCGCCTCGCCGACGCCTTCGATACCGTCCGTGCATCGAACTCGGACCAATACGAGGGTCTGGCAATTCATCGTGGCGACCGACAATTTGTGGGGCCTGATCGTCGGCACGTCGACGAGCAGCGTCTCGATGCGTTCGATGGTGGCGGCAGTTGCTATCATGCGATTCCTCCTGTTGGTGCACATGGTAGGAATTCCCGCCCCGCGTCGTCCAACACTCTTTCCGACTACTTCCATACCTTTGAGGCATGAAATGGAATTGCGTCAGCTCCGCTACTTCATCGCCGTCGCCGAGGAAATGAACATCACGCGGGCTGCCGAGCGGCTGCACATGACGCAGCCGCCGCTGAGCCGCCAGCTTCAGGCGATCGAGGACGAGATCGGGCTGCCGCTGTTCGAGCGCGGCGCGCGGCCGCTGAAGCTGACGGACGCCGGGCGCGTGTTCTATACGCAGGCGAAGCGCCTCGTCGACCAGGCCGACGAGCTCGGGCCGCTGACGCGGCGGCTCGCGCAGCTGTCGGAGCGGATCGTGATCGGCTTCGTGCCGTCGACGCTGTACGGCGCGCTGCCGGACGTGATTCGCGCGTTTCGCGAGGCGCAGCCGGACGTCGAGCTGTCGCTGATCGAAATGTTCACGCTGGAGCAGCTCGGTGCGCTGAAGGGCGGGCGGATCGACGTCGGGTTCGGCCGCCTGCGTTTCGACGACGACCAGGTCGTGCGCGAGGCGCTGATCGAGGAAAAGCTGATCGCGGCGCTGCCGGCCGGGCATCCGCTTGCCGATCCCGACCGGCCGCTCGTGCTCGCGGATATCGCGAACGAAACGCTGATCGTCTATCCGAGTACGCCACGCCCGAGCTTCGCCGATCAGCAGTTATCCGCATTGCGCGACGGCGGGCTGGTGCCGGCGGCCGTCCATGAGGTGCGCGAATTGCAGACGGCGCTCGGGCTCGTCGCCGCGCAGGTCGGCGTGTCGCTGGTGCCGGAGAGCGTGGAGGGCGTGCGCGTGAGGGGCGTCGTCTACCGGCGGCTGCCGGAACCGGCCGCGACGTCGCCGATCATCATGAGCCGCCGGCTGCACGGCGAAAGCGCGGCGACGGCCGCGTTCTGCGCGATCGCGCGGGAGATGATCGTACCGGCGGCATAAGGGCTGCTGTCCGGATACAAGCCGCTGCAACTAACGGTCTATTTCGACGTATCCGTTCGAATTCGGAGAAGGTGTCGCGATATCGCGTTATTCAGGATATTCAGGACGCCGGGCCGCGTTTGTTTCCTGCATGAATCAATTTAAAACCGTGCTCGCGGAATGCTTCGAGGTCAGATTAACGAGAAAAAGATTATCGGCGCGCATTTCGATTATTGCCGCGCATGGTTTTTACTATCCCATCATCGACCGATAAATCGGCCGTGTTGCCTTCCGTAAACAAGGGTTGGAGAACGGGTTTCCCGTTCCGCACCGACCTGGAGCATTACAAGGAGAGCAACGTGGGCCGATTTGAAAGAAGCATCAAGTTCAGGATTTTTTTCGCGCTCGCCACGTGCGTCGCATTAATGGTGGCAATCGGCGTGTTCGGCATATTCGGCCTGTCGAGGCTGAATTCGAACGTCCATAGCGCTTATGCAGGCAATACGCTGCCGATCAGCGAATTATCGGAAATTCGCGCCGCCACATTCGGGATGCAGCTTCAGATGCGTCGGGTGCAGGCCGCGCGCGATCCCGAGCGGACCCGCAGAGGGATCGACGAGATTCGTGCCGAGCAAGGCCGTCTCGACACGATCTGGAACCGCTACTACGGCGAATCGATCACGAGCGACAAGGAGCGTCAGACCGCGGACCGGATCCGTGGCGTGCTGCCGCGCTTCGGAGCGGGTGTGGGCGAAGCGGTTACGGCCATGAGCGGCGGGGACTACGATGTGGCCGCTGCGGCGATCGACAGGCTGTCGCCGGCCGCAGGCGCGCTCAAGCAGGCGCTCGACGACGACATTGCACTGAACATCGACCAGGCGAAATCGTTCGTCGACGATAGCGCGTCGACATTCAGGATCATTTTATGGATTGCGATCGGCCTGATCGGCATCGGCGTGCTGATCGCGGCGTGGGTGTCCGCGCACCTGCTGCGGCACATCTCGACTCCGCTCGGAAGGGCCGTGCGCGTGGCCGACGAAATCGCCGGCGGCACGCTGGACAACCGGATCGACATCGATTCGCACGACGAATTCGGCCGGTTGCTCGGTGCGCTGGCGACGATGGATCGACAGCTCGGTACGACGGTGCGCGGCATCAAGCGCAGCGCGGAAGCGGTTGCGGTCGCGTCGCGCGAGATCGCGAGCGGCAATTCCGATCTGTCGGCCCGCACGGAAGAGCAGGCCGCGTCGCTCGAGGAAACCGCGTCGAGTATGACGCAACTGACCGAGACCGTGAAGCAGAACGCCGACAACGCACAGCAGGCCAATACGCTCGCGACGCGCGCGACCGGGATGGCCGATGCCGGCAACGATGCCATGCTGAAGATGGTCGCGACGATCGAGCAGATCAGCAGCAGTTCCAGCCAGGTTTCCGACATCACGGGCGTGATCGAGGGCATTGCGTTCCAGACCAACATCCTCGCGCTCAACGCCGCGGTGGAAGCGGCGCGCGCAGGCGAACAGGGGCGCGGCTTCGCGGTGGTCGCGAGCGAGGTACGCAGCCTCGCGCAGCGCTCGGCGGCGGCCGCGAAGGAGATCAAGGAGCTGATCGGCGCGTCGGTGTCGATGATCCGGGACAGCGCGCAGCAGGCCACGGGCGTTGGCGCGACGATGGGGCAGGTGAAGCAGGCGATCAAGCAGGTGTCCGATATCGTCGCCGAAATCGCGGCCGCGTCGCGGGAGCAGAGCCAGGGGATCGAGCAGGTCAATCTGGCGATCGAGCAGATGGATACGGTGACGCAGCAGAACGCGGCGCTCGTCGAGCAGGCGGCCGCGGCGGCGCATTCGCTCGAAGAGCAGGCCGGCCATCTGCAGGACGCGATGTCGGCGTTCAAGCTCGCCCCGAACCCCGTCGATGCGACCGCCACGATGGTGTCCGCGCCGGCGCGTTCGCCCGTGCCCGCGAAACCGCCCGTGGTTGCGCCACTGGCGGGGGCGCTGACCGCACAGATGCCGGGTGGGTCCGCGGAATGGAATGCATTTTGATCGGGATAGCGGTCCGCAGCCTGCTGCGACGGGGAGTATCCACCCATGAACGTCTTGACGTGTCCGACCCGTGCCGCACTCACCCTCGATGCGCTCATCGACGCATGTGCGCGTTTCAATCCGTCGGACCGGGATCAGCGGCTGATCGTTCGAACGCTGATCGTGCCGATGCTCGCCCGGCGGTTGGAGTGGTTGGGGCATTTGTTGCGCGCGAGTCCGTGCAGCGAGGCTACCCGTACGATGATCGAGCAGGTCGAACGCGCGCTGGCGTGCGCGTCGGCCCGGCTCGACAACGTGCGCCGGCCGTCTGCGGATGCCGCGTACGACGCCGCGCCGGGGCGCGGACTGCCGGGGTGAGCGTCGGGGCTACCGCAGAACATGCAACCGGCCGTCAATTCCGGCGCGGGTGGAAGACGCGAGTTGTGCTGATGGCGATCAGCAAGACGTCCAGGGAAATACAACGAGCCGCGTGGAGCGATACGAGCGCGTGCCGATGCGGTTCCGGCGTCACCGTTTCCCGTCGAGCGTCTCCGACGGCGATTCCCCGAACTTCTCCCGGTACGCGATCGCGAACCGCCCGAGGTGGGTAAACCCGCAATCGAGCGCGACATCGGCAATCCGCCGGTCGGACGCCGCACCGCGCAGCAGCTCGCGCGCATGGTCGAGCCGCTGCGCGCGCAGGTATTGCATCGGGCTCATCCCGCGGAACTGCAGGAACGCGTCGCGCAGCGTCCGTTCCGGCACGTTGGCGGCGCGGACGATATCGGCGAGCTGCAGCGGCTGCGCGTAATGCGCGTTCACGAACTCCTGCGCGCGCCGCACGAAGCCCGGCGCCGGGTCGCGGTGCGACGCGTGCAGCACGGACGGCGGGTGGCCTTCGATCAGCAGGTCGATCAGCAGGTGCTCGAGCTGCGACGCGACGCGCGGGTTCGCGTTCGCGCGTTCGAGCAGTTCGGGCGAACGCGCGACGAGCATCAGTTGCTGGCGCCACGCGGCGAGCGCGGCGTCGCTGATGTGCAGCACGGGGTCGAGCATTGCGCGCGGGTCGCCGGTCAGCGAGCCGACGGTCGCCGCGTCGATGCGCAGCACGAACTGCTCGCAATCGGCGGACAGCACCGCGTCGAAGCGCTCGCCGGGTGCGCACAGCACGCCGGTCTGGCCGTCGACGCCGAGCTGCCGCCCCATCGCACGCACCTCGGCCTGGCCGGACAGGCAGAACATCAGCAGGTAATAGCCATCGACCGCGTCGACCTGCACGCGCATCGCGTCGCCGAACGCGATCGTGCCGATCCCGAGCCCGCCGAGCTTGACGAAATCCATGTGCGACGCGCCGTGCACGCGGCCGTTCGGCAGCAGCGCGTGCGGCTGCATCACGCGCGAGATCCGCTCGCGCGTCTCGTCGAGATCGCGGGATTCGAACAGCCGGTGCGCGCGCAGCGCGAGCGGCTCGAACGACGTTGGGGACATGGGCATCAGCCTGATTGTGGACGGCGCACTTCGATCCGACGAATGGGTCTCGATCAAGTGCCGCATCGTGTGTGCCGTCATGCTAGCTCAGAAATCCGCCGAAAGTGGATATTGCATCGCCGCAATCGCACTTTCCGGATAGACGGCGAATATTAGCCTTCCAAAAATGGACCCCATCTTGTTAATGAAACGGAACGACCAGGAGTCCGACATGGAGCAGACAGAATCGCCCGTCGTGTTCGCCGCGCGCGACGACGCATCCGACGTGAGCTTTCCGCACGACGACGGCTCGCGCGTGCCGTACAAGGTGTTCAGCTCGCGTGCCGTCTACGACCGCGAGCAGGAACGCATCTTCCGCGGGCCGACGTGGAACTTCGTCGCACTGGAGGCGGAAATCCCGAACGCCGGCGACTTCAAGAGCACGTTCGTCGGCGACACGCCGGTGGTCGTCACGCGCGCCGAGGACGGCACGCTCGCCGCATGGGTGAACCGCTGCGCGCACCGCGGCGCGCAGGTGTGCCGCAAGTCGCGCGGCAACGCGACCTCGCACACGTGCGTGTATCACCAGTGGAGCTTCGACAACACGGGCAACCTGCTCGGCGTGCCGTTCCGGCGCGGCCAGAAGGGAATGACCGGGATGCCGGCGGATTTCGATCCGAAGCAGCACGGGCTGCGCAAGCTGCGCGTCGACAGCTATCGCGGGCTGGTGTTCGCGACCTTCAGCGACGACGTGATGCCGCTGCCCGACTATCTCGGCGAACAGATGCGCCCGTGGATCGACCGGATCTTCCACAAGCCGATCGAGTATCTCGGCTGCACGCGCCAGTATTCGAAGTCGAACTGGAAGCTGTACATGGAGAACGTGAAGGACCCGTATCACGCGAGCATGCTGCACCTGTTCCATACGACCTTCAACATCTTCCGCGTCGGGATGAAGGCGCGTTCGATTCCGGACGCGAACCACGGGCTGCACAGCATCATCACGGTGACGAAGACGAACGACGACACGTCGGCCGCGTACAAGCAGCAGAACATCCGTTCGTTCGACGAGGGCTTCCACCTCGAGGACGAATCGATCCTCGATCTCGTATCGGAATACGACGAGGACTGCACGAACCATATCCAGCCGATCTTCCCGCAGCTCGTGATCCAGCAGATCCACAACACGCTGGTCGCGCGACAGATCCTGCCGAAGGGCCCCGACAATTTCGAGCTGATCTTCCATTTCTTCGGCTATGCGGACGACACGCCCGAGTTGCGCGCGCTGCGCATCAAGCAGGCGAACCTCGTCGGGCCGGCCGGCTATATCTCGATGGAGGATACGGAGGCGACCGAGCTCGTGCAGCGCGGCACCGTGCGCGACGGCGATGCGACGTCGGTGATCGAGATGTCGCGCGGCAATCCGGACCAGCAGGACACGGTGATCACCGAAAGCCTGATCCGCAAGTTCTGGGTCGGCTACCAGAAGCTGATGGGCTATTGAAGCGGGAGCGAGAAATGACGGAAGACATGAAGACGTGGTTCGAGATTTACATGCTCCAGAACCGCTACATCGGGCACCTCGACAACGACCGGCTCGAACGCTGGCCGGAAATGTTCACCGAGGACTGCACATACGAAATCGTGCCGAAGGAGAACGCGGATCTCGGGCTGCCGGTCGGGATCGTCCACTGCACGAACCAGCGGATGCTGCGCGACCGCGTGGTGTCGCTGCGGCACGCGAACATCTTTGAAGAGCATACGTACCGGCACATGACGTCGGGCCTGACGATCGTCGCGGAACGCGACGGCGAGATCGACACCGAGAGCAACTACGTGGTCGTGCAGACGCGCAGCAACGGCGAGTCGAACGTGTACCAAGCCGGCAAGTACTACGACACGGTCGTGCGCACGCCCGACGGGCTGCGCTACAAGACCAAGCGCGTGATCTACGACACGTCGCGCGTGCAGACGCTGCTCGCAACCCCGATCTGACGAAGCAAGGAACCGACATGACCGAAGCAACGCTCGCCGAGTGGCATCCGCTCGGCGCTTTCGACGAATTCTCCGAAGACGAGCCGGCAGCGCGTGTCGCCGGCCAGAAGCCGATCGCCGTGTTCCGGATCGGCGACGAACTGTTCGCGATGCACGACCTTTGTACGCACGGCCATGCGCGGCTGTCCGAAGGTTATGTGGAGGACGGTTGCGTCGAATGCCCGCTGCACCAGGGGCTGATCGACATCCGCACCGGTGCGCCGAAATGCGCGCCGATCACCGAGCCGGTGCGGACCTATCCGCTCCGGATCGTCGACGGGCAGGTGGAAGTCAATGTCGGCTGATCCGTTCGTGATCGTCGGCGCGGGCCACGCGGCCCGGCGCACGGCCGAAGCGCTGCGCGAACGCGATGCCGCCGCGCGCATCGTGATGATCGGCGCGGAGCGCGAGCTGCCGTACGACCGGCCCGCGCTGTCGAAGGATGCGCTGCTGAGCGACGGCGGCGAGCAGCGCGCGTTCGTGCGCGATGCGGCGTGGTACGACACGCAGCGCATCGAGCTGCGGCTCGGCACACGTGTCGATGCGATCGAGCGCGACGCACAGCGCGTGCGGCTCGACGACGGCACGACGCTGCCGTACACGCGGCTCGTGCTCGCGACGGGTTCGCGGGTGCGCACGTTCGGCGGCGCGATCGACGAAGGTGTCGAGCCGCATTACGTCCGCACCGTCGACGATGCGCGTGCGTTGCGCGCGAAGCTTGCGCCGGGCCGCCGCGTCGCGGTGCTCGGCGGCGGGTTCATCGGCCTCGAGGTCGCGGCTGCAGCGCGCCAGCTCGGTTGCGACGTGACGGTGATCGATCCTGCTCCCCGATTGCTGCAGCGTGCGTTGCCGGAAGTCGTCGGTGCGTATGCGCGTCGGTTGCACGACGCGCGCGGCGTGGTGTTTCAGATGGCAACGCTACCGCGTGCGGTTCGCCGTGCGCCGTCCGGCGGTGCGATCGTCGAGACCGATCGCGGCGACGTGCAGGCCGATATCGTCGTGGTCGGCATCGGCGTGGTGCCCAATGTCGAGCTTGCACAGGCGGCCGGGCTCGACGTCGACAACGGGATACGCGTCGACGCGGGTTGTCGCACCGCCGATCCCGCGATTTTCGCAACGGGCGAGGTGACGATGCACTTCAATCCGCTGCTCGGGCGTCATGTGCGGATCGAATCGTGGCAGGTCGCCGAAAACCAGCCGGCCGTCGCGGCCGCGAACCTGCTCGGCGCGGACGAAGCCTATGCCGAGTTGCCGTGGCTGTGGTCCGATCAGTACGACTGCAACCTGCAGATGCTCGGGCTGTTCGGCAGCGAACGCACGATCGTCGTGCGCGGCGATCCGGCGAGCGGGCCGTTCACGGTGTTCGGGCTGGGCGACGACGGCAAGATTGTCGCGGTGGCCGCGGCGAACCTGGGGCGCGACATCGGCGCATCGCGCCGGCTGATCGCGGCGGGGGCGGTGCCCGATCCGGCGAAACTCGCCGATCCGGCGGTGAACCTGAAGACGTTCCTGTAACGGCGGCAGGCGCGGCGAGTATGGCAAGCGCGGCGGTCGGATTGCATCGGCGATGACGTCGCCGGCCGCGCGTTTGCCGGACGGTTGCGCGACGTGGCGGGTGACGTGATGCGCGGCGGTGGTCGCGCGGGCCCGTCGCGCATCATGCCGCGCGTTTGTCTGCCGGTGCGAAATCGGGGATATTAGCGGCATCGCCGATCCGCTCGTCCTCCATGCCGCCAGACAAAGCCCTCGAACTGAAACGAAGCAAGCGCCGCGCGCTGTGGCTGCTGCTGGCCGCGGTCGCGGTGTTCGTCACGACGATCCTGCTGCCGCGCGGCCCGTGGGTCGACGGCTTCAAGGCCGTGGCCGAGGCCGCGATGGTCGGCGCGCTCGCCGACTGGTTCGCGGTCGTCGCGCTGTTCCGCCGCGTGCCGATCCCCTTCGTGTCGCGCCATACCGAGATCATCCCGAAGAACAAGGACAAGATCGCCGACAACCTCGCGGTGTTCGTGCGCGAGAAGTTCCTCGGCCCCGACGCGCTTGCCGCGCAGATCCGCCAGCACGATCCCGCGCAGAAACTCGGCGCGTGGCTCGGCGAACCGGCGAACACCGACGCGCTCGGCGGTTATGTGACGAAACTGATGAGCTTCGCGCTCGACATGACCGACGACGCGCGGATCCAGTCGTTCGTCCACGACGCGTTTCGCGCGGTGATCGACCGGGTCGACCTGTCGCAATCGGCCGGCGTGATCCTCGACACGCTGACGAAGGACGGCCGCCACCAGGCGCTGCTCGACGATGCGATCGAACAGGTGGTCGACGTGCTCGACAAGGAGGAGAACCGCGAGGTGATCGCGGGCTTCATCGTCGAATGGCTGAAGACGCAGTACCCGAAGGTCGAGAAGATCATGCCGACGCAGTGGTTCGGCGAGAACGGCGCGCGGATGCTCGCCAGTGCGGTGAGCCGCGTGCTGGAGGGCGTGGCGGCCGACCCCGAGCACGAGTTGCGGCAGCGCTTCGACCGGACGGTCGCGCGGCTGACCGAGCGGCTGAAGCACGATCCCGCGTTCATCGAAAAGGGTGAGGAGATCAAGCGCTACATCCGCGACGGCGATGCGTTCAACGAGTATGCGCGCGACTTGTGGGACCAGTTGCGCGCATGGCTGAAGGCCGATCTCGCACGCCCCGATTCGACGCTGCACCGGCAGGCCGCGACGCTCGGCGGCTGGCTCGGCGCGCGGCTCGCCGAAAGCCCGGCACTGCGCGCGTCGCTGAACGAGCATATCGAGAAGGCCGTGCACGAGATGGCGCCGGATTTCGCCGATTTCCTGATGCGTCACATTCGCGACACGGTGCGTAACTGGGATGCGCGCGAGATGTCGCGGCAGATCGAGTTGAACATCGGCAAGGATCTGCAGTACATCCGCATCAACGGCACGCTGGTCGGCGGGCTGATCGGGCTCGGGTTGTATCTGGTGTCGCTGGTGCCGCGCTGGGCGGCCGGGTGGCTGCATTGATGCGGCCACGCCCGCGAACGACGGCCGGTGTGCTTACGCGTGCGTGCGTTCGCGCGGTTCGACCTTGCGGTCGATCTCGCTGCGCGTTGGCAGCGTCTTGAGATCGTAAGCGGCTTGCAGGTTCAGCCAGAATTCCGGCGACGTATCGAAGTAGCGCGCGAGCCGGTAAGCCGTATCGGCCGTGATTCCACGCCGTTCCTTGACGATTTCGTGCAAGCGTGTCGCCGGCACGTTCAACGCGAGCGCCAGCGCGTTGACGCTCATTTCCAGCGGCACGAGAAACTCTTCCCGCAGGATTTCACCCGGATGAATCGGGCGCATTCCATTCTTGAGCATGCGAGGCTCCAGTCAGTGATAGTCGACGATCTCGACCTGGGTGGGGCCATCGTCGCTCCATTCGAAACAGATCCGCCATTGCTCGTTGATGCGGATGCTGTGCTGGCCTTCCCGATCGCCTTGCAACGCTTCGAGCCGGTTGCCGGGCGGCGCCCGCAAATCGCGCAGTTCTTTCGCAGCGGCGACCATTTGCAGTTTCCGGGTGGCAACGGTTTCGATCGTGCGGAAACGCCTGGGCGATGCTCCAGCAAACAACAACTGGGTATCCTTGCATCGGAACGATCTGATCATTACGGGCATCGTATTACGTTTTACGTAATACGTCAATAAGGGTGAAATGATTTCGACGATGCGTACGTCGAAGCGCCGTCGCGAGAAACGACCAATAGGAAACCTGAATGATCGGGAATGGGTGAGGTCAACGCGTGGTGACAGGCATCGCCAATGCATGCGGGCTGGTCTCTGTCGTCCCGACGAGTATAGGGGCGCACATTGTCTTTACGGGGCCGCTATGCCATTCGGACGACCCATTGCGTCGACGGCTGATCGAGCTCGGGTTGTATCTGGTGTCGCTGGTGCCGCGCTGGGCGGCCGGGTGGCCGGGTGGCTGCATTGATGCGGCCACGGACATCGCGGAAAGGGCGCGATGCCGCGCGCCCGTGCATCACGCGCGCGCTTTCGAGCCGTGCAGTTGCAGGCCGAGCGCCTTGATGACCTTCAGGATCGTGCCGAAGCTCGGGTTGCCGTCGTGCGACAGCGCCTTGTACAGCCCTTCGCGCGACAGGCCCGCATCGCGCGCGACCTGCGACATGCCGCGAGCGCGTGCGATCACGCCGAGCGCGTGCGCGATGAAGGCCGGATCGTCGCCGGCCTCTTGCAGGCAGGCCTCGAAGTAATCGGCCATGTCGTCTTCGGTTTGCAGATGGTCGGCCGAATCCCACGGCCGGGTGCTGATCTTGTCCATCGATCACTCCATGTCGAGATGCGCAAGCATCGCGTGCGCGGCGCGTATGTCGGCTGGTTGCGTCGATTTATCGCCGCCGCAGAGCAGGATGACCCAGATCGTTCCGCGCCGGACGTAGTAGACGCGATAACCGGGGCCATGGTCGATACGCATCTCGACGACCGGCGAGCCGGCGGATTTCCAGTCGCCCGGATTGCCCATCGACAGGCGGTCGATGCGCGCCTGGATGCGGCGCGTCGCGACGCGATCCTGCAGGCCGGCAAACCATGCGTCGAAGACGTCGGTGGTCCGGATGCTATACGTGGGCGCACTGTAGGGCATTGATTGCAGTATGTCAACCATGGTTCACAGATGTATCGGGCTATTCCGTAGTCGCCACATTAGGGCCGCCTGCTTCGTTTGGGCGCCAAATGGCCGTTCGGCCGAAGTCGAAATCTTTCGAATCCGTCTACAATCAAAAACGTCTTTGCCGCCCGTGCGCGCCTGCCGCATACGGGCGGGTCCGTTCGTCCTCCGGTATCCGGAGGCACCGCCGCGCGTTGCGTGTTGCGCGGCGGGAAGTGCCGTGGTCTGTGTCCAGTAGGTAGAGCGTCCGCGTGCCGTAGGCCGGCGCGCGTCATGTACGCCGCGTGTCCGTAGGCCGGGCAGGCGGCATAACCGAGAGTCCCCCATGAAAGCATCGGATCTGTTCGTGAAGGCGCTGGAAGCCGAAGGCGTCGAGTACGTGTTCGGCATTCCCGGCGAAGAGAACCTCGATCTGCTCGAATCGCTGCGGCGATCGAAGATCAAGCTCGTGCTGACCCGGCACGAGCAGGCGGCCGGCTTCATGGCCGCCACCTACGGCCGCCTGACGGGCCGCACCGGCGTGTGTCTCGCGACGCTCGGGCCCGGCGCGACGAACCTCGTGACGGCCGCCGCGTATGCGCAGCTCGGCGGGATGCCGATGCTGATGATCACCGGGCAGAAGCCGATCAAGTCAAGCAAGCAGGGTCACTTCCAGATCGTCGACGTGGTCGGCATGATGCAGCCGCTCACGAAGTTCACGCGGCAGATCGTGTCGATCGGCAACATCCCGTCGGCCGTGCGCGAGGCGTTCCGCCGCGCCGAGGAAGAGCGCCCGGGCGCCGTGCACCTCGAGCTGCCGGAAGACATCGCGCACGAGGAGGGCGACGGCAAGCCGATCCCGCGCAGCTACAGCCGGCGGCCGGTGGCCGAGGAGAAGGCGGTCGCGCACGCGGTCGACGCGATCCAGGCCGCGCGCCATCCACTGCTGATGATCGGCGCGGGCGGCAATCGCAAGACGACCCGCAAGATCCTCGGCGAATTCGTCGACAAGACGGGTATCCCGTTCTTCACGACGCAGATGGGCAAGGGCGTGATCGACGAGACGCACCCGCTGTGGCTCGGCAACGCGACGCTGTCCGACGGCGACTTCGTGCACCGCGCGATCGAGCATGCGGACTGCATCATCAACGTCGGCCACGACGTGATCGAGAAGCCGCCGTTCTTCATGCACGCGGACGACAAGACCGTGATCCACGTGAACTTCCTCGGTGCGCAGGTCGATCCCGTCTATTTTCCGCAGATCGAGGTGGTTGGCGACATCGCGAATGCGGTGTGGCAGATGACGGAAGCGATCGTCCCGCAGCCGCACTGGGATTTCGTGCGCTTCGCGATGATCAAGGAGCATTTCGACGCGCACCTGCAGAAGGGCCAGCACGACCCGCGCTTCCCGATGTACCCGGTGCGCATCGTGGGCGACCTGTACAACGCGCTGCCGGTCGACGGGATCGTCTGCCTCGACAACGGCATGTACAAGATCTGGTTCGCGCGCTACTGGCGCGCACACGAGCCGAACTCGCTCCTGCTCGACAACGCGCTCGCATCGATGGGCGCGGGCCTGCCGTCGGCGATCGCGACGAAGATCGTGCATCCGCAGCGCAAGGTGATCGCCGTGTGCGGCGACGGCGGCTTCATGATGAATTCGCAGGAGCTCGAAACGGCCGTGCGGCTGAAGCTCGACATCGTCGCGATGATCCTGCGCGACGACGCATTCGGGATGATCCGCTGGAAGCAGGAGAACATGAATTTCCCCGATTTCGCGATGACGCTGCAGAACCCCGATTTCGTGTCGTATGCGCAAAGCTACGGCGCGCACGGGCATCGCGTCGAATCGGCCGACGATCTCGAGCCGCTGCTGCGCGAGTGCTTCTCGGCGCCGGGCGTGCACGTGATCGACGTGCCGATCGACTATTCGGACAACGAGCGCGTGCTGAACCGAGAGATCAAGCGGCTGTCGGCGCAACTCTGAATTCCCCGTTCACAGGAAGGAGTCGTTCCATGTTGAAGGATACCTATCCGTACTACCTCGCCAACGAGGCCGTCTACGCGAACACCGATCTGGAAGTGACGGACAAGTTCAGCGGCAAGGTCGCAACGCGCGTCGCGCTGGCCGACGCGAAGGCGATCGATGCGGCGATCGGCGCGGCGGTCGACGCCGCGAAGCCGATGCGCGAGCTGCCGGCCTTCAAGCGGCAGGCCGTGCTCGACCATTGCGTCGCACGCTTTCGCGAGCGCTTCGACGAGCTGGCCGAGGCGCTGTGCATCGAGGCCGGCAAGCCGATCAACGATTCGAAGGGCGAAGTGACGCGGCTGATCGATACGTTCCGCGTCGCATCCGAGGAATCGGTGCGTATCGACGGCGAGATCATCAACCTCGAGATCTCCGCGCGTGCGCAGGGCTATACGGGCTACACGAAGCGCGTGCCGGTCGGCCCGTGCTCGTTCATCTCGCCGTTCAACTTCCCGCTGAACCTCGCCGCGCACAAGGTCGCGCCCGCGCTAGCGGCCGGCTGCCCGTTCGTGCTGAAGCCCGCGAGCCGCACGCCGATCGGCGCGCTGATCATCGGCGAGGTGCTCGCGGAAACCGACCTGCCGAAGGGCGCGTTCTCGGTGCTGCCCGCGCATCGCGACGGCGCCGATCTGTTCACGACCGACGAGCGCTTCAAGCTGCTGTCGTTCACGGGCTCGCCGGCCGTCGGCTGGGCGCTGAAGGAGAAGGCCGGCAAGAAGAAGGTCGTGCTGGAGCTCGGCGGCAACGCGGCCGCGATCGTCGATGCGGACCAGCGCGACCGGCTCGACTACGTGGTCGAGCGTCTCGCGTTCGGCGCGTACTACCAGTCGGGCCAGAGCTGCATCGGCGTGCAGCGGATCCTCGTGCATGCCGATCTTTACGATGCGCTGCGCGAGAAGCTGATCGCGAAGACGCGTTCGCTGAAGATGGGCGATCCGAAGGATCCGTCGACGTTCGTCGGCCCGATGATTTCCGAATCCGAATCGCGCCGGCTGTCGGGCTGGATGGACTCGGCCGTCGCGGCGGGCGCGAAGATCGTCGCCGGCGGCAAGGTCGACGGCGCGATGTTCGAGGCGACGCTGCTGGAAAACGTCGGGCGCGAGCAGGACCTGTACCGGAAGGAGGCGTTCGGCCCCGTCGCGATCCTCGAGAAGTTCGACCGGTTCGACGACGCGCTCGCGCGCGTGAACGACAGCGATTTCGGGCTGCAGGCCGGCGTGTTCACCGATTCGCTCACGCATGCGCAGCGCGCGTGGGACGAGCTGGAGGTCGGCGGGGTCGTGATCAACGACGTGCCGTCGTTCCGTGTCGACAACATGCCGTACGGCGGCGTGAAGGATTCGGGTCTCGGCCGCGAAGGGATCCGCTACGCGATCGAGGACATGACCGAGCCGCGGCTGATGGTCGTGCGGCGCCGGTAACGCGGGGCTGGCAGTGCGGTGCCGCGACGGCACGCGGGCGGGCGATCGTGCCGGCCCGCGTGCCGTTTTTCATCGCGGCGCGCGCACCGGGCCGGCATCGGGCCCGTGCCGCGTGGCGGGCCTCCCGAACGCGCTCGACTGCGGGCATCGCATCGTGATGTAATCGCGCCAAACTGCCGACCGGGGTACGACGCCGGAAAGCGCGAATTCATTCTTCACGAGGTCGATTCATGTCTCCCGTCTCGGCATTCAAGCTGGTTCTGTTGTCATTCCTGGCGATCGTCGCACTCGAATGCATCGCCAAGCGGTTGCGGCTGCCGCCCGCGGCCGCGCTGCTGATCGGCGGCATCGGCATCGCGTTCGTTCCCGGCCTGCCGCCGATCGACCTCGATCCCGAACTGGTGCTGCTGGTGTTCCTGCCGCCGCTGCTGATGGACGGCGCGTACTTCTCCGTGTGGGAGGAGTTCAAGCGCAACGTCGGCGGCATCCTGCTGCTCGCGATCGGCGCGGTCGTATTCACGACGTTCGCGGTCGGCTTCGCCGTGCACTGGGTCGTGCCGGCGCTGCCGTGGGCCGCGTGCTTCGCGCTCGGCGCGATCGTGTCGCCGCCCGATGCGGTCGCCGCGAAGGCCGTGCTCGAACGTGTCGCGCTGCCGCGCCGGCTGATGGTGCTGCTCGAAGGCGAGAGCCTGCTGAACGACGCGGCCGGCCTCGTGCTGTTCCGCTTCGCGGTCGCGGCCGCGCTGACCGGCGCGTTCAGCCTCGAGCATGCGGTCGTGCGCTTCGCGGAGCTCGGGCTCGGCGGCGTGGTGGTCGGCTTCGTGGTCGGCAGGCTCGTCGTGTGGTTCCTGAAGCTGCTCGACGACGACTATCTCGTGATCACCGTCGCGGTGATCGCCGGCTGGATCGCGTATATCGCGGGCGAAATGGTCGAGGTGTCGGGCGTGATCGCGACCGTCACGGCCGGCATGATCATTGGCTGGCACCAGCACGAGGTGTTCTCGGCGGCCGTGCGCACGCGCGGCACCGCGTTCTGGCAGGTCATCGTGTTCCTGCTCGAAGCGATGGTGTTCGTGCTGATCGGGCTGTCGCTGCGCGGCGCGATGCACCGGCTCGGCGGCTTCGAGCAGGTGCTCGCCACGATGGTGCCGCCGGTGCTCGCGGTGCTGGCGGCGGTGATCGTGTCGCGCTTCGTGTGGATCTACGCGGTCGAGGCGCTGAAGTGGCCGGTGCGCGGCATCGCGCGGCGCGGCGACGCGCCCGACTGGAAGGCCGCGACGATCATGAGCTGGGCCGGGATGCGCGGCGTCGTCACGCTGGCGATCGCGCTGTCGCTGCCGGAGGCGATGCCCGGCCGCGACGTGATCCTGGTCGCGTCGTTCGCGGTGATCCTCGTCACGGTGCTGCTGCAGGGTACGACGATCGGGCCGCTGATCCGGCTGCTGCGCCTGCCGCAACGCGAAGAGCGCGCCGCGCATCACCTGACCGAGCCGCAGACGTGGGCGTACGTCGAGGCCGCACAACTCGCGGCGATCCAGCCGCTCGTGCACGACGAGAACGGCGTGGTGATCCATCCGCGCCTGCTCGAGCAATACACGTATCGCGCGGAACTGACCGAGCGGACGAAGAACGAACCCGCGTATCCGGCGGAAGTGCGCATTGCGCACTACGACGTGGTGCTGGCCGCGATCAAGGCCGGGCGCGCGGAACTGTTGCGTCTGCATCGTTCGGGCCGCATCCACGACGAGATGCTGCACATGCTCGAACGCGATCTCGACCTGCAGGAAGTGTCCGCGCAGCACGCGCGCGGGTAGGCGGGCCGCACCGCCATCACGCGGGCCGGCTTCCGCCGGCCCGCTGCGCGTACGGGGCGATCCTCGCCCGCGCGCCGCATTTTTTCTCCCTTCCTCCGGCCGATTCGATGCATTTGCATCGGGCCCCAATACGTGTCGCGACCGAGCCTTGCAGCGCATGCAAACCTCGCCGTGCCGGCCGCGCAAACGTTATCGTCTTTCGAATCCGGAAATGATCCGATTTATCTGATTGCGGCTCTTTCCGCATATTTGGCAAAACTAAACCGGAAGGAGATAGATGCTGTGTTCTAATTTCATTTAGAATCAGCCGGTTATGTTTATTGAGAGAAAGAATGCGGAGGTAATGCGGTCGTCGACGGGGAAAAATCGGCGCCCGGCGCCCCGCAAGGCAGTGCCGACAGGCCAAATCGGCAGAATCAGGCGGGGTTTATCAACCGCCAATATAAGATAGTGTCCAAGTCGGATAAACAACTCCTATGAAAGAATCGATTGGAGATTCGGCGTTTGAAACTGTATTTATGAAAGAATCGAGCGGTGATAATGCCCCGGATTGTCTTGAATCGGGGCTTTCGGTCCTTCTCGTCGACGATCAACCGTTCGTCGGCGAAGTGATCCGCCGCGCGCTGCGCAGCGAACACGACATCGACCTGCACGTGTGCACCGACGCGCACCGGGCGATGACGGTCGCGCGCGACGTGAAGCCGACGGTCATCCTGCAGGATCTCGTGATGCCGGACATCGACGGCCTCGATCTCGTTCGCGCATGGCGCGCAAACGCCGGCACCGCACGGGTGCCGATCATCGTGCTGTCCGCGAAGGAGGAGCCGATCGTCAAGCGCGAGGCGTTCATCGCCGGCGCGAACGACTATCTGGTGAAGCTCCCCGACGCAATGGAGCTGACCGCGCGGATCCGCTATCACTCGAATTCGTATCTGATGTCGCGGCAGCGCGACGAGGCGCTCGATTTCCTGTCGCACGACATGCGTTCGCCGCAGACGTCGATCCTCGCGCTGCTCGACGTCTACCGGACCGAACACGGCGACATGCCGGCGATCATGGAGCGCATCGCCGGCCATGCGCGGCGTGCGCTTGCGCTCGCCGACGGTTTCATCCACCTGACCCGCGCACAATCCGAGCGCCGCGCGCACGAGGTCGTGAGTCTCAACGAGATCGTGCTCGATGCCGTCGACCAGCTTTGGGAGAAGGCGGCCGGGTGCGGCAGCCGGGTCGTCGCGCACGTGCCCGATACCGAGTGCGTGACGATGGGCGACCGCATGATGCTCACGCGCGCGGTCGCGAACCTGATCGACAACGGGTTGAAGTACGGCCCGGCCGGCACGGACGTGCACTG
This sequence comes from Burkholderia sp. GbtcB21, assembly GCF_019091065.1. Lineage (NCBI taxonomy): Bacteria > Pseudomonadati > Pseudomonadota > Betaproteobacteria > Burkholderiales > Burkholderiaceae > Burkholderia > Burkholderia sp. GbtcB21. Next base: position 71,515 of record NZ_JAGXKA010000007.1, read on the forward strand.
CACGCTGAGCGGCGAGGACGGCGCCTGGCTGATCGGCGTCGAGGATACCGGCGCCGGCATCGCACCGGAGCAGCGCACGGCCGCGACCGAGTCGTTCGTGCAGCTCGAATCCACGCATGGCGCGGCGCGCAGCGGCTTCGGCCTCGGGCTCGCGTTCGTCCGCGCGACGGCGGCGCGGCATCGCGGCCAGATTTTGATGCGCAATACGGCGCGCGGCTTCATGGTCGCGCTTCGACTGCCGGCGCAAGCGGAGCGGTGATTTCGCGGCGCGGCCCGCCGGCGCCGCGTCGTCCGCCTCCGACCACGAGGCGCTCGTGGCGCGCCGTCCGGCGCGCTGGCGGGCGTGGATTTTTTCAACGCTGATTTTAGAAAGCCCATAACGAACATGGCCACCGTGACGCCCCGTGCGACCAATGAAAGCCTGCATCCGACGATCGGCGCTGCCCGGCTGACGCTCGGCAATCGCATCCTGCTCAGCTTCGGCGTGCTGTTCGTGCTGATGCTGGTGACAGCCGGCGTGTCGTACGAGCGCCTGCGCGCGATCAACAGCGAAGCCGTCAGCATCGAGCGCGACTCGCTGCCCGGCGTCTACCTCGCGTCGTCGCTGCGCGGCTCGGTGAACGAATCGTTCACGCTGCTGCAGCAGGCAACGTTCGTCGACATCGATCCCGAAGGCGTGCAGCGCGATCTCGCGAAAATTTCCGAAGCGCTGAAGGAAGTCGAGTCGCTGTCGGTCGAATACCAGAACACGACGTTCCGTGACGACGACCGTCAGCGCTTCGCAACGTTTCGCGGCTCCTACGACCGCTACCTACCGCTGCTGAACGAAGCCGTGCAGAAACACCGCATATCGCGCGACGAGGCCGTTGCGGCCTATGCGAAGGTGCAGCCCGTGTGGGGCGAGGTCGTGCGCAACGCGAACGTCCTGGTGCAGGAAAACCGCAAGTTCGCCGACCAGTCCGCGAAGCTGATCCGCGAATCCGTGCAGGATACCGAGGTCGTGCTCGCGACCGCGCTGGCGATCATGCTGCTGTCCGCGCTCGGGCTCGGCTACGTGCTGTACCGTTCGGTCACCGTGCCGATGGCGCGGCTCGTCGAGGTGCACGACGTGATGCGCACCGGCAACCTGACGCGCCGCCTCGACCTGCGCCGCCGCGACGAATTCGGCACGCTCGAGACGGGCTTCAACCGGATGGCCGACGAGCTGACCGAACTCGTCTCTCGCGCGCAGCAGTCGTCGCTGCAGGTGACGACGTCGGTCGCCGAGATCGCGGCGACGTCGCGCGAGCAGCAGGCGACCGCGAACGAAACCGCGGCGACGACGACCGAGATCGGCGCGACCTCGCGCGAGATCTTCGCGACGTCGCGCGACCTGCTGCGCACGATGAACGAGGTGGCCGGCGTGGCCGAGCAGTCGGCGACGCTCGCGGGCGTGAGCCAGAGCGGGCTCACGCGGATGGGCGAGACGATGCGCAGCGTGATGGACGCGGCCGGTTCGGTGAACGCGAAGCTCGCGATCCTCAACGAGAAGGCGCTGAATATCAACCAGGTGGTCGCGACGATCACCAAGGTGGCCGACCAGACCAACCTGCTGTCGCTGAACGCGGCGATCGAGGCCGAGAAGGCCGGCGAATACGGCCGCGGCTTCGCGGTCGTCGCGACGGAGATTCGCCGCCTCGCCGACCAGACGGCCGTCGCGACCTACGACATCGAGCAGACGGTGAAGGAAATCCAGTCGGCCGTGTCGGCGGGCGTGATGGGGATGGACAAGTTCTCCGAGGAAGTGCGCCGCGGGATGCTCGACGTGCAGCAGGTCGGCGGGCAGCTGTCGCAGATCATCGCCGAGGTGCAGACGCTCGCGCCGCGCTTCCAGATGGTCAACGAAGGGATGCAGACGCAGGCGAACGGCGCCGAGCAGATCACCCAGGCGCTGTCGCAGCTGTCGGAAGCCGCGCAGCAGACCGCCGAGTCGCTGCGCCAGTCGTCGCAGGCGATCGACGACCTGACGCTCGTCGCGAACCAGTTGCGCACCAGCGTGTCGCGCTTCAAGGTCGACGCGTGACGCGCGCCGATCCGCAGAACGGCGCACACGCGCTGTTCCTGATGTTCGAGCTCGACGGCGGGCGCTATGCGCTCGACGCGGCCGGCATCGACGAGGTGCTGCCGCTCGCGATCACGAATGCCGTGCCCGGCGCACCCGAATGGATCGCCGGGCTGCTGATGCGCGGCGGCCAGCCGGTGCCGGTGATCGACGTGCCGATGCTCGCGCTCGGGCGGCGCGCGCATGCGCTGCGCTCGACGCGGCTCGTGATGGTGCGCTATCGCGCGGGCCATGCAGAAGGCGAACGCGTGATCGGCCTGATCGTCGAGCGCGCGACGCAGACGATGCGGATCGATCGTGCGGCGTTCCGCGCGAGCGGCATCTCGACCGCGCGCACGCGCTGGCTCGGGCTCGTCGCGAACACGCCCGCCGGTGTCGTGCAGCAGGTGTCGGTAGCCGACCTGATCGACGACGTTGCGCGCCTGTATCTGTTCGATGGCCTGCCGGGCCACGGGAAGGAGTCCGCATGAAAGAGTCCGAATCGCGATTTCGCGGCTGGCTGCTGCGCGAGACCGGCATCGACCCCGATTCGCTCGGCAACGATTTTCTGATCCGTGCGCTGACGGAGCGTGTGCACGCGTTGCAGGCGGACGGCGAGCGCCTGCCGTCGATGGCGCGGCCGCCCGTGACGCAGGACGCGCTCGATGCGTACTGGCAGCAGCTCAACGCGTCGGCCGACGAGCGGCGTGCGCTGATCGAGCTGTTCGTCGTGCCCGAGACGTGGTTCTTCCGCGACCGCGAGGCCTTCGCGACGCTCGCGCGGCTGGCGGCCGAACGGCTCGCCGCGACGCCCGGCCGCGTGATCCGCGTGCTGAGCGCGCCGTGCTCGACGGGCGAGGAGCCGTATTCGGCGGCGATGGCGCTGCTCGACGCGGGGCTCGGCCCGGCCAGCTTCACGATCGACGCGATCGACCTCAGCGCGCGCGCGATCGAGCAGGCGCGGCTCGGCTGTTACGGGCGCAATGCGTTTCGCGGCACCGCGACGGAATTTCGCGCGCGCTACTTCACGCCGGCCGCCGACGGCTGGCTGCTCGACGAGCGCGTGCGCGCGTGCGTGCAGTTCCGGCACGCGAACCTCGTCGAACCGATCGCCGATACGGGCTTTCGCTACGATTTCGTGTTCTGCCGCAACGTGCTGATCTACTTCGACCGCGACGCGCAGGATCGCGTGATCCGCTCGCTCGACGCGTGCCTCGCCGACGACGGCATGCTGTTCGTCGGGCCGGCCGAAACGGGCGTCGCGATGCGGCACGGGATGCGCTCGGCGCGCGTGCCGCTCGCGTTCGCATTTCATCGCGAGTCTGCCGGTGCGGCGGCCGAGGCGAGCGCGGCCCGGGCCGCGGCGCCGCTGTCCGCGGCGGCGGTCCGGCGCACGGAGCGCTTTACCGTTGCGCCGCTCGTGGCGACGCGCCCGGTGCTGGCCGTCGCGCCGCCGGTCTGGCTCGGCGGCAGGCCGCAGCCGTTCGCGGCGCCGTCGCCCGCGGTGCGCACGGCCGCGCTCGATGCACGGGCCGACCGGTCGGTGGCGACGGTCGAAGCGGCCGCGCCGGTCGCCGAAGACGTCGCGCCGACGCTCGAGGAGGCACAGGCGCTCGCGAACGCCGGCGCGTTCGACGAGGCCGAACGCGTGCTCGCGCAGTTCTCGGCGCGCGTCGGGCCGCATGCCGACGCGTTCTACTTGAACGGGCTGATCGCGGATGCGCGCGGGCGCGCGGCGGAAGCCGGCGACTTCTACCGGAAGGCGCTGTACCTGCGGCCCACGCACCACGAGGCGCTGACCCATCTCGCGACGCTGCTCGACGTCGGCGGCGATCGCGCGGGCGCGCAATGGCTGCTCGAGCGCGCACGGCGCTCGGCCGGCTGACACGAATACGGGATCGGGACCGACACCGCGATGACCAGAGGAACCCATGAACCGCGACGCCGCTGCCACTGACGACACGACGATCGACGTCGACGATTGCTGGAACCGGATCGGCACGCACGGCGACCGCTCGTGCGAGCGGCTGGCCGACTGCCAGCGCTGCCTGAACTGCCCGGTCTACGCGTATCACGCGGCGAAGCTGCTCGAGCGTCCGCTCGGCGACGCCGAGATGGCCGACGCGACACGCCGGATGAGCGCGTTCCGTGCGACGAGCGTGCGCGACGACGACGGCGATACGCGCCACGCGGCGCTGGCGTTTCGCGTGGCCGACGAATGGCTCGCGCTGCCGATCGGCGTGCTGCGCGAGATCGCCGGCACGCGCCCGATCCATTCGCTGCCGCATCGCCGCAATTCGGCCGTGCGCGGCGTGGTCAACATCCGCGGCACGCTGCGCATCGCGATCTCGATCGGCGCGCTGCTCGGCCTCGACGCAGGCAAGGGCGGCAACGGCGGTGGCGACGGCCGTTTCACGCGGCTGCTGGTGGCTGCGCACCAGGGCGAACCGGTCGTGTTTCCGGTCGACGAAGTCGAAGGCGTGCTGCGCTTCGGCGCATCCGACTGGGTGCCCGTGCCGGCGACGGTCGGGCGTGCGAGCGCCGGCCTGTCGCGCGGCGTGCTGTCGTGGCGCGGCAAGTCGGTGGGCCTGCTCGACGACGATCGCCTGTTCGATGCCGTGACACGGAGCATGCGATGAGCGGCGACGACGATCTGAGCCACCTGTCGCTGCTCGAGCTGTATCGCGAGGAGACGCGCACGCAGACCCAGGCGCTGTCCGAGCGGCTGCTCGCGCTCGAATCGGGCGAACCCGATGCCGTCGCGCTCGAGGCGTGCATGCGCGCCGCGCATTCGCTGAAGGGCGCCGCGCGCATCGTCGGCGTGCCGCTCGGCGTCGACATCGCGGGGCGGATGGAAGAATGCTTCGTCGCCGCGCAGGCCGGCACGATCGCGCTGACGGCCACGCACGTCGACGTGCTGCTCGCCGGCGTCGACCTGCTGGTGCGCGTCGGCGATCCACAAGGGGCGCCCGTGTCGCCGACCGAGATCGACGTGTTCGCGGCGGCGCTGACGGGCGCCGATGCCGCGCAGACGATACAGGCGGCCGTCGTGCCGCCGTCGGCCGTGCCGTATCGCGAGCACGACGGCGCCGCGAACGAGTCCGTCGGGGCCGGCGCCACGGTGCCGCCGCTCGCGGTGTCGGGCACGGTGCCCGATCCGGTCCAGGCCGGCCGCGTGGCCGGCGCCGGCGCGATGCGCCGCGTGCGCGCCGATACGCTGAACCGGCTGCTGAGCCTGTCCGGCGAATCGCTGGTCGAATCGCGCTGGCTCAAGCCGTTCGCCGAATCGATGCTGCGCGTGAAGCGTGCGCAACGCGACGCCGCCCGTTCGCTCGATTTGATGTACGAACAGTTCGCCGACGATCTCGACGCGGGCATGCTCGCGTCGATGAACGAAGTGCGGCACATGCTCAATGACCTGCAGCGTTCGCTCGCCGAGCGCATGGACGAATTCGACCGCTTCGAGCGGCGCAGCACGCATATCGCCGAGCAGCTCTACGACGAGGCGCTGCAATGCCGGATGCGGCCGTTCGGCGATGCGACGCGCGCGTATCCGCGCATCGTCCGCGATCTCGCGCGCTCGCTCGGCAAGCAGGTGCGCTTCTCGATCGTCGGCGAGGGCACCCAGGTCGACCGCGACATCCTCGACCTGCTCGACGCGCCGCTCGGCCACCTGCTGCGCAACGCGATCGACCACGGCGTCGAGTCGCCCGACGCGCGGCTCGCGCGCGGCAAGCCGGCCGAGGCGAGCGTGACGCTGGAGGCGCGCCACAGCGCCGGCTCGCTGCTCGTCAGCGTGATCGACGACGGGCCGGGCGTCGACATGGACGCGCTGCGCGCGGCCGTCGTGCGCCAGCGCCTGACCGACGACGAGACGGCCGCGCGGCTGTCCGATCCCGAACTGCTCGAATTCCTGCTGCTGCCGGGCTTCTCGATGCGCGATGCGGTGACCGACGTATCGGGTCGCGGCGTCGGCCTCGACGCGGTGCAGGAGATGGTGCGCGGCGTGCGCGGCGCGGTGCGGATCTTCAACGAGCCGGGCGCGGGCATGCGCTTCGTGCTGCAGTTGCCGCTCACGCTGTCGGTGATCCGCAGCCTGCTCGTCGAAGTCGGCGGCGAACCGTATGCGTTCCCGCTCGCACACGTGCGCCGCACGCTCGAGCTCGCGCACGACGATATCGACGTGCTCGAAGGGCAGCCGCATTTTCCGTTTGACGGCCGGCGCGCGGGCCTCGTCGCCGCGCACCAGTTGCTCGATGCGGGCGAACCCAACGGGGCGCGCGGGAGCACGGCGGTCGTGGTCGTCGGCGGCGAGCCCGAGTTGTACGGCGTCGCTGTCGACCGTTTCCTCGGCGAACGGATGCTCGTCGTGCAGCCGCTCGACAGCCGCCTGCACAAGATCCAGAACATCGCGGCCGGCGCGCTGCTCGAGAACGGCGACCCCGTGCTGATCGTCGACGTCGAGGACCTGATCCGCTCGGTCGACAAGCTCGTGCGCGGCGGGCAGCTCGCGCGGCTCAAGCGCGACCCGCAGTTCGCGCTCGTCGACCGGCGCCGCCGCGTGCTCGTCGTCGACGATTCGCTGACGGTGCGCGAGCTCGAACGCAAGCTGCTGGAAAAGCGCGGCTACGACGTGACCGTCGCGGTCGACGGGATGGACGGCTGGAACGCGGTGCGCAGCGATGCATTCGATCTCGTCGTCACGGATGTCGACATGCCGCGCATGGACGGCATCGAGCTCGTCACGCTGATCAAGAGCGATCCGATGCTCAAGCGCGTGCCGGTGATGATCGTGTCGTACAAGGATCGCGACGAGGATCGCCGCCGCGGGCTCGATGCCGGCGCCGACTACTACCTCGCGAAGAGCAGCTTCCACGACGAGGCGCTGCTCGATGCCGTGCACGACCTGATCGGGGGTGCGCGCGGATGAACATCGGCATCGTCAACGACCTGCCGCTGGCCGTGGAGGCGCTGCGCCGCGTGCTTGCGCTGCGGCCGGACCACCGCGTGCTGTGGGTCGCGACCGACGGCGACGAGGCAGTGGATTTCTGCATCGCCCATCCGCCCGATCTCGTGCTGATGGATCTCGTGATGCCGAAGGTCGACGGCGTGGCGGCGACGCGGCAGATCATGGCGCGCGCACCGTGCGCGATCCTGATCGTGACGGTCAGCGTCAGCGCGAACACGTCGTCGGTCTACGAGGCGATGGGCGCGGGCGCGCTCGACGCGGTCGACACGCCGACGCTTGCGCTGGGGCTGTCGACCGACGCATCGCCGCAGGCGCTGCTCGGGAAGATCGACCAGATCGGCCGGCTGCTCGAAAGCCGTACCGCGGCGCTCGTGCCGCCGGGGCCGACGCCCGCGCGCGGCCAGCCGACGCTCGTCGCGATCGGCGCGTCGGCGGGCGGGCCGACCGCGCTCACCGCGCTGCTGCGCGCGCTGCCGGCCGATTTCCCGGCTGCGATCGTGATCGTCCAGCACGTCGACCAGGCGTTCGCGCTCGGGATGGCCGAATGGCTCGACGGCTACACGCGGCTTCCCGTGCGCGTCGCGCGGCAGGGCAGCGTGCCGCAGGCCGGCGAGGTGCTGCTCGCGGCGACCAACGATCACCTGTACCTGTCGCCGCGCGGCGTGCTCGGCTATACGCGGCATCCGGTGGAGACGCCGTACCGGCCGTCGATCGACGTGTTCTTCAACAGCGTCGCCGACGGCTGGCAGGGCGAGGCGCTCGGCGTGCTGCTGACGGGCATGGGGCGCGATGGCGCGCTCGGCCTGAAGGCGATGCGCGCGAAAGGCTGCTACACGATCGCGCAGGACGAGGCGACCAGCGCCGTCTACGGGATGCCGAAAGCGGCCGCGGCGATCGGCGCGGCATCGGCGATCCTGCCGCTCGAGCGGATCGCGCCGCAACTGATCTCGCGCATCGCGCGCGCGCCGCGCGACTGACGCCGCGCCGGGGAGCGCGACGCCGTTCCGGCCCGGTGCGCCGGCGCTGCATTGCGTGCGATGCGCGGCGTCGCGTACAATTGCGGCCTGCGGAGATGGCATGCCTCCCTGCGGTCGTTGCGGCGCGTTGCGCGCGGCGCGGCCCTCAACCGCCGGTTTGCCCGGCTGATGATGCCTGCGTGTTCCTGGGTTGTCAGGAGGTCGCAGGCCGTCCATGCGGTATTCTGCCGCCCAGGTTTTGATGTTCTGTCGAATCTGGAAATCATGTTTTTCACGACTTCTGCCGACCTGCTCGCGACCGTGCGCTACGTGTGCCGCTGGCTCGCGCTTTCGGCCCTGCTCGGCGCGCTGGCCGGCACGGCTTCCGCGCTGTTCCTGATCGCGCTCGACTGGGCGACCGGCACGCGCATGACGCATCCGTGGCTGCTGTGGGGGCTGCCGGCCGCCGGTTTCGCGACCGGGTGGATCTATCATCGTTTCGGCCAGTCGGTCGCGCGCGGCAACAACCTGCTGATCGACGAGATCCACGACCCGAAGGCGCTCGTGCCGAAGCGGATGGCGCCGCTCGTGCTCGTCGCGACCGTCGTCACGCACCTGTTCGGCGGCTCGGCCGGCCGCGAGGGTACCGCCGTGCAGATGGGCGGCGCGCTCGCCGATCGCGTCACGCAGGTGTTCCGCCTCGATCGCGAGCATCGCCGCGTGCTGCTGATGGGCGGCATCGCGGCCGGTTTCGCGTCGGTGTTCGGCACGCCGCTCGCGGGCGCCGTGTTCGGGCTCGAGGTGCTCGCGATCGGGCGCGTGCGGTACGACGCGCTGCTGACCTGCGTCGCGTCGGCGATCGTCGCGGACGTCGTGTGCCGCGCGTGGGGCGTGCATCACACGGCCTATGCGATTCCGTTCGTGCCGGCCGTGTCGGCGACGGGGCTGGCCGTGACGGTCGTCGCGGGCATCGCGTTCGGCGTCGTCGGACGGCTGTTCGCGTTTGCGACGCATGCGCTGACCGCGGGGTTCCGGCGCGTAATCCGCTATGCGCCGCTGCAGCCGGTGCTCGGCGGCCTGCTGGTCGCGGCGGCGGCCACCGTGCTGAACGTGCCGCAGTATCTCGGCCTCGGCATTCCGACGATCGAGGCCGCGTTTCACGGCCCGCTGCCGCTCTACGATTTCGCGGGCAAGTTCGCGTTCACCGTCGTCACGCTGGCGTCGGGGTTCAAGGGCGGCGAGGTGACGCCGCTGTTCTACATCGGCGCGACGCTCGGCAACGCGCTCGGCCAGGTGCTGGCGCTGCCGGTGCCCGTGCTCGCGGGGCTCGGCTTCGTCGCGGTGTTCGCGGGCGCGGCCAACACGCCGATCGCGTCGACGATCATGGCGATCGAACTGTTCGGCGCGGATATCGGCGTGTATGCGATCGTCGCGTGCGTCGTCGCGTATCTGTTTTCGGGGCACGCGGGGATTTATCGCGCGCAGCGCGTGGCGGTGGGGAAGGGGGCGCAGGCCGAGGCGGAGTGAGGCGGAACCGTGGGTCGAGGTGTTTGCCGACGGAAGCCGGTACTAGGTGATCCAGCGGATCACCTGGCACGCCGGCATCCGTTACTTCTTCGGCAGTCGCGCGACATTGCGCGCCAGCAGCTCCTCGATATCGACGCCTTTTTCCGCCAGCAGCGTCGTGACGACGCCGGTCAATTCGCCGAGCGTTTCCTTGACCGATTCCCGGATCGTATCCACGACGACCTGCGTGCTGCGCTCGATCTCGATGTTGACCTTGTCGTTGACGCCCTTCGCATCGAAGGTCGTCGCGCGTCGCGTTTCCGGGATCAGCCAGATTTCAAACCAGCCTTCGTCGCGATTGACGTCCGAAACGGTGAGGCTGCAGCCGTTGATCGCGATATAGCCCTTCGCGAAAACATATCGTTTGAATTCGGCGGGCACGCCGATGCGAATCATCCGGTTGTGCTCGGACGACGCGATGTGCAGGATGGTCCCCGGGAAGTCGACATGGCCGGACAGCGGATGCCCGCCGATTTCCGCGCCGTCCTTCGCGGCCCGCTCCACGTTGATCCGCGAGCCGGTCGCCAGATCGGCCAGCGTGGTGATCTTCAGGCTCGGCAGCATCACGTCGAAGTCGATCAGCTCCGGCGAATGGATGGTCGTCACCGTCAGGCACACGCCGTCGACGGAGACGCTGGCGCCGATCTCGATGTCGTCGGTAAACCGCTCGGGGAATTCGATGCTGAAGGTTCTCAGCTCCCCGTGATCCTTGATGGCCTGGATGACGCCAACGCCCTGGACAATGCCTGTAAACATGGTCGAACCCTCGTCGCAAATTTCCTGGTCGACATGATAAGTGATCCCGGAAAAGGCGACGCGGCGGCGCGCGGCTCAGGGGCGGCCGGCGATATTCGCGGACGCAAAAAAGGCCGTGCACGTGGCACGGCCTCGATCCGAATCCGGTCGGGTCAACACGGCCCGGCGGTGATGATCCCACCGCCGGGCCGCATCGCGACACGCTTGCGTCAAGCCTCGGCCGGCTCGCCCAGCGGCCCGGCGGCGTCATCCGCCGTGCGCCGGGGCGAATCGATCAACCCCTTCGCGAGTTCCAGCGCCTGCCGCTCGAACAGCCGGCGGTAGATGCCGCCGTCGATGCGGATCAGCGCGTCGTGGTTGCCTTCCTCGATCACCTTGCCGCGATCGAGCACGAGCAGCCGGTCGAGCGCACGTACGGTCGACAGCCGGTGCGCGACGACGAGCGTCGTGCGGCCGACCATCAGCCGCTCCATCGCCTGCTGGATCAGCAGCTCGCTTTCGCTGTCGAGGCTCGACGTCGCTTCGTCGAGGATCAGGATCGGCGCATCGGCGAGGAACGCGCGCGCGATCGCGACGCGCTGGCGCTCGCCGCCCGACAGCTTGATCCCGCGTTCGCCGACGAGCGTGTCATAGCCGTCCGGCAGCGCGACGATGAAGTCGTGCGCGCTGGCGAGCCGCGCGGCGCGCTCGATGTCCGCGCGACTCGCGTCGGGGCGCGCATACGCGATGTTCTCCGCGAGCGTGCGGTGGAACAGCACGGGCTCCTGCTGGACGATTGCGATCTGGCTGCGCAGCGAATCCTGCTGCACGCGCGCGATGTCCTGCCCGTCGATCGTGATGCGGCCGCCCGATACGTCGTACAGGCGCTGGATCAGCTTGATGAACGTCGTCTTGCCCGACCCCGAGTGGCCGACGAGGCCCACTCGCTCGCCGGGCGCGATCCGCATCGAGAAATCGTCGTACAGCGGCACCGGATGGTTGCCGTAGCGGAACGTCACGTGCTCGAAGCGGATCTCGCCTTGCCCGATCCGGATGGCCGGCGCGCCGGGGCGATCGTCGATGCCGAGCGGCTGGCGTTCGAGCGCGACGAGTTCTTCCATGTCGTTCACCGAGCGCTGCAGGTTTCGGATGTGCATGCCGACGTCGCGCAGGTAACCCTGCAGCATGAAGAACATCGTCAGCGCGAACGCGATGTCGCCGACGCTCGCCTCGTCGTTCGCCCACAGCCGCAGCGCGACGCCGATCATCGCGGCCTGCATCGCGACGAGCATCGCGCCCTGCAGCCCGCCGTTGAATGTGCCGCGCACCCACGTGCGGCGCGTGCGCTGCCGCCACTTGCCGATCACGCGCGCGAGCCGCGCTTCCTCGCGCGTCTCCGCGCCGAACGCCTTGACGACCGCGTTGCAGCTCACCGCGTCGGCGAGCGCGCCGCCCATGCGCGTATCCCACAGGTTGCCGAGCCGCGCGGCCGGCGCGACGACGCCGAGCGACACGGCGACCGTCACCGCGATGTACAGGAGCGAGCCCGCGCCGACGACGAGCCCCATCACGGGCCAGTGCGTGCCGAGCAGCACGGTTGCGCCGACCAGCATCGCGACCGACGGCAGCAGCGCGATCAGCACGGTGTCGTTCAGCAGGTCGAGCGCCCAGATGCCACGCGTGATCTTGCGCACGGTCGAACCCGCGAAGCTGTTCGCGTGCCAGTCGGTCGAGAAGCGCTGCACGCGGTGGAACGATGCGGCGGCGATCTCGCTCATCATCTTCAGCGTGAGCGTGATGATGTTCAGGTAGACGCCTTGCCGCAGCACCGTCGCGCCGATGCCGAGCGCGGCGAGCGTGCCGAACGCGACGATCGCCGAATGCCATGCGGCGGCGCGGTCGGTCAGGCCGGTCGACAGCGCGTCGACGAGGCGGCCGGCGAACAGCGGCGTGAGCACGTCGGCGAGCGCGGCGAGCAGCGCGAAGGTCGCGACCGTGGCGATGCGCGCCGGCTGCTTGCGCCAGTAGCGGATGGTGAAGCCGAAGACGGCCTTGAATGCGTGGCCGCCCAGATGGGAGGTTTTTCTGGTCATTTATCATTGCCCGGCGCATCGCGCGACGGGACTTTCCGGTTCGGAGAACGTCGAAAACGCAACAGCCGGAGCCGCGTGGAAAACGCGGGCGGAACGAAACGGGCTGTCGGGAAAAGCGCGGCTGACGGGTTAGCGAAAAACTCGGGAGCCGGCGCGGACGGCGGGCTGGATCAGCTGCGCCGTGGGACCACGTTCGGGAAGGTTGCTGGCATTCGGAACATCTGCACCTCCCTGAAGTGAACGGTTGAAAGGACGCCGAAAAGACGTGTAAAGATTCTATCAGCAGTGTTCTGCACGCTGCAACGTCTGACGAATGCGGCGTTGCGGCGTCGATACGGTTAGTATTCAGGGTTTCGGCCCTTCTTTTGCGGGGCTTTCCGCGAAGCGGCGGCGCAAGGGCCGGCGGGCGCATCGATTACACTTCGGCGTCCGCGGCACGCGACGGTGCGTGCGTCCCGGCGCGACCCGACACAACGAGCGGCCAGCCGATGCGGCCCTCGAAGATTTACCCCCCGATACACTCCTGAGGAAACGATGAGCGACGTTCAGCAAGGCATCCTGGCTCCGATCGACACGGCGGCCCGATACCTCACTTTCACGATTTCGAATGACGGCAATGTGGCGGCGGCACTGGCCGCGCTGCGCGAGATCGTCGACGGGCGCGACACGGTCGTCGGTTTCGGACAGGCGCTGGCGGCGCACCTCGGGCGCCCGGTTCCGGGCCTGACCGACTATCCGGCGTTCGCGGTGAAGGACCGCACGCTGCCGGCGACGCCGGCCGACGTGTGGGTCTGGCTGCGCGCCGACGATCGCGGCGAGATCGTGCTGCGTGCGCGGGCGATCGAGCGCGCTCTGGCGCCGGCGTTCGCGCTGCAGGACGCCGTCGACGGCTTCCGCTATTCGAACGATCGCGACCTGTCCGGCTACGAGGACGGCACCGAGAACCCGACCGGCGACGACGCGCTCGACGCGGCGATCGTGGCGGGGCAGGGTGCGGGGCTCGACGGTTCGAGCTTCGTCGCGGTCCAGCAGTGGCTGCACGACTTCGACCAGATGGAGCGCATTCCGTCGGGCGACATGGACAACATCATCGGGCGCCGCCGCTCGGACAACGAGGAACTCGACGACGCGCCCGAGTTCGCGCACGTGAAGCGCACCGCGCAGGAAAGCTTCGAGCCGGAGGCGTTCATGCTGCGCCGTTCGTCGCCGTGGGCGGACGCGCGCCGCGCGGGCCTCTACTTCGTTGCGTTCGGCTGCTCGTTCCGCGCGTTCGACGTGCAGATGCGCCGCATGAGCGGCGCGGACGACGGGATCGTCGACGGCCTGTTCCGCTTCACGCGGCCGCTGACGGGCGCGTATTTCTGGTGCCCGCCGATGAAGGACGGCAAGCTGGACCTGTCCGCGCTCGGACTGTAAGCGCCTGGTCGGATCGATGGACGGGCGGGCTGCGCATCGTGCGCGGCCCGCCCGTTTTGTTTGTCAGGCGTCGATGGTGTGCCGCGTGCCGCTCGCCGCGCACGTCACTTCAACGTCGTCTCGATTCGCGTACCGCGCTTGATGAACTGCGTCACGGGCGTCTTCTCGCAGATCTCGGCGAGGCGCTGGCGTTGCGCGTCGTCGAGCGGGCCGTCGAGCGTCACGACGCGGCGCACGTATTGCACGCCTTCGCGATCGGCATGCAGCTCGGTGCGCACGTCGATGCGCGCGGCCGGCCACGACTTGCGCTGCATGTACATGCGCAGCGTCGCGGCCGTGCATTGCGCGAGACCGGCAAGCACGAACTCGTACGGCGCCGGCCCGCGATCCTGGCCGCCTTCGCGCGGCGCTTCGTCACCGGTCAGCGCATGCGTGCCGGCCTGCAACTGGACGACGTAATCGGGCGCGTCGGCATCGAGGACGGCGGCGGCATGGATGAGCGACATGGCAAGTCTCCGGTAAGCGGGAAAAAGGAAGCGGGCGCCGCATGGCGGCGCGAACCCGTCAGCATACCGTTTCGGTCGTAACGGCGTCCGCAGCGTGTTATGCGTCGGCGACGCCCGCGCTGCTGCGCACGAGCGCGGCGATGCGTTCGCGCACCCACTGGTGCGCGCGATCGGTGTCGCGCGATTCGTGCCAGTACGCGAGCAGCGGGAACGGCCTGAGCCGCAGAGGCAGCGGCCGCACGACGATCGGCAGCAGCGCGGCCATCCGCAGCGCATAGGTGTGCGGCAGCGTGACCAGCAGGTCGCCGGTCGCGGCGATCTGGCATGCGGCGAAATAGTGCTGGCAGGTGAGCCGGATATCGCGGAAGCGCCCGTCGCTGCCGAGCAATACGTCGAGCGATTGCGGTTCGCCGAACGACGACACCGCGATATGCCGCGCCGCGAAATAGTCGCCGCGCCGCAGCGGGTCGCGCGCGAGCGGATGATCGCGGCGCAGTGCGACGACGAGCGAATCGTCGAGCAGGTGCTCGGTGGCGATGCGCGGGCCCGTCTGCACGCGACGCTCGACGGCGAGATCGAGATTGCCCGATGCGAGTTCGCGCTCGATGTCGGGCACCGAGATGCGACGGCTCACGAGCCGCAGGCCCGGCGCTTCGTCGGCGAACGCGGCGACGATCCGCGGCAGCGCGATCGATTCGAGCACGTCGCGAATGCCGACCGCGATGCTCAGGTCGAGCGTTGCGGGATCGAATGCCGATGGATCGCGCACGGTGCCTTGCAGGCCCTTCAAGTGCAACTGCACGTCCGCGATGATCGACCGCGTGCGCTCGGTCGGCACGACGCGGTTGCCCTGGCGCACGAACAGCGGATCGTCGAAATGCGCGCGCAGCCGGTTGAGCGCGTGCGTGACCGCGGGCTGCGTGAGATGCAGCGCGCGGGCGGCCGCGCCGATGCCGCCGTGCACGTAAACGGCGTCGAGCACGCGAAACAGGTTCAGGTCGAGACGGTGATCGGCGGGCACGGGGCGCAGGCGGCGTGGTGAACGGTGGATCGATTCTAAAGGATGCGCAGGCAACGGATGCGCGGGCTTTCGTGTGCGGCGATCGATGACGTTCGATGCATGTCGGGGCCGTTCTGGCCGGTATGCAACCGCAGCTTCGTCCGATGCGCAATGCAGCGCAATGCAGCGAAACGCGCGCATCGTGACGCATGACGGCGCAATGATCGGCTTCATCGACAGGCTCGATTCCGTGTTGGCATACGATCAGTTCGCGACAGCCTGTAGTAATCCGCCATCATGCTGTCCACGTCGGCCATTTCGCGCCAAAGGCGCTACCCGTTCGGCTAAGATGCCGTCGCTTCATATTTCGGGATAGCCGTCCTGTCGCACGCATTCAAACCAAATATAAGCCTGACAGTTCGACGGTATTAGAAGAAGTCGAAACAAGTCGGGGGCTTGGCCAGTGAATGCAGCAGATCAGAGGTGGGTCGTTATCTATTTGAGTACGGGGTTTTCGTTGGCCCAGGCCGCGCGTCTCGCCGAGGCTTTCAACCTGGCGAATCGCCTGCATGCGTTCAGTGCGGATTACCAGTTGAAGTACGTATCCGAAAGCGGGGGACTGTTGCAGTCGTCGTCCGGCGTGAGCATCGCGGCCGATCCGCTCGGCGACGAGCACGGCCGTCGTGCGCTCGCGTTCTTTCATCTTCACGGCGATCGCGCGGCCGTCAACTGGAACGACGCGTTGCAGCGGCGCCTGACCGACATTCGCCGGCACGCGCGCTGGATCGTCGACGCGATGGACCTGCCGTCGCTCGCGGCCACGCAGCGGCCGTCGGCGGCGATCCACGTGTCGCCCGGCAAAGCCGGGCGCCGTGCCGACGCGACGGTCGAACTGCAGGCAGGCGAGACCGACGTGTTCGCGGCCGCGCTCGACATGTTCCGCGCCGATCTCGGCGACAGCGCCGCGCAGGAGATCGCCAGCAACATGCTGCGGCCGGTCGAGCAGCGCTATGCACAGTCGATGTGGGCGTTTCGCGAACTGAGCGCGAGCCCGTCGATCCGGATGTCGGCGCAGCGGCTGCGCGCGCTGAGCGTGAACCGCATCTCGATCGCGAACGCCGCACAGGCCGCCGCGATGAGCGAGCGCAATTTCCTGCGGCGCTTCAAGAAGGAGATCGGCGTGACGCCGACCGCGTTCGTCCAGCAGGTGCGGCTCGAGCGCGCGTGCCACATGCTGATCCATACGACGCTGCCGGCCGACAAGGTCGCGCGCCGCACGGGGTTCGGCAGCGGCGAGCGGCTCGCGAAGCTGTTTCGTCAGCGCCTGCTGATGTCGCCGACCGAATTTCGCGTCGCCGAGCGGGAAAAGATCCTTGGCCACGATGCCGCGTCGCGCGATGCGGACGACCGACCTGCAGCCGAGTTTTGCGAGGGCGGAGGGGCGAATTGCGGCGCGCGCGCCGACGCGCGGGAGAAAACGGGGCGGATACCCGTAGAATCGTCCTGTCGCGATCTCGATTCCCGGTTTACATGCCCTTCCTCCCCACTACCGCCACCGCCCCTTTCTGCCCGTCGGAAGTAAAGGGCAGCATCACGATCGACGCCGGCGCGCCACGCTGGCAGAAGCTCAAGCGCTTTTTCGGCCCCGGCCTGCTCGTCGCGATCGGTTACATGGATCCCGGCAACTGGGCGACCGACATCCAGGCCGGCTCGCAGTTCGGCTATTCGCTGCTGTGGGTCGTCGCGTTCTCGAGTCTCGCGGCGATCTTCCTGCAGATGCTCGCGGCGCGGCTCGGCCTCGTCGCGGGCAGGGATCTCGCGCAGGCCAGCTACGACCGCTACGGTCGGTTCGGCCGCATCGTGCAGTGGGTCACCGCCGAAGTGTCGATCATCGCGTGCGACATCGCGGAAGTCCTCGGCTGCGCGCTTGCGTTCAAGCTGCTGCTCGGCGTGCCGCTCGCGTGGGGGATCGTGCTGACCGCGCTCGACACGATGATCGTGCTCGGCCTGCAGGGCAAGGGGTTCCGGCAGATCGAGGCGATCGTGCTCGGGCTGATCGCGACGATGGCGTTCTGCTTCGTCGCGCAGGTCGCGATCACGCCGCCCGACTGGCACGCGGTGGTCGGCGGGCTCGTGCCCGGCGATCCGGGCCACGACCGCAAGGATGCGATCGTGCTCGCGCTCGGCATCGTCGGCGCGACGATCATGCCGCACAACCTGTACCTGCATTCGTCGGTCGTGCAGACGCGGCATGTCGTCGGCGGCACGCGCGGCGTGGTCCGCGACACGCTCGCGCTGGTGCGTATCGATACCTGCGTGTCGCTGTTCGTCGCGATGCTCGTCAATGCAGCGATCCTGATCGTCGCGGGCGCGGCGTTCCATGCGACGGGCCAGCACAACGTGACCGACATCGAGCAGGCCTACAAGCTGATTACGCCGATCGCGGGCGGCGCGGCCGCGCTGCTGTTCGGCATCGCGCTGCTCGCGTCGGGGCAAAGCTCGACGCTGACCGGCACGATCGCCGGCCAGGTGATCATGGACGGCTTCCTGCACACGAAGATCCCGTGCTACCAGCGCCGGCTGATTACGCGCGGGCTCGCGCTCGTGCCGGCGCTGATCGGCGTGCTGTGGCTCGGCGACGGGTCGGTCGGGAAACTGCTCGTCTGGAGCCAGGTGCTGCTGAGCCTGCAGCTGCCGTTCGCGATGTGGCCGCTGATTCGGTCGGTCAGCGATCGCAACGTGATGGGCGAGCACACGATCGGCCGCGGGATGCAGGTTGCCGCGTGGGCGCTGTTCGTCGTCATCACCGGCACGAACCTGCTGCTGATCACCGGTGTCGCGGGCTGATACAGCCTGTCACAGGCTGACACAGACGCGCTGCGCGCATGCGGTAAACTGCGGCCTTTCGATCGTCGTCCGAAGTCCGTTATGTGGAGTGAAATCAGCAACATCGGCGATGCCGCGCTGACCTTGCCGATCGCGCTGACCTGCGCGGCGTGGCTGGCGCTGACCGACTGGCGCGTCGCCGTGCGCTGGGTCGTGCTGCTGGCCGCCGGCATGGGCCTTGTCGGCGCAACCAAGATCCTGTATGCCGGGTGCGGCATCGAGATTCCCCAATTCGATTTCCGCGTGATCAGCGGCCATACGATGCTGTCGACGTCGGTGTGGACGGTCGCGCTGTCGATGCTGTGGCAGGCGTTCCGGCCGGGCAAGGCGCCCGGCATCGCGGCCGGGCTGGCCGTCGGCGCGGTCACGGCCGTCGCGCGCGTGTTCGATCACTCGCACACGATTCCGGAAGTCGTCGTCGGCTGGATGCTCGGCGCGCTGGTCGCGCTGATGTTCCTGCGCGGCTACGACGGCGCGCGCCAGCGCGCGTTCTCGCCGCGCATCGCGGCCGTCTGCCTGCTGCTCGTGTCGGGCATCGCTTACGGGAACCGTGCGCCGTTCCAGCAGATGATCGATACGCATTCGCCGCAACTCTGCGCGTTCGTGCGCGCGCCGTCGGGCGACGGATTCTGACGGTTGCCGGTTGCGGCGGCCCGGTGTTTCGGTGTTCCGGTGCCGCCAGGTTGCCGCCGGCGATCGCCCGGCGGTTGCGCGATTCCTCTTCCCGATCGTTCGCTGTCTGTCGCGGCACGCCTCGTCCGTCATTCCCAGAATCAACGAACCGGCCGGTCCACGGGATCGGCCGTGCCGCTTTGCGCATTGGTGCCGGCGCACGAAAGTCATGAGCGGAGTCTATGACTGGGCATAACGAATATTCATTTCATCGATTGGCGGCATTCGCGTACGCTGGCTGTCGTTCGACCGCGGCCGGCTGCCCGGCGCGCGTCGCGCTCGTCTCGATATACTCGCGGAAACCGTGCGGCACCTTATGACGTCGACGCGCCGTCGACCGGCATGCGTCGGCCGCGACACGCACGGAAAACCCGTCGCGGCAGCGTTCCGCGACGATGACTCACGACAGGAGCAGCTCACATGACAGTCGTTTCTTCGCGCCTCGCCGGCAAGTGCGCATACATTACGGGCGCCGCGGGCGGCCTCGGCCGCGCGATCGCGCGCCGGATGGTCGAGCAGGGCGCGCGCGTGTTCTTGACCGACATCGCCGAAGCGGCGGTGCTCGACGCGTTCGCGCAGGAACTCAACGCGGGCCACGCGACGCCGGTCGCGTTCGCCGCGACGCAGGACGTGCGCGACGAAGCGCGCTGGCAGGCGCTGCTCGCGCAGGCGAACGATGCGATGGGCGGGCTGTCGGTGCTCGTCAACAATGCGGGCGTCGGCTCGATCGGCTCGCCCGCGCAAATCGAGCTGGACGAATGGCGGCGCGTGATGGCGATCAACGTCGAGAGCATCGTGCTCGGCTGCAAGCATGCGCTGTCGTACCTGGGCGCGAGCCATCCCGCATCGATCATCAACATCTCGTCGGTCGCCGCGTTCAAGGTCGAGCCGGATTTCACCGCGTACAACGCGTCGAAGGCGGCGGTCGCGTCGCTGACGAAATCGGTCGCGATCGATTGCGCACGCCGCGAGCTCGACGTGCGCTGCAACTCGATTCACCCGGCGTTCATCCGCACGGGGATCGTCGAGCCGCTGTTCCAGACGCTCGGCGAACGCGACGCGACGCGCAAGCTCGCGCGCGGCATTCCGCTGCGCCGGCTCGGCGAGCCGGACGACGTCGCGCATGCGGCCGTGTATCTCGCATCCGACGAAAGCCGCTTCGTGACGGCCGCCGAACTCGTGATCGACGGCGGCATGTGCGCGGTCTGACGCGCATCCCGCATCCCGCATAACAACCACCGGAGGAGAACATCGTGTCGACACCCGTGAACCGCCAACTGCTGCTGAAGACGCGCCCGGAAGGGCGGGTCGGCCGCGAACACTTCTCGCTCGTCGAGACGCCGGTGCCGGCGCTCGCGGACGGCGAGGTGCTCGTGCGCGTGCTGTACCTGTCGATGGACCCGACCAACCGCGTGTGGATGAGTGATGTGCCGCAGTACCTGCCCCCCGTCGCGATCGGCGAGGTGATGCGCGCGCTCGGTATCGGTCGCGTGGTCGCGTCGCGCCATGCCGGCTTCGCGGAAGGCGATCTCGTGCAGGGGCTCGTCGGCTGGCAGGACTATGCGGTCGTGCCGGCCGATCAGGCCGCGCAGCTCGTGAAGCTGCCCGCGCAGTCGGGCCTGCCGCTGCCGACGCTGCTCGGCGCATGCGGGATGAGCGGGCTGACCGCGTACTACGGGCTGACCGACATCGCGCCGGTGCAGCCCGGCGAGACGCTCGTCGTGTCGGCTGCGGCCGGATCGGTCGGCTCGATCGCCGGGCAGATCGGCAAGATCCACGGCGCGCGCGTGGTCGGCATCGCGGGCGGCGCTGACAAGTGCCGCTACCTGATCGAGACGCTCGGCTTCGACGCGGCCGTCGACTACAAGGCCGACGATTTCCGTCAGCAACTGAAGGCGGCGACGCCGGACGGCGTGCACGTGAACTTCGAGAACGTCGGCGGCGAGGTGATGCGCGCGGTATTGTCGCGGATGGTGATCGGCGGGCGCGTCGCGCTGTGCGGCGTGATCTCGAACTACAACAGCGGCCGCGCGGCCGACGACGTCGGCGTGCTGATCTCGAAGCGGCTGACGATGCGCGGCTTCCTGATCCTCGATTACCGCAAGAGCCGCGAAGCCGTGCAGACGCTCGCGGGCTGGTTGCGCGACGGCCGGCTCAAGGCCGAGGAAACTGTTGCCGACGGTCTCGAAAACGCGCCCGACGTGCTGAATCGCCTGTTCGACGGCGACCATCGAGGCAAGCTCGTGCTGCGTGTCGATCCGAACGCATGACCGGCTTGCGATGCACCGTGCGATGCCGGTCGCGGGTTGCGGCGATGCATAGTCGAATGTGGTGAGTTCGATCGACCGGGTCTCAATTTAGGACTTGTCCCATATATTGTCCGGGCGTCTCTCCTTAAAGTGATTGCCAGCAAACAGGCGGCGTGACCGACGCGTCACGCCGCCTTTTTTTCTGGTCACGCGGCAGAGGAGAGGGAGCATGCGAAACAACGCGAAGCGGGCGGCATCGGCGGCGATGCGTAATCGAACGCTGCGAACGGTGCGGTGCGCCGGCGCCGTGCGGATGATGGCGATCGGACTCGGCGTCGTATTCGCGATGTCGAATGCGGTGGCGGCCGGGCAGGCCACGTCGGACGGCGTCGTGCGGTTCAGCGGTGCGCTCGTCGATCTCTACGACGTGACGTTCGACGTGCCGTCGGGCGCGGTTGTCGAAGGACGGGAAGCGGCGGGCGGCGGGGCCGCGGCGACGCTTCGGTTCGATGCGCATGGCCGGCGTTTGCCGGGTGCTCACGTGGCACTGGTCGGGCCCGACGGTGCGCCGTTCGCGCTGGATGCCGATTCGGGCGTGCGCGCAACGTGGCGCGATGCGCGCGACGATCGAAGCGTGCCGCTGGTGTCGGGCCGCGTTCATCGTGTGGGCCCGTATGGCGGCGTGATGACCGTCGCGGCAGATGAAGCGACGGGCGCCGTGGCGCCCGTCGTGATCAGGATTCGCCATCCGTGACGGACGGCTTGTGCGTTCGGATCGGGCGATGGCGGCCGAGGGCCACGCGCCGCATTATTCGCCCTGTTCGGCGCGCGCGTAGATGTCCCAGCTCGCCATGAACAGCGCGGCGACGAGCGGCCCGATCACGAAGCCGTTGATGCCGAACAGCGCCATCCCGCCGAGCGTCGAGATCAGCACGACCCAGTCGGGCATCTTCGTGTCCTTGCCGACGAGGATCGGGCGCAGCAGGTTGTCGACGAGGCCGATCACGCCGACGCAGAACGCGACGAGGATCACGCATTTCCAGATCGCGCCGATCGCCAGGAAGTAGAGCGCGGCCGGTATCCACACGAGGCTCGCGCCGATCGCGGGCAGCAGCGACAGGAACGCCATCAGCGCGCCCCACAGCACGACGCCCTGGATGTCGAGGATCCAGAAGATCAGCCCGCCGAGCGCGCCCTGCACGAGCGCGACCGCGATGTTGCCTTTCACGGTCGCGCGCACGACCGTCGTGAACTTCGCGAGCAGCAGATTCTTGTGCTCCTCGTCGAGCGGCAGCGCGCGGCGCACGCGCCGGCCGATCTCGCCGCCGTCGCGCAGCAGGAAGAACACCATGTACAGCATCACGCCGAAGCTGACGATGAACTGGAACGTGTTCTGGCCGATGCTGAACGCCTGGGTCGCGGCGAACTGGCTGATCTGCGCGGCGCCGTCGGTGAGCTTCTTCTGGATGCCGGGGATGTTGGTCAGCCCGTATTTCGCTAGCACGCGCTGGATCGAGGTCGGCAGCGCGTGGATGATGTCCTGGAAGTACTGCGAATAGTTCGGCTGCGCGGTCTTGATTTCCTGGTACACGTACGCGATTTCCTGCACGAGCGTCGCGGTGACGAACACGAGCGGCAGGATCACGATCAGGACGATCAGCGTCATCGTCACGAGTGCGGCCAGGTTGCGCCGCTTGCCGAAGCGCGCCGCGAGCCAGCGCTGCACCGGCTGGAACAGGATCGCGAGAATGGCGCCCCAGAACACGGCCCCGGAGAACGGCGCGAGAATCCCGCACATGCCGACGGTGACCGCGAACAGCAGGAAATAGAAGAATTTTTGGTGGTCGTGTCCGCTATCCATGGGTGGCATTCGCGCAGATTGATGCTTGGTTTGATTGAATCTCGTTGCCCCGGGCGCGATCGGCTCGCGAACGTCACGGGTTCGCTGCGGAACACGCGGCGGAGCGGCCCATCGGGAGTATGCCCGCAAAGGTGCCGCCATCATAACCGCTGCGCGCGACCCATGCGAAAACGCCGCGGCCGGGGCCGCGGCGCTGCCGGGAAGCGAACGCGGCGCAAGGCCGCGTGCGGTACCGTCAGATATTGAGCTTCGTGACCTTGGTGCCGTTCACCGACAGGTCGCCCATCAGGCCCGCGTTGGTCAGGACCAGCACCTGGACCGGCGCGGTGGCCGTGGTGGTGTCGACCGCGCCGTTCGCGCCGACCTTCACGACCGCGACCGATGCGTCGGCGCCGGCGGCCCAGCCGTCCGACTTGCGGAACGAGTCGAGCGCATCCTGCGTCATGAACAGGAACACGATCGCCTTCGACTGTGCGCCGGCCTGCAGGCCGACCGACAGCGACGACGTGTTGTAGTAGCCGACGGTGCTGCCGCCGACGCGCAGCGCGCCGTTGCCGGACTGGCCGCCGATGATGAGGCCGGCTTGCAGCACGTTCGGGAACACGAGTACGCCGCGCGATTTCGCGACGAGTTCACGCGAGCCCGGCACCGTCGAATAGAGGCGCGACAGCGTCGCGTTCACGCTCGCGTCGATCGACTGGCGCTTCGACGCGCTGGCCGATGCGGTTTCGGGTTTGTCGGGCGTGGTCGTGCAGCCGGCGAGTGCAAGGCTGCCGAGCATCACGGCGGCGGCGGCTTTCATGGCGAGGGATTTCTGCATGGCGGTTCTCCTTCGTGTCTGATTGAGGACGGAGCGGGCAGCGGGGCGGCAGGTGGTGCGGGCAGCCCCGTTCAACGGCGGGCAAGGAGCAGGCCCGCAACGAACGCGAGGCCAGCGACGACGCCGGCGGTCTGCCACGGGTTGTCGTGCACGACCTGCGACACGCGTTCGGCCGAATCGCGCAGCCGGGCGGCCGCGCTGCCCGACGCGTAGTCGAGCGCGCTGCGCGCTTCGTCGAGCCTCGACTGCACGCGCTTGCGCAGCGCGGCGATATCGCCGTCGCCGTCGTTTTTCAACAGGTCTTCCAGTTCGTCGACCAGCCCGCGCAGATCGTCGGTCACGTCGGCATGCAGATCACGGGCGGCGGAGCGCGTCGTGCGTCCCACGCGCCGGCCGGTGCGACGGATGTCGGACAGGCCGCGGTCCAGTTTGTGTTCGATCGAGTCGGTGAGCGCCATGGTGTTTATCCTCCTTCGATTCCAGGCCAATTTGAAGATAAGACGAATCCCAGCAATTGATGTGATTCACTTGCCCCAATTGAGTTTCGAGACAAATTTTCAATTCGTTGGCAGGATCGCCGCGAAGCCCCGTCGCGCGGGGCGGTGCGACGGTTGAAAAAATTTCGCAATCGGGCGAATCGGCGTATCGGACAGCGGTGCGAAAGTGAATGTCCGGTAAATATGGCGTCGCCAGGGGTGTCAGGTAAATAGTGCCGTTGCAGGCCTTGTGTTGAAGCAAATGCACTAGTCGACGCGATTGGGTGGAGCACGGTTTGTTCCCGAGCCGCGCGGCGAGCCGCCATCGTCAAGCGCGACATCGACGACGACGGGATCGTGGTCCGACGAGCGGTATGCGTCGGGGGCGTAATAAGACGACCGGTGCACACGCGTCTTGTAATCGGGCACGGGTTGCAGCGCAACCGGTTCGTCGGCGTTGATGTGCCATATGTGCACGGCCTTCACGCGTGCGGCGAGCGTCGACGTGGCCAGCGCGTGGTCGAGGTTGCCGGCTTCGCCGCGAAATACGTAGCTGTACGCAGCGTCGCCGACGAAGCGCGCAACCAGGTTCGCATAGCCGCGCGCTTCGAGCGCGCGAATCGGATCTTCCTTCGCATAGCTGTTCAGGTCGCCGATCAGCAGCACACCGTCGGCCGCGGCGCCCGTCGGCGAATTGGCGAGCCAGCCGGCGATGCGCGCGGCCGCCCGCGCGCGTGCCGCATTCCAGCAGCCCTGGCCGTCCGCCTGGTCGAGGTCGGCGCCGGTCGCGTTCGGGCAGTTCTTCGACTTCAGGTGATTGACCGCGACCGTGAACGCGCGCGTGCCGCCGATGCGCCGGAAGGTCTGCGCAAGCGGCGGGCGGTGCCGGCCGCCGAGCGCGACGGTCGCGGCGCGCCCGACCGGCTCGACCGTGCGGCTGTCGTACAGCAGCGCGACCGCGATCGCATCGCGGCCGAGCCGCGCGGCGCCGGGATCGACCGCGCGCCAGCCGTCGCCAAGTTGCGCAGCGAGACGCCGCACCGCGCTCGCGTCGCCGTGGCCGTTGTTCGCGATTTCCATCAGCCCGATCACGTCGGCGCGCAGCGCACGCAACGCCGCGACGATCTTCGCTTCCTGCCGCGCGAAGACGGCGTGCGTTCTTGCGCCACGGTTGGCCGGCGCGTCGAATCCGCCGCCATGACCGTCGCCGTTGAAATAGTTGAAAACGTTGAACGATACGATGCGCATGTCGGCGTCCGCATGCCGGGCCGGCGCATCGGTGCGCGGGTTTGCTGCAACGTCGAACACCGGCACGGCGCCGGCGGTCGGTTGCAGCCGCCACGTGCCGTAGCGCAGTTCGAGCACGCCTTCGACGCCGCGCACCGTGTAGCCTGCGCGCAGCGTATTGGCGGTGCTCAGCGCGGGCGGCGGATAGCGGACGGTTTCTGGATCGCGGCGGCTCGAGCCGTCGTCGAGCACGATGCGGTTGCGCGCGTTGGCCGCCGCGCGCGCGGCGGCTTCGGCCGGCGGCGCGACGTGGGTCGGGATGCGCAGCCGGCCGTTGCTGAGAACGAGGCTGCCGTAGCGGCCGAGTTCGTGCGTATCGCTGACCGTCAGCGTTTGCGGCAGGCGCACCCGCATGCCTTCGTGCGCGGCCAGCACGGCCGGCGCGGCGACCGGCAGCGTGAGCGTCGCCGGCATGACTGTCTGCCCGCGTGCGCAGACGGTCATGCCGCCCGACAGCACGAGCTGCGTGCGGCCGTATTTGTCCTCGACCCGGCCCGTGAGATGCACGAGATCGCCAGCGTTCGCGTGCGTGTTCGGCGCGTAGACAAACAGGCCTTCCGGGACGCCCGGCCGATGCCGCCGCTGCGCGTCGGCCTGCTGGACGAAGAAGCCGCCGAAGCCGTCGGCGCCACCGAACACCGCGGTGACGACCGCTTCGATCGACGTCGTTTGCCCGGCCAGCGGTGACGGGCCGCCGGCGCTGCGGAGGTCGGCAATTGCCATGGTCGCGCCGCCGCAGCCGGCGCTGACCGGCAGCGCGGCGGGGGCAGGCCGGACGGAGAGGGCGAGCGATAGCGCAACGGCAAGCGACGGAAGCAGGCGTGACATGGGGCGGTCCACTGGAAGAAAATCCGACAGTTCGGGAGCGCATCTTGACGGCAAAATGCCGGGAAGCGGCCGAATTGGCCGTCCGGCCAGTGCCGGATGGCCAACGATGCAGGCTGGCCTCGCCGCGGCTGTTACGCTTTCGCATGGGCGTCGCACGCCGATCGCGCAGCGAACGCTGCCGCACCCCGTCCCTACAGGAGAAGTCCATGTCTTACATGCTGTTGATTGTCGAACCGACCGACCAGCGCGCCGAACGCACGCTCGACGAAGGCCAGGCGCTTTACGCACGGATGGTCGATTTCGCCGAGACGCTGAAGGCGCGCGGCGTGCTGCGCGGCGTCGAGTCGCTGGAGCGTTCCGAGCGCGGCACGCGCGTGCAGGTGCGCGACGGCGAGACGCGCCTGCTCGACGGCCCGTTCGCGGAGGCGAAGGAGATGGTCGGCGGCTTCTTCCTCGTCGACGTCGACACGCGCGAGGAAGCGATCGAGATCGCACGTCAGTGCCCGGCCGCGCAATGGTGCACGGTCGAGGTACGCGCGGTCGGCCCGTGCTTCCTGTGAAGGCGGCGACTCGGTATTTACCCTGATTTGTCGTGGCGCGTGTCGATCCGGCCGTGTTCCGCCCGTCGTCCGGATAAGGCGCCGATGAACGGGCGTCTCCTTTCACCGACGACAAGGAGTGAACGATGCGATTCATGATCATGATCCGGGCGAACGCCGTCAGCGAATCCGACGCGTTGCCGGACAACCGGCTGGTCGAGGCGATGACCGTGTATCACGAGGAACTGGCCAATGCCGGCGTGCTGCTCGACGCGAACGGCCTGCGGCCGAGCGCGCGCGGCTGGCGCGTGCGCTACACGGGCGGCAAGGGCACGGTGGTCGATGGCCCGTTCGCGGAAACGAAGGAACTGATCGCCGGCTATACGCTGATCCAGGTGCGTTCGCGTGACGAGGCGCTCGAATGGACGCGCCGGTTCCCCGCGCCGTTCGGCGCCGAGATGGATTGCGAGATCGAGGTGCGGCCGCTGTTCGAGCTCGACGACCTCACGCCGAGCGACGCGGTCGAGCGGTTCCGCGAACTCCACGTCGGCCGCGGCAACGCCGCCTGAATCCCACCGAATCCAATATCACCAGGAGCACCCGCCATGCACAAAATGGTTTTCATCAACCTGCCCGTGGCCGACCTGCCGCGCTCGAAGACGTTCTACCAGGCGCTCGGCTTCGAGGTCGTGCCGGCCTATACGAACGATCAGGCCGCCTGCCTCCGGATCAGCGACACGATCTTCGCGATGCTGCTCGTGCGGCCGTTCTTCCAGACCTTTACCGACAAGACGATCGTCGATCCGGCGACGCACGTGCAGGTGTTGTCGTGCCTGTCGTGCGAAAGCCGTGCCGAAGTCGAGGCGATCGTCGCGAAGGCGCTGGCGGCCGGCGGCGCCGCGCCGCTGCCGCCGCGCGAGTATCCGGCCATGTACGGCCACGGGTTCACAGATCCGGACGGTCATGCGTGGGAGCTGATGTCCATGCCGCAGGACGCGTCCGCGCAGGGGCCGTCGGCGTGACGCACGAGGCGACCCACCGTGCGATCGAGGCGGTCTGGCGGATCGAGGCGCCGAAGATCATCGCGCGCGCCGCGCGCGTGGTGCGCGACGTCGGCGTGGCCGAGGAGCTGGCGCAGGACACGCTCGTCGCGGCGCTCGAGCACTGGCCCGTCGACGGCGTGCCCGACAACCCCGCCGCCTGGCTGATGACGGCCGTGAAGCGTCGCGCGCTCGACCGTGTCCGGCAGGAGTCGCTTCATGCGGCGAAGCGCGACCAGCTCGGCCACGAGATGGACGCGCTCGAAGCGCATGTCGTCCCCGACATCGCCGATGCGCTCGCCGACGCGAGCGACGACGACATCGGCGACGACCTGCTGCGGCTGATCTTCACGTCGTGCCACCCGGTGCTGTCGACCGACGCGCGCGTCGCGCTGACGCTGCGGCTGCTCGGCGGGCTGACGACGGGCGAGATCGCACGTGCGTTCCTGACGCCCGAGCCGACGATCGCGCAGCGGATCGTGCGCGCGAAGCGCACGCTCGCGGCGGCGCACGTGCCGTTCGAGGTGCCGGCCGCCGATGCGCGGCCCGCGCGGCTCGCGTCGGTGCTCGAAGTGATCTACCTGGTGTTCAACGAAGGCCATGCGGCGACCGCAGGCGACGACTGGACGCGTCCGGCGCTGTGCGACGAGGCGCTGCGACTCGGCCGCGTGCTGGCCGGCCTCGCGCCGGACGAGAGCGAAGTGCTCGGGCTCGTCGCGCTGATGGAGTTGCAGGCGTCGCGCATGCATGCGCGCACCGATGCGCAGGGCCGGCCCGTGCTGCTGCTCGACCAGGACCGCAGCCGCTGGGATCAACTGCTGATCCGGCGCGGCCTCGCGGCGCTCGAACGGGCGACGAAGCTCGGCGGCGTGCGCGGGCCGTATGCGCTGCAGGCCGCGCTGGCCGCCTGCCACGCGCGTGCGCGGCACGCGTCGGAAACGGACTGGGCACAGATCGTCGCGCTGTACGACGCGCTCGCCGAAGTCGCACCGTCGCCGGTCGTCGAACTGAACCGCGCAGTGGCCGTGGGGATGGCGTTCGGGCCGGCCGCGGCGCTCGAACTCGTCGACGTGCTGCGTGACGATCCCGCGCTCGCGCGCTATCACTGGCTGCCGAGCGTGCGCGGCGACCTGCTGGCGAAGCTGGGCCGTGCCGACGAAGCGAAGCTCGAGTTCCGCCGCGCGGCGGAACTGACGCGCAACGAGCGCGAACGCGAGTTGCTGCTCAAGCGCGCGATCGATGCGTGACCGTGACGCATGAAGCGTGCGTCGCAAGCGCGGCGTACGCCGCGCCGATCCCACCCTCCCGACGATCCCCAGATGTACGCCCGGCACTATCACCCGGATTGAAAAAGCCTATTGGGGGATGCGAACGCCAGCGCCTAGATTAAAAGGCACGGTGCGTGCGCCCCACGCAAACGCATCGTTCCCCACATATCTGATCGGCCCGGCTTCGCACGCGGCCGCGCCGACTCGAACGGAGGCGCAAATGGCTCACCTCAAGGGCAGCAAAACCGAAGAGAACCTGAAAGCCGCATTCGCGGGCGAATCGCAGGCGAATCGACGCTATCTGTATTTCGCTTCGAAGGCTGACGTCGAAGGCCAGAACGACCTCGCCGCGCTGTTCCGCTCGACCGCCGAAGGCGAAACCGGCCATGCGCACGGCCACCTCGAATACCTGGAAGCCGTCGGCGATCCGGCAACGGGCTTGCCGTTCGGCTCGTCGCGGCTGAATCTCGAATCGGCGATCGCCGGCGAAACGCACGAATACACCGACATGTATCCGGGCATGGCGAAGACGGCGCGCGACGAAGGCTTCGACGAAATCGCGAACTGGTTCGAGACGCTCGCGAAGGCCGAACGCAGCCACGCGAACCGCTATACGAAGGCGCTGGACAGTCTCGTCGACTGACGGGCCGCCGCAGGCCGCACGGCATGGCCGTGTGACCGGCAAGCGGCCGGCCGTTCATCGCTGCCCGCAGCGCGCGGGCGGCGCGCTCGCGCGCATGCGCGCCACGCTGGAGCGCCTCATGCCCCACAAGGAAGGCAGTCTCGAAGCCCCGACCCGGCATCCGCTCGACTGGCAGTCCGATGCGTTCTACGACCAGGCCGCGATCGATGCGGAAATGACGCGCGTGTTCGACATCTGCGCCGGGTGCCGGCGCTGCGTGTCGCTGTGCGGCGCGTTTCCCGCGCTGTTCGATCTGGTCGACGACACGCCGGCGGGCGACATCGACGAAGTGCCGAAGGCAGCGTTCGGCAAGGTGGTCGACCAGTGCTATCTGTGCGACCTCTGCTACATGACGAAATGCCCGTACGTGCCGCCGCACGCATGGAACGTCGACTTCCCGCACCTGATGCTGCGCGGCAAGGCGGCGCGCTACAAGCGCGGCGAAGCGACGCTGCGCGACAAGGTGCTGTCGAACACCGATGCGCTCGGCCATTTCGCGGGCATTCCGATCGTCACGCAGACGGTGAACGCGGTGAACCGCACGCCGCCCGCGCGCCATGCGCTCGAAGCGACGCTCGGCGTCGATCGCAACGCGTGGCTGCCGGAGTTCGCGCCGCGCAAATTCCGGCGCGCCGCGAAGCGCTCGGACAACCCGCCCGCGCGCGACGGCGAACGCACGCCCGGCAAGGTCGCGATCTACGCGACGTGCTACGTGAATTTCAACGAGCCGGGCATCGGCCACGACCTGCTCGCGATCCTCGCGCACAACGACATTCCGTACGAGCTCGTCACGCGCGAAGCGTGCTGCGGAATGCCGCTGCTGGAGCAGGGCAACCTTGCCGGTGTCGCCGCGAAGAAGGAGGTGAACCTGCCCGTGCTCGAACGCTATGCGCGCGAAGGCTATGCGCTGATCGGTGCGATCCCGAGCTGCGTGCTGATGTACAAGAGCGAGCTGCCGCTGATGTTCCCCGGCGACGAAGCGGTGCGCGCGGTGGCCGACGCGTTCTGGGATCCGTTCGAATACGTGATCGCACGGCATCGCGACGGGCTGCTGAAGACCGATTTCAAGACCGGCCTCGGCACCGTGTCGTATCACGTGCCGTGCCATGCGCGCGTGCAGAACATCGGCCGCAAGACGGCCGACGCACTGTCGCTGGTGCCCGATACGCGCGTGAACGTCGTCGAGCGCTGCTCGGGCCATGCGGGCACGTTCGGCGTGAAGAAGGAATTCCATGCGGACGCGATGCGGATCGGCGCGCCCGTGTTCAAGGCGATGGCCGAGCCGCAGCCGGATTTCGTGTCGTCGGACTGCGCGCTGGCCGGCCATCACATCGTGCAGGGCATCGACGAGAAGGGGCTGCCGTCCGCGCCGCTCGCGCATCCGCTCACGCTGCTGCGCCGCGCATACGGCATCTGAGCCGCTGCCGGCCGACTCACGAGGACATCCCATGACGCTGACCCGCGACTCCCTGCTGACGCTCGAAGCATATGCAAAGATTCGCCGGACCGAACACGCGCGGCTCGTCGCGTACAAGCGCCGCCGGGCGGTCGCACTCGGCAACCACCTGCGCTTTTTGTTCGAGGACGAGACGACGATCCGCTATCAGATCCAGGAGATGCTGCACATCGAGAAGATCTTCGACGAGGCGGGCATCGACGGCGAACTGGAAGCGTATCTGCCGCTCGTGCCCGACGGCACCAACCTGAAGGCGACGATGCAGATCGAATACGAGCACGAGATCGAGCGGCGCGCGGCGCTCGCGCGGCTGATCGGTATCGAGGATCGCGTGTACCTGCAGGTCGACGGGCACGCGCGCGTCTACGCGATCGCCGACGAGGATCTCGAGCGCGACAACGACGAGAAGACGTCGGCCGTGCATTTCGTGCGTTTCGAACTCGACGCGCCGATGCGCGCGGCGCTCAAGGACGGGGCGGTGCTGTCGATCGGCTGCGATCACCCGGCCTACACGATGCCGCCGCAGCGCGTGGATCCGGACGTGACCGCGTCGCTGGCCGGCGACCTGCGCTGACACGACCGCCGCGCGTCCTGCGCGGCGTATTCCGCTTTTCCGTTCCGACCCGAAGCCGGCTTTCCGCGAGTAGCGCGGCGCGAGCGATCGCCTGTCGCCGCGCAGATGTAACAGCCGTCCCGCGCTTGCGTGCGGAGAAACAATGTGCACTCCGCGTCACCGTGCTTTCATCACTCGCAGAGAAACAATAAAGAGATTGTGCACGGAGATAATTCAGCTGAACGGAAATTGAATGATTTACCGATTCGTGAATATCTTGTTACGAAATTTTCCCTGATTTACCGATTTTAGTCGGCAATTCCGGCGATTGTTGCAGGCAAGGGTCTGAACAGCCCGGGAAGGCCCATTGGCGGCCATTCTTCATACCTTGCAGAGCCCCGCCAGACGGGCCTTTTCAGCACCGGGCATAAAGATCTCGCAAAAAAATTCAAGCGTAAATGGATTGCGTATCCATGGCAGGTTGTTTCAGTGCGTAACATTAAGTCATTGTCATATTGAGATAAACCCTAGGGATGGTATGCTTCGTGCACAAAAATTCCCACATTGGAGTGAGACCGTGATTTGTGCGCCATTGCCGGGAATTCCGGCACCGTGAAAGTGCGGTGTCGGCCGGCGTGCACAACACCGATAAGCATAATGTGCAACCTGGCCGCCCCGCGACGCGATGTGTCGCGACGGCGCCGCCAATCGCAGCCCGGCCTGGCTGCGTGGAGAGATCTACTATGTTCTTCGATGAGCTTAACGATGAAGAGTGGTTTCGTCTTTCAACGCTGATCGCCGATGAACCCATCCGGCTGAATCGTCGTGGGCGTCCACGAGCCGAACCGCGCGTCGTTGCCAACGCGGTGCTCTGGATTCTGACGACCGGTGAAGCCTGGTCCAAGCTGCCCGGTCGTTATCCGTCCGGGCCGACGTGCCGTCGTCGCTACGAGGAGTGGCTCGCGAGCGGCACGCTGTTGCAGATGATCGACGTGCTGACCCAGTTCAGCGGGCGCACGTTCGCGTATATTCCGCCGCCGCCGGTGCCGGTCGTGCCTGCGCGTCGCGCGGAACCCGCGCCCGACAACGATCGCTTGCGCGGCGTGTTCTGGCAAAACCCCGAGTCGTGGCAATTGCCGGTCGCGCAGGCAAACGTTTGGGAGGGCGAAGGCGCGTCGCTGAGCGCGATGCAGGACGACGCAGTGGCCGATCATCCGGCCCGCACGTCGTTCGTGGTACCCGGTACGCCGGCCGCGGAACTGCGCCATGCGCGTGCGTCGTCGGCGAGCTTCGCCGCGGCCGAACCGCAAGTCGACGAGTATCGCGGCTATACGATCTGCGGCATCGCGCAGCCCGTGCAGAACCTGATGTATCGCGCGTGGGCCGAGATCTCGCAGGACGACCGGCGCGTCGAGCGCTCGGGCCTCATCGGTCCGCGTTTCACCGATGCCGAGGAAGCCGAGCAGTTTGCGCTCGACTGGGCGCGCCAGTGGATCGATCGCCACGGTGCGAGCCACGAGCCGGCGCGCGCGCCGCAAAGCGAGGTGCTGGCCGGTTTGTCCGCGCTGGCGCGCGCGGAGTCGGACATCAAGCGCTTCATCGCCGAGCGTCACGCGGGTGCGCTGTCGGAAAGCCGCAACGATCCCGTGCAGTCGGAGCGCCGCGAATACGCGTACCGCGTAGGTTGAGCGCCGTTCCAATGCAACGCGCGGGCCGTCGTGTGCCACGACGCCCGCGCGGAAGCCTCGTCTTTCCCTGCCTGCCGCACCCGGGGGCTCCGCTGTCGAAGCGGAGCCCCCGGTGCTTGTTGCGTCACTGCCGGCCGTAGGTATCGTCGAAGCGGACGATGTCGTCCTCGCCGAGATACGCGCCCGACTGCACTTCGATCAGCTCGAGCGGCATCTTGCCCGGGTTCTCCAGGCGGTGCGATACGCCGAGCGGGATGTACGTCGATTCGTTTTCGGACAGCAGGAACGTTTCGTCGCCGCGCGTGATGCGCGCGGTGCCGCGCACGACGATCCAGTGTTCGGCGCGGTGGTGGTGCATCTGCAGCGACAGTCGCGCACCCGGTTTCACGACGATGCGTTTCACCTGGAAGCGCTCGCCCATGTCGACCGAGTCGTAGTGGCCCCACGGGCGATGCACCTTGCGGTGATCGGTGGCTTCCGCGCCTTGTTGCGCCTTGATGCGGCCGACGATCTTCTTCACGTCCTGCACGCGCGACTTGTCCGCGACGAGCACGGCGTCGGGCGTTTCGACGACGACGAGGTTCTGCGTGCCGACGCACGCGACGAGCCGGCTTTCCGAATGCGCGAAGGTCGATTCGGCGCCTTCGAACAGCACGTGGCCGCGGCCGACGTTCTTGGCCTCGTCCTTCTGCGAGATCTGCCAGATCGCGTCCCACGAGCCGACGTCCGACCAGCCCGCGTCGAGCGGTACGACGACGCTCTCGCACAGTTGCGGCAGGCTCGCGAGCGGCTCCATCACTGCGTAGTCGATCGAGTTCGACGGCGATGCGGCGAACGCGTCGCGATCGACGCGGAAGAAGTCGCCATCGGCCTTGCCATGTGCGACGGCCTGTTCGCAGGCCGCGTAGATCGCCGGTTCGAGCTGGCGGATCGCCTTCAGCCACACCGACGCGCGAACGATGAAGATCCCGCTGTTCCACCAGTACTCGCCGGATGCGACGTACTGCTGAGCGAGTTCGAGGTGCGGCTTCTCGACGAAACGGTCGAGGCGGCGCACGTCGAGGTTGCCCGTCGCGGCGTCGCCGAGCGGCGCGCCGACGCGGATGTAGCCGTAGCCGGTTTCCGCGTGCGTGGGCACGATGCCCATCGTCGCGATCCTGCCTTGCGCCGCGCAGTGCACGCCGGCCGCGACGGCTGCGTGAAAGCGCGGCAGGTCGGCGACCGCATGGTCGGCCGGCATCACGGTCATCACCGCATCGTTGCCGTCGGCGACGAGCCGCAGCGCGGCGAGCGTCAGCGCAGGCGCGGTGTCGCGGCCGAGCGGCTCGAGCATGATCGTCGCGGGCTTGGCCGTCAGGCGCAGTTGTTCGGCGGTCGTGAAGCGGTGATCCTCGCCGCACACGATCAGCACGTCGTCGTTCAGCGGGTGGTCGGCCGTCAGGCCGTCGAGGCGCAGCGCGGTCGACTGCAGCAGCGAATGCTCGCCGAGCAGGCCGATCAGCTGTTTCGGAAACCGTTCGCGCGACATCGGCCACAGGCGTGTGCCGGAACCGCCGGCAAGAATCACCGGCTGCACCGCGAGGCGCGTGCCGGCGGCGGGGGCGGCGGAAGAAGATTGGCGCGTTTCGGCGGCCACGGCCGGAGCATTCATGGTGACACTCTCCACGGTTGAAGTCAGTGCCTGCCGTTGTAGCATGAAGTAAATCGACAATAAAACCGGACCGATTGGCTGATATTCGCCGGGCATTCATCTGGAAAAATTTTCCGCGATCGCATCGGATGCAAATAAAAAAATAAAAAATAATTCCGGGCATTGTTGGCCTTCCCGTGCCGGCAAAGGGCTCGCGGCGAACGCAAAGTTTCCGAAAATCTCCCGATTCCCGATCGATTCGGGAAAACGTGCCGAATTAAATCAAAAAGTTCGCGGCAAGAATTTCCGATTATTTTTCGAAATACTTGTGCGCTTGAGGGGCGATTTTCTTGTCGCTTCAATAGCGTCATGCAACGTTTGAATCGAATGTGCGGCACGGGCTGCACGAGGAGTTGTTCGGCAAACGCCTGTTCAAAGAGGAAGCAGACATGTTGAGCGTGCTGGCGAGAGTCATCGATATCGCGATGGTCGTGGCAGGGGCGCTGATCGCCGCTGCGCTGCACGACGGCAGCATCTGGCTCAACGACCTGCAGCGCACGACGGTGCTGTTCGACTGCCTGCTGGTCGTGGTGTTCTTTCCGGCCATCGGCATCTACCAGTCGTGGCGAGGCAAGCGTCTCGTCGGGCTGATGGGGCGCGTCGCGTTCGCGTGGCTCGTGGTCGAGCTCGCGGGCATCCTGATGAGCTTCAGTTTTCACCAGTCGGGCGACCTGTCGCGGCTGTGGCTCGGTTACTGGGCGCTCGTGACGATGACGCTGCTCGCCGGCTCGAAGGCCTGCGTGCACGTCGTGCTGCGGCAACTGCGCCGCGGCGGCTACAACCTGAAGGCGGTCGCGATCGTCGGCGGTACGCCGGCGGCGCGGCGGCTGATCGCGCAGATGCGGGCGCGGCCGGAAGCGGGCTTCAACCCGGTATGCGTGTACGACGAAAGCGAAGCGCCGGGCGATGTCGCGCTCGACGACGTGCGCATCGAGCGGCAGTTCGAATCGCTGGTGTGGCTGGTGCGCAGCCGCGCGATCCGCGAGCTGTGGCTCACGCTGCCGATCTCGGAGGAACCGAGGATTCACCAGATCGTGACGGTGTTCCGCCACGACTTCGTGAACATCCGTTTCATTCCGGACGTGCGCACGCTGTCGTTCTTCAACCAGGAAGTGGTCGAGGTGCTCGGCGTGCCGGCGATCAACCTCGCGGCGTCGCCGATCACCGACGTGCGGATCCTGCCGAAGT
This sequence comes from Burkholderia sp. GbtcB21, assembly GCF_019091065.1. Lineage (NCBI taxonomy): Bacteria > Pseudomonadati > Pseudomonadota > Betaproteobacteria > Burkholderiales > Burkholderiaceae > Burkholderia > Burkholderia sp. GbtcB21. The sequence goes on from NZ_JAGXKA010000007.1 coordinate 108,019, forward strand.
TCGTGTTCGACCGGCTGTTCGCGCTGGCGGCGCTCACGGCGCTCGCGCCGGTGATGCTGCTGATCGCGGGCCTGATCAAGCTGACGTCGCGCGGGCCGGTGTTCTTCCGCCAGAAACGCAAGGGCATCGACGGGCACGAGTTCGAGATCTATAAGTTCCGCTCGATGAAGGTGCACCAGGAAGCGGCGGGCACGGTGACGCAGGCGACCAAGAACGACACGCGCGTGACGCCGGTCGGCCGGTTCCTGCGCCGCACCAGCCTCGACGAGCTGCCGCAGTTCATCAACGTGCTGAAGGGCGAGATGTCGGTCGTCGGCCCGCGCCCGCATGCGCTCGCGCACGACGACATCTACAAGGATCTGGTCAAGGGCTACATGTTCCGCTACCGGATCAAGCCCGGCATCACCGGGTGGGCGCAGATCAACGGCTTTCGCGGCGAGACCGACCAGATCGAGAAGATGATGGGACGCGTGAAGCTCGATCTGTACTACATGCAGAACTGGTCGTTCTGGCTCGACATCAAGATCGTCGCGCTGACGCTGTGGAAAGGCTTCACCGGCAGCAACGCGTACTGACACAGTGCCCCGCGGGCATTCCGGTTTTACGAATTTCGAATCATTGGTCAAGAGGTCGACACATCATGAATCTGACTATCATCGGCAGCGGTTACGTAGGTCTTGTCACCGGCGCATGCCTCGCCGACATCGGGCACGACGTGTTCTGTCTCGACGTCGACCAGGCGAAGATCGACATCCTGAACAACGGCGGCGTGCCGATCCACGAGCCGGGCCTCAAGGAAGTCATCGCGCGCAACCGCTCGGCCGGCCGCCTGCGTTTCTCGACCGACATCGAGGCCGCGGTCGCGCACGGCGACGTGCAGTTCATCGCGGTCGGCACGCCGCCCGACGAGGACGGCTCGGCCGACCTGCAATACGTGCTCGCGGCGGCGCGCAACATCGGCCGCTACATGACGGGCTTCAAGGTGATCGTCGACAAGTCGACGGTGCCGGTCGGCACGGCCGAGCGCGTGCGCGCGGCGGTCGCCGAGGAGCTCGCGAAGCGCGGCGGCGACCAGATGTTCTCGGTCGTGTCGAATCCGGAATTCCTGAAGGAAGGCGCGGCGGTCGACGATTTCACGCGGCCGGACCGCATCGTGATCGGCTGCGACGACGACGTGCCGGGCGAGCGCGCCCGCGAGCTGATGAAGAAGCTGTACGCGCCGTTCAACCGCAACCACGAGCGCACGCTGTACATGGACGTGCGCTCGGCCGAGTTCACGAAATACGCGGCGAACGCGATGCTTGCGACGCGCATCTCGTTCATGAACGAGCTGGCGAACCTCGCCGACCGCTTCGGCGCGGACATCGAGGCCGTGCGCCGCGGGATCGGCTCCGATCCGCGCATCGGCTATCACTTCCTGTACGCCGGCTGCGGCTACGGCGGCTCGTGCTTCCCGAAGGACGTCGAGGCGCTGATCCGCACGGCCGACGAGCACGGGCAATCGCTGCAGATCCTGAAGGCCGTGTCGTCGGTCAACGCGACGCAAAAGCGCGTGCTGGCCGACAAGATCGTCGCGCGCTTCGGCGAGGACCTGACGGGCCGCACGTTCGCGATCTGGGGCCTGGCATTCAAGCCGAACACCGACGACATGCGCGAGGCGCCGAGCCGCGAGCTGATCGCCGAGCTGCTGTCGCGCGGCGCGCGCATCGCCGCGTACGACCCGGTCGCGCAGCAGGAAGCGCGCCGCGTGATCGCGCTCGATCTCGCCGATCACCCGAGCTGGCTCGAGCGCCTGAGCTTCGTCGACGACGAGGCGCAGGCCGCGCGCGACGCCGATGCGCTCGTGATCGTCACCGAATGGAAGGCGTTCAAGAGCCCCGACTTCGTCGCGCTCGGCCGCCTGTGGAAGACGCCGGTGATCTTCGACGGCCGCAACCTGTACGAGCCGGAGACGATGAGCGAGCAGGGCATCGAATACCACCCGATCGGCCGGCCGGGCTCGCGCCAGGCCGTCGCCGCCCGCGTGCCGGGCGCCGCGCGCGCGAGCGCGTAACCCTGTTTCCCGTCACCCGTTACACCCGTTACGAGACGCCATGTTCCGGAACATCCTGATCGTCTGCCACGCGAACGTCTGCCGCAGCCCGGCGGCGGAACTGCTGTTCAAGTCGCACGCCGCGTCGCGCGGCGGCCCGCGCGCGACGTTTCACTCGGCCGGCGTTCATGCGAACGACGGCGACGGCATCGATCCGGTGATGCGGCAGTTGCTCGCGGAGCGCGGCGTCGATGCGACGACCCACCGCTCGCGGCGGCTGTCGCGCCGGATCGTGCGCGACGCCGACCTGATTCTCGTCAGCGAGCGCGGACAGATCGCGGCCGTCGAATCGGTCGATCCGTTCGCGCGCGGCAAGGTCCACCTGCTCGGCAAGTGGGAAGGGGCCGAGATTGCCGATCCGCACGGCGGCCCCGAGGCCGAATACCGCGAGAGCTACTCGCAGATCGAACGTCTGGTTCAAGGATGGCTACAGAAACTATGCTGAAACGCCCGATGCGCCCGGTGGCGCTTGCCGTCGCGCTGACGACTTTCCTGTCAGCCTGTGCAACCGCGCCCGGCAACTACCTCGACTCGTCGAACCTGAAGGACGAAGGCCGCCAGCAAGCGGCCGAGACCTATCCGGTTCATTACATCGACGCCAAAGTGGTGATGGACCAGTTGCAGAAGCAGCAGGTCGACCATCCGCTGCCGCCGGGACGCTATACCGATGCGTCGCAGTACGTGTACCGCATCGGCGCGCAGGACATCCTCGGCGTCACCGTCTGGGACCACCCCGAGCTGACGACGCCGCAGGGCCAGTCGTTCTCGAGCGGCGGCAACACGACGCAGACGATCGCGGGCGCGCTGCAGCAGCCCTATTCGTCGTCGCTGCCGGGCCAGGCCGATCCTTACGGCCAGACGGTGGCCGCCGACGGCACGATCTTCTTCCCGTTCGTCGGCCGCATCCACGTGGCGGGCAAGACGATCGCGCAGACCCGCGACGAGCTGGCCACGCGTCTCGCACGCTACGTGAAGAACCCGCAGCTCGACGTGCGCGTGCTGTCGTACCGCAGCCAGAAGGTGCAGGTGACGGGCGAGGTGAAGACGCCGGGCCCGCTCGCGATGAGCGACGTGCCGCTGACGCTGGTCGACGCGATTTCGCGCTCGGGCGGCTCGACCAACGAGGCCGACCTGCAGCGGGTGCGCCTGACGCGTGACGGCAAGCTGTATACGCTCGACGCGAACGGCGTGCTCGATCGCGGCGAAGTGCGGCAGAACGTGATGCTGCAGCAGGGCGACATCGTCAACGTGCCGGATCGCAGCGACAGCCGCGTGTTCATCATGGGCGAGGTCAAGACGCCGGTCACGGTGCCGATGCTCAAGGGCAGGCTGACCATCGCCGACGCGCTGACGGCGGGCGGCGGCATCCTCGACACCGATGCGAACCCGCGCAAGATCTACGTGATGCGCGGAATGCGCGACAACCCGACGAAGCCTGAAGTGTTCCGCCTCGACATGACGCAGCCCGATGCGTTGATGCTGTCGAGCCGCTTCCCGCTTCAGCCGCTCGATGTGGTCTACGTCAGCACGGCCAGCTCGGTGCAGTTCAACCGGGTGCTGCAGCAGGTGCTGCCGACGATCCAGACGATCTTCTACATGCGGCAAATCACGCGCTGATAGCCCGCCGGGGCGGCGCCTCCGCCCCGGCACCACTCAAGCGGGAACGAATGGTGAACACGCAAGCGAAACACTCCTACGCGGATCTGTCCGTGAAGACCGAGGAAGAGGACGTCGTCCTCGGCCAGTTGCTCCAGGTGATCATGGACGACATCTGGCTGCTGCTCGGCATCGCGGTGACGGTCGTCGCGCTCGCCGGCCTTTACTGCTACATCGCGAAGCCGGTGTATCAGGCCGACGTGCACGTCCGGGTCGAGAGCAACGACAACACGTCGCAGGCGCTCACGCAGACGCAGACCGGCGCGACGATCAACAGCGGTCCGCAGCAGGCGCAGACCGATGCGGAAATCGAGATCATCAAGAGCCGCGGCGTCGTCGCACCGGTCGTCGAGCAGTTCAAGCTGAACTTCTCGGTCGTGCCGAAGACGCTGCCGGTGATCGGCAGCCTCGCCGCGCGCGTCGCGACGCCGGGCACGCCGGCGCGGCCGTGGCTCGGCCTGAAATCGTATGCATGGGGCGGTGAAGTCGCCGACGTCGATTCGATCAGCGTCGTGCCCGCGCTCGAAGGCAAGAAGCTGACGCTGACGGCCGGTCCGAACGACACCTATTCGATCGTCGACCAGAACGGCACCCGGCTGCTGTCGGGCCAGGTCGGCGAATCGGCGCAGGGCGGCGGCGTGACGCTGCTCGTGAAGAAGCTCGTCGCGCGCCCCGGCACGCAGTTCACGGTGGTCCGCTACAACGATCTCGACGCGATCGGCGGCTTCCAGGCCGGCATCCAGGTGAGCGAGCAGGGCAAGCAGACGGGCGTCGTGCAGATCTCGCTCGAAGGCAAGGACCCGGATCAGACCGCCGCGATCGCGAACGCGCTCGCGCAGTCGTACCTGAACCAGCACGTGGTCGCGAAGCAGGCCGAAGCGACCAAGATGCTCGACTTCCTGAAGGGCGAGGAACCGCGCCTGAAGGCCGACCTCGAACACGCGGAAGCCGCGCTGACGCAGTACCAGCGCACGTCGGGCTCGATCAACGCGAGCGAAGAGGCGAAGGTCTACCTCGAGGGCAGCGTGCAGTACGAGCAGCAGATCGCCGCGCAGCGCCTGCAGCTCGCGTCGCTCGCGCAGCGCTTCACCGATTCGCACCCGATGGTGATCGCCGCGAAGCAGCAGCTCTCGGAGCTGCAGGGCGAGAAGGACAAGTTCAGCAACCGCTTCCGCAGCCTGCCGGCGACCGAAGTGAAGGCCGTCCAGCTCCAGCGCGACGCGAAGGTCGCCGAGGACATCTACGTGCTGCTGCTGAACCGCGTGCAGGAGCTGTCGGTGCAGAAGGCCGGCACGGGCGGCAACATCCACCTCGTCGATTCGGCGCTGCGCCCGGGCGATCCGGTCAAGCCGAAGAAGGTGCTGATCCTGTCGGCCGCCGTGTTCCTGGGGATGATCCTCGGCACGGGCATCGTGTTCCTGCGCCGCAACCTGTTCCAGGGCATCGAGGATCCCGATCGCATCGAGCGTGCGTTCAACCTGCCGTTGTACGGGCTGGTGCCGCAAAGCGCCGAGCAGGTGAAGCTCGACGCCGCGGCGGAGAAGGGCGGCGGCCGCGCGCGGCCGATCCTCGCGAGCCTGCGTCCGAAGGATCTCAGCGTCGAGAGCCTGCGCAGCCTGCGCACCGCGATGCAGTTCGCGATGATGGACGCGAAGAATCGCGTGATCGTGCTGACGGGCCCGACGCCCGGCATCGGCAAGAGTTTCCTGACGGTCAACCTCGCGGTGCTGCTCGCGCATTCGGGCAAGCGGGTGCTGCTGATCGACGCCGACATGCGTCGCGGCCTGCTCGACCGCTACTTCGGCCTCACCGCGCAGCCGGGCCTGTCGGAACTGCTGAGTGACCAGTCGCCGCTCGAGGATGCCGTGCGCGAGACGCCGGTGCAGGGCCTGTCGTTCATCGCGGCCGGCACGCGTCCGCCGAACCCGTCGGAACTGCTGATGTCGACGCGCCTGCCGCAATACCTCGAAGGGCTCAGCAAGCGCTACGACGTCGTGCTGATCGATTCGCCGCCGGTGCTGGCGGTGACCGACGCGACCATCATCGGCCGCATGGCCGGCTCGACGTTCCTCGTGCTGCGCTCGGGCATGCACACCGAAGGCGAGATCGCCGACGCGATCAAGCGCCTGCGCACCGCGGGCGTCGATCTGGAAGGCGGGATCTTCAACGGCGTGCCGCCGAAGGCGCGCGGCTACGGCCGCGGCTACGCGGCCGTGCACGAATACCTGAGCGCCTGAGTGCAGTGCGCGAAACCGGGCCGGCGCGCAGCGCGCCAGCCCGGCCGACTGGAGAACCATCGATGAAAATTTCCGTGCTCGTCCCGACCTACCGGCGCCCGGCCGACCTCGCGCGCTGCCTGCTGGCGCTGCAGCGGCAGCAGCGGCTGCCCGACGAGGTGATCGTCGTCGCGCGCCCGGAGGACGACGCCACGCACGAACGGCTCGCCGATCCGGCGGTCGGCGGCGCGCTGCCGCTGCGCATCGTGCCGGTCGACGTGCCGGGGCAGGTCGCCGCGCTGAACAAGGGGCTCGACTCGGCGAACGGCGACATCGTCGCGATCACCGACGACGATGCGGCGCCGCACCCCGACTGGCTGGCGCGCGTCGAGTCGGCCTTCCAGGCCGATCCGCGCGTGGGCGCGGTCGGCGGGCGCGACTGGGTGCACGAGAAAGGCCGCGTGCTCGACGAATCGCGCGAACTCGTCGGCCAGCTCACGCTGTCCGGCAAGATCGTCGGCAATCATCATCTCGGCGTCGGCGGCGCGCGCGAAGTCGACATGTTGAAGGGCGCGAACATGAGCTACCGCCGCGCCGCGATCGAACGGCTGCGGTTCGACACGCGGCTGCGCGGCGCCGGTGCGCAGGTGCACAACGACATGGCGTTCAGCATGCGCGTGCAGCGCGACGGCTGGAAGCTCGTCTACGACCCGGCGATCGCGGTCGATCATTTCCCGGCCGAGCGCTTCGACGACGACCGGCGCGATGCCGCGTCGCTGAATGCGATCAGCAACGGCGCGTACAACCTGCATCTGATCCTGCGCGAGCATCTGCCGCCGCTTCGGCGCGAGATTGCGTGGTGGTGGTGGACGCTGGTCGGTACGCGCGTCTATCCGGGTTTCGCACACGTGCTGCTGTCGGTGCATACGGCGCAGCGCAGCCGGATCCGCGAGCACTGGCGCGCGGTGCGCCGCGGCGCGCGCGATGCACGCCGCGCGAACCTTGCCCCCCACCGTGCGGCGATGCCGCCGGTGACGTCTTGAACGGGCTGCGCGCATCGCGCGCGGCCACCCCCGGAGGGCTCGAATGACCGCAACGAAAGTCCACGTCCACCTGTTTTACGGCGCCGATCCGCGTACCTACCGGAAAGGCGAGAACATCGGCTGCCTGTACGGTTATCACCACGCCGAATCCGACGAATTCCGGCTGACCTATTCGCAGGACGGCGGCGAGGGCCGTATCGCCAGCCTCGCGCGCCGCGCGCTGAAGGCGGCGCTCGGCTTCGACGTCGTGCATGCATGGCGCAACCGCGCCGCGCTGCTGAACACCGACGTGATCTGGACGCATACCGAGCAGGAGCACCTCGCCGCTTCGCTGATCCTGAAGCTCGCCGGCGCGCAGGGCAAGCGCCCGCTGCTGCTCGCGCAGAGCGTGTGGCTGTTCGACAAGTGGGGCAGTTTCGGCGGCGCGCGCCGCTGGCTGTACCGCAAGCTGCTCGCGCGCGCCGACGCGCTGACTACGCTCGCCCGCGACAACGCCGACCTGTGCCGCCGCTACCTCGGGCGCGATGCCGAGTTCGTCTATTACGGGCTGAACACGCAGGATTTCCCGCTCACCGAGCCGCAGCAGTGGCAACCGAACCGGCCGCTGCGGATCGCGGCGATCGGCAACGACCGCGACCGCGACTGGCGCACGTTCCTCGCGGCGTTCGGCGGCGACGAGCGCTACGACGTACGGCTCGCGACGCGGCGCCGCGTGCCGCGCGAGTGGCATGCGCCGAACGTGAAGATCGGCTCGGCGTCGGGGCTCGCGAAGCAGCACGAGCTGTACGCGTGGGCCGACGTGATCGTCGTGCCGCTGCGGCCGAACTTCCACGCGTCGGGCATCACCGTGATGCTCGAGGCGGCGGCCGTCGGCAAGCCGATGATCGTGTCCGACGTCGGCGGCCTCAGCGACTACTTTCCGCACGATACGGCCGCCTATGTGCCGGCGTTCGACGCGCAGGCGATGCGCCAGGCCGCCGATCGCTTCGTCGCCGATCCGGTCGCGGCGCTCGGCTGCGCGCGGGCTGCCGCCGCGTGCCTGCGCGAGCGCGACCTGACCACGCAGGCGTTCGCCGAGCAGCACGTGCGGATCACGCGCGACCTGCTGCGACGGCGCCGCACGCCGGCCGCCGCGGGCCTGGCGATGCCGCTTGCGGATTCGCGTCCGTCGTCGCGGTGAGAGCGGATCGATGAGTACGATTGCCGCCGAACGCGCACCATCGCGCAACCGCAGCTGGTTTGCCGAGCCGAAGCACTGGGCCGGGCAGGCCGGGCTGTGGTCGTTCACCGCCGTGCTGATCGCCGCGCACCAGGGCAAGGTGCTGACACTCGCGTTTCCGGTGCTGGCGATCGCGGTCGGCATCTGGCTGTATTTCAAGAGCCCGGCGCGCTATGTCGGCTTCATGTGGTGGGTGTGGTTCCTGAGCCCGGAAGTGCGGCGGCTCGCCGACTGGTCGAAGGGCGCGTTCACGCCGACCAGCCTGATCCAGGTCGCGCCGCTCGCGGTGACGATGATCGCCGGCTTCGGGCTGATCCGGCATTACCGCGTGCTCGCGCAGCGGCGCGGGATTCCGGTGCTGCTGATGCTGTTCGGGCTCGCATACGCATATCTCGTCGGGATCGTGTCGAGCGGCGTGATGGCCGCGACCTACGACCTCGCGAACTGGGTGTACCCGGTGCTGATCGGCTTTCACATCATGGTCAACGCGCGCGACTATCCCGAGTACCGCGACGTGCTGTTGTCCACGTTCATGTGGGGCATGCTCGTGATGGGCGTGTACGGCGTCGTGCAGTACTTCGTGATGCCGCAGTGGGACGTGTTGTGGATGATCGGCTCGGACATGGGTTCGCAGGGCGAGCCGGTGCCGTACGGCGTGCGGGTATTCAGCACGATGAACTCGTCGGGGCCGTTCGCATTCGCGATGATGGGCGCGCTGGTGTTCGTGCTCGCGGCGCCGCAGAAGATCCGCTGGTTCGCGGGTGCGGCCGGTTTCGTGTCGTTCGCGCTGTGTCTCGTGCGTTCGACGTGGGGCGGCTGGGTGATCGCGCTCGCGATCCAGCTCGCGCAGTCGAACAACCGCGTGCGGATGCGGATCCTCATCAGCGGCGTCGTGCTGGTCGGGTTATGCGTGCCGCTGCTGACCGTCGGACCGGTGGCCGATCGTCTCGGCCAGCGTCTGCAGTCGATCGTGAACCTGAAGGACGACCGCAGCTACGACGACCGCAACAAGTTCTACGCAACCTTCGCGCAGACGGCGTTTACCGACGTCGCCGGTGAGGGGATGGGCGCGACGGGCGCATCGACGAAGCTGTCGAGCGACAGCGGCGAGCTCGGCAAGTACGGCAGCTTCGACAGCGGCGTGATGAACGTGCCGTTCGTGCTCGGCTGGCCCGGCACGCTGCTGTATCTCGCCGGCGTCGTGATGCTGTTCGGCCGCACGCTGCGCGCGGCGTTCAAGCTGCGCAAGGACAAGTTCGTCGGCGCGTGCCTGAGCCTGTGCCTGTCGACGTTCGCGATGCTCGTGTTCACCAACTCGCTGATCGGCACGGGCGGCCTGCTGATGTTTACAGCCATTTTTTCGATACTTGCCGCGGCGCACTGGCAGAAGGCGCAACGCCTGCTGGCCGCCGCGCGTTCACGGGGAGGCGACCTTTGAGAATCGCGATCGTCACGCATGTCGTGCGACATAACGACGGGCAGGGCCGCGTCAATTACGAAATCGCGCGCGCGGCGCTGGCCGAGAACTACGAAGTCACGCTGGTCGCGTCGCACGTCGCGCCCGAGCTGCTGGCCGACCCGCGCGTGCGCTGGGTGCCGGTGAAGGTCGGGCGCTTCTGGCCGTCCAATCTCGTCAAGCAGCAGGTGTTCGCGCTGAAGAGCGCGTGGTGGCTGCGCGCGCATCGCAGCGAGTACGACGTGCTGCACGTGAACGGCTTCATCTCGTGGATCAAGGCCGACGTGAATACCGCGCACTTCGTGCACGGCGGCTGGTTCAGGAGCCCGTACTATCCGTTCGGGCTCACGAAGGGAGTCTGGTCGGCTTACCAGTATGTCTATACGCGCGTGAACACCGCGCTCGAGCGCTGGGCATACCGGCGTTCGCGTGCGATCACCGCGGTGTCGCAGAAGGTGGCCGACGAGATCGCCGCGCTCGGCATCGACAGCCGCAAGATCAGCGTGATCTACAACGGCGTCGACGGCAGTGCATTCGCGGGTGCGCAGGCCGACCGCGCGGCGTTCAAGCTGCCGGACGACGCGTTCCTGCTGCTGTTCGTCGGCGACCTGCGCACGCCGCGCAAGAATCTCGGCACCGTACTGAAGGCGCTGACGAAGCTGCCGGCGAACGTCCATCTGGCGGTGGCCGGCTATCTGCCCGGCAGCCCGTACCCGGAAGAAGCGCGCGCGCTCGGAATCGATTCGCGCGTGCATTTCCTCGGCCTCGTGAAAAACATGCCGACGCTGATGGGCTCGGTCGACGCGTATGTGTTTCCGTCGCGCTACGAAGCGATGAGCCTGTCGCTGCTCGAGGCGATGGCGGCCGGACTGCCGGTCGTCACCGCGCGCACCGCGGGCGGCGCGGAAATCATCACGCGCGAATGCGGGATCGTGCTGGAGGATCCGGACGATCCGGCCGCGCTCGCGCAGGCGATCGGTTCGCTCGCGGCGTCGCGCGACACCTGCCGCGCGATGGGCGACGCGGCCCGCGAACTGATGACCCGTTTCGGCTGGGCGCACATGGGTGCCCAGTACGTCGCGCTCTACCGGCGCATCGGCCAACCCACGCAGCCGTCCGCGTTCGAGCGGGTCGAGCATGCAGTCACGCAGGAGCAATCGTGATGTCCCAATCTTCCCGGCCGATTAAATCGTTGCAGATCGGCATGCACTGGTTCCCCGAACGTGCGGGCGGCCTCGACCGGATGTACTACTCGCTCGTCGGCGCGCTGCCGGGCGCGGGCGTGGAGGTGCGCGGGCTCGTCGCGGGCTCGCCGAAGGTCGCCGACGACACGGGCGGCGCGATCCAGGGCTTCGGTCCCGCGTCGCAGACGCTCGCGCGCCGGATGCTCGCCGCGCGGCGCGCGCTGCGCGAGGAGATCCGCAGCGAGCGGCCGGACGTGATTTCGTCGCACTTCGCGCTGTACACGTTCCCGGGCCTCGACGTGACGCGCGGGATTCCGCAGGTGTCGCATTTCCAGGGGCCGTGGGCCGACGAAAGCCAGGTCGAGGGTGCCGCGACGCTCGGGCAGCGCGCGAAGCGCTATCTCGAGCAGGCCGTCTATACGCGCTCGTCGCGGCTGATCGTGCTGTCGCAGGCGTTCGGCCAGATCCTGACGAATCGCTACGGGATCGAGCCGTCGCGTGTGCGCGTGATTCCCGGCTGCGTCGATACCGCGCAGTTCGACACGCCGCTCACACCCGCCGAGGCGCGGCACAAGCTGCAACTGCCGCAGGACCGGCCGATCGTGCTGGCCGTGCGCCGGCTCGTGCGGCGCATGGGGCTGGAGGACCTGATCGACGCGATCGGCCTCGTCAAGCACCGTCATCCGGACGTGCTGCTGCTGATCGCCGGCAAGGGCAAGATCGGCGAGGAACTGCAGCAGCGCATCGACGCGGCGGGGCTGCAGGACAACGTGAAGCTGCTCGGCTTCGTGCCCGACCATCATCTCGCGGCGCTGTACCGCGCGGCGACGGTCAGCGTCGTGCCGACGGTCGCGCTCGAAGGCTTCGGGCTGATCACCGTCGAATCGCTCGCGTCCGGCACGCCCGTGCTGGTCACACCGGTCGGCGGGCTGCCGGAGGCGGTGGCGGGGCTGTCCAACGATCTCGTGCTGCCGTCGACCGGCGCGGACGCGATCGCGGAAGGGCTCGGCGGCGCGCTGTCGGGTGCGATCGCGCTGCCCGACGAGGCCGCGTGCAAGCGCTATGCACGCGATCATTTCGACAACGCGGTGATCGCGCGGCGCGTCGCCGGCGTGTACGAAGAGGCGATCCGGGCGGCAGGCTGAACGCCCGCGGCGCGCACCGTGCGTGCCGAACCGAAGATCGAACCGGCGCGCATGCGCGGCCGGTTCGCGCACCGGCCGCCCGCTACGGGCGCGCCCGCTTTCCCCTCCCGATCCACATCGCCGGCATGCGTCACGCGCGCCTGAGCGTCGCGGCCCACACACCGAGCGCGGCCACGCTGACGACCGCGCCGAGCGCGCAGACGCCCGTCCATCCGGCGCGCGCATACATCATCGTCGACGCAATCGCGCCGAGCCCGCTGCCGGCCGAGTAGAACAGCATGTAGCAGCCGACGAGCCGTGCATGCGCGTCGGGCCGCGTGCCGAGAATCATGCTCTGGTTGACGACGTGGACGGCCTGCCCGCCGACGTCGAGCAACACGATGCCGACGATCAGCAGCGCAATCGACGTATTGCCGAACGCGAGCGGCAGCCACGAGCACGCGAGCAGCGCGAGCGCGGCGCCGGTCGTCGCTTCGCCGCGCCCGCGATCGGCAAGCCGGCCCGCGCGCGTGGCGGCCGCCGCACCCAGTGCGCCGACGAGGCCGAACGCGCCGATCTGCGTATGCGACATCGAATGCGGCGGTGCGCTCAGCGGCAGCACCAGCGCGCTCCAGAAGATGCTGAACGCCGCGAACATCAGCAGCGCGATCGCGCCGCGCGCGCGCAGCACGCGTTCGTCGCGAAGCAGCGACACCATCGATCGCAGCAGCGCCGCGTAACCGATGCGTTCGCGCGGCCCGTTCGTGTCGGGCAACAGCCGCGACAGCACGGCGAGCATCGCGATCGCGAGCGCACCCGAGACGAGATAGACCGCGCGCCAGCCGGCGACATCGGTGACGACGCCGGCCACCGAGCGTGCGGCCAGCAGCCCGATCACGACGCCGCCCTGCGCGGCGCCCACCACGCGCCCGCGTTCGCCGGCGCCCGCGAGCGCGGCCGAGCACGCGATCAGCCCTTGCGTCATCGCGGTGCCGAGCAGTCCGACCGCGACCATCCCCGCCAGCAGCGCGACGCGCGTCGATGCTGCCGCCACGCCGATGCAGGCCGCCGTCAGCAGCAGAAGCTGCACGGCGATCAGCCGCTTGCGGTTCAGCAGATCGCCGAGCGGCACGACGAACAGCAGCGCGAGCGCGCAGCCGAGCTGCGTGGCGGTGATGACGCCGCCGACCGCGGCTTGCGACACGCCGAAATCCCGCGCGATCGAATCGAGCAGCGGCTGCGCGTAGTAGACGTTCGCGACGCTCGCCGCGCAGCAGACGGCCAGCAGCGAGACGCGGGCCGCGGACAGGCGGCCGTCGCCGGCCGGATGCGCCGTGTTCGATGCATTCGCAGCATTCGACGCAACGGTGCTTGAATGACAGGAAGACGCCATCGGTTTCCTCACGCAAAGTAGTTGCAATTTGAAACTGGTGTGAGTGTAGGAAAAGTAGTTTTAAAATGCAACCTGTTGTGCGGTGGGCGACGGGCCCGCGCACGGATGGCCGGCGCTGCCGTGAAGGCGGCCGGCACGACTGCGGAGAGGAACATGGCCAGGCAGAAAAGTCTTGCGGATTCGCCGTGCCCGGTGGCGCGGGCGACCGATATCGTCGGCGATCGCTGGGCGTTGCTGATCGTGCGCGATGCGTTCGACGGCGTGCGCCGCTTCGGCGATTTCCGCGCGAGCCTCGGTGTCGCGAGCAACATCCTGTCCGACCGGCTCAGGATGCTGGTGGACGCCGGCGTGTTCGACGTCGTGCCGGCGTCGGACGGCACCGCGTATCAGGAATACGCGCTGACCAAAAAGGGCGAGGGGCTGTTTCCGGTCATCGTGATGCTGCGGCAGTGGGGCGAGGCGAACCTGTTCGCGCGCGGCGAGCCGCATTCGGTGCTGGTCGACCGCAATACGGGGCGCGCGATCCGCAAGCTCGCGCTGCGGCACGACGACGGCCGGCCCGTGAAGGCGGCCGAGACGGTCGTGAGGAAGGTCGGCGACGAAGCGGGCGCGACGCGGCGGTGAGCGCGCCGCGCTATAGCGCAGTTGCGAGCGGAAACGAAGCGGGGGCGACGAAGGTTGCGGCCGGACCGGCTCGAACGCGGTTTGCCGAACCGTGCGGCTACGTGGATCGACGCGTGCTCAGCTCAGGGAGACGGATTCGCTCAATGCCGCTCGCCGCGCCAGCGTCCCGGCGCAACGCCGAAGCGCTTCGTGAACGCATGCGTGAACGTGCTTTGATCCGCGAAGCCGACCATGCCCGCGATGTCGACGAGCGGATGCCGGCCGTCGGCGAGCAGCACGACCGCCGCGTCGAGCCGCAGCCGCTGCAAATAGCGATGCGGCGTTTCGCCGAACGCGTCGACGAACAGTTGATGAAACCGGCGCATCCCGTAGCCGCAATGCGCGGCGAGATCGGCGATGCGCAGCGGCTCGGCGAGCCGCGCGCGCAGCCAGCGGTCGATGCGCGCGAAATCGAGGCCCGACGCGGGCGCGGCGATGCCGGCATCGTCGATGAGCGCGCCGCACAGGCGCGCGGCGGCCTGCCACTGGAAACGGTGCGCGGCTGCCTGCCGTGCGTTGCCGGCCGGCGCATCGAGTTGCGCGGCGGCCGCCGCGACCTGCGCGACGAGCGACGTCAGGGCCGGATCGATCGACACGGCGCGTGCGCGGTCGAACAACCGCTGCGGCACCGCGAGCGATGCCGCGGGCAGGTCGATCACGAGCTGGCGATTGTCGCCGAGGCCCGCATAGTCGTGGCGCGCGCCGGCCGGAATCAGCCACGCCGCGTGCCGGTCGATGCGCCGGCCGATCCCGTCCACCGCCATCACCATCGCGCCATCGACGCCGAGCACGACCTGGTGGAAGTCGTGCACGTCCGACGCTTCGCACGTGTCGTAGCGGCGCAGCGCGATGGCGGGGGAGGCGATGCGTTCCATCGGAAGGAAACGGCCGGGTGCGTCGTCAGACGTCGAGCAGTTCGACTTCGAACACGAGCGTCGCATTCGGCGGAATCACGCCGCCTGCGCCGCGCGGGCCGTAGCCGAGTTGCGGCGGGATCGTCAGGCGACGCACGCCGCCGACCTTCATGCCCTGCACGCCTTCGTCCCAGCCCTTGATGACCATGCCGCCGCCGAGCACGAACGCGAACGGGTCGTTGCGGTCCTTGCTCGAATCGAATTTCTGACCGTCGGTCAGCCAGCCCGTGTAGTGGACGCTGACGGTCTTGCCGGCTTGTGCTTCCGCGCCGGTGCCTTCGGTCAGGTCTTCGTATTTGAGGCCCGATTCGGTCGTGATGACAGACATGACTACTCCTGAAAGAGGGTTGCGTAAGACCGCTATTGTAGGCGAGCCCGCAGCGGGCCGTCGCACGTGGCTTTCACCCGCCGGCACGCGTGTCGCGGACGGCTGCGAGGCGCCGCGTCCGCGATCGCCGAAAATGCGAATGGAACGCGCGTTTGAATTTTTCACGGGCCGCGCGACCGAGGTTGCACCGTGCGAGTGCGCCGCGCGTATGAATCGGTGCTACCGGGGCGGTATTCCATATGCTGCACGCCGCCGCCGGATACGTCGAAACGCCCGTCGCGCGGGGCGTTCGGGCAGATGGCGAGTCACAGCATCGACCGCCTCGTCTCGTTCGCAGGACAGCGTGCGCGTTCGAATCGCGGCCCGCCCGAGCGCTGTTCGAACGTCGTTTTTCCCGCCTTTCCGACCGTGCGCTGTTTGGAAGCGGGCATCTACCGCGCGGCTTGCGTGCGTCGGCGCGGGCGGCCTATCTTTACATCTGTCGATGTCAAGATTTTGGCGGTGCGCGATGTGCCGCCGGGGCCTGCGCCGGCCGCGTCGGACGACGCGCCGGGCCGCTCCGGAACAGGAGAACGATGAACATGAAGTCAGCCGCTTCCGCTACCGCAGCCGGGATCATGCCAGTGCGCCGCGACCTGCGCTTCGATCTGCCGGTCGAACGCGCGAAGGACTGGCATGGCCTCGGGTCGCACGTGACCCATTTCTTCAACGCGCTGTCGCTGCTGTTTCCGGCCGGCGAGCGCTTTTTCATGGACTCGGTGCGCAATTACCGCGACCGGATCGACGATCCGGTACTGAAGCAGCAGGTGCTCGGCTTCATTGGCCAGGAAGCGATGCATACGCGCGAGCACGTCGAATACAACGAACTGATGCAGGCGAACCGCTTGCCCGCGCGCAAGCTCGACAAGCGCGTGTGGGCGGTGCTCGGCTATATGAAGCGCAAGCTGCCGCATTCGGTGCAGCTCGCGCATACGGTCGCGGCGGAGCACTACACGGCGATGCTCGCCGAATGGCTGCTGCGCGACCCGACGCGCCTCGAAGGCTCGGTCGAAGGCTACCGGCAGATGTGGATATGGCACGCGCTCGAGGAAACCGAGCACAAGGCCGTGTCGTTCGACGTGTGGAATGCCGTGATGAAGCCGGGGCTGCGGCGTTACCTGATCCGCATCGGCGTATATCTGCTGACGACGCTGACGTTCTGGCCGGCCGTGTTCCTGATGCACGCGACGCTGCTGTGGCGCGATCGCGGCGCCGGACATCACGTGCGCGGGATGCTGCGGACGATCGCGTTCCTGTACGGGCCGCGCCGCGGGCTGTTCCCGCGCATCGCGGGCGAGTGGCTGAGCTTTTTCCGGCCGGGCTTCCATCCGTGGGATCACGACAACCATCACCATCTCGCGCGGGTCGACGCGCTCGTCGCCACCTACGGCGAACACGGCGGCACGCCGGCCGGCCGCGGCCGCGCGAACGCGCTGGCGCCGGTCGCATCGGGCCGCTGACACCATCCGTTTCTGACACAAGCCGTCGCGCTGCCATGAACGGCGTCGGGCCGCGCATGTTGCGTTCCTGCATCATGCCGGCTTCCTCCGACGATTAACCGAAATCAACCGGAACCGGTTGCGCGGGCATCCGGCTGTCCGGTCGACCGGCCGCGCACACCCCCGACGGCGTGCCGATTCTGCGTGCGCCGCATCGTACGCGAACGCCGCGCGCCAGCACCGGCGCGGCTTTGCGCACAGCGCGCCCGCCCGTTCCGGGTTTGCGCGGCGCCCGCCACCGGGATAACACCCATCTAGCCGCAGGCCGGCCGCGTCGATATACCGTTCATGACAACCTCAACCTCATGCACGATTCATGCGCAGGGGGATTTTATTCGGACGGAAATGCGGCCAATATGTCAGTTCGATCGTGGTCCGTCGTATGCGTCGGCGAGCCGGCGCACGATACCAACGCCAAGCGGGGAACAACGATGGTTGCAAGGTCACCCGACGCAAACGGGAATGCGGCGCCCGAGACGACGCCCGTGTCCGTCACCGCTCCCGAGGCCGGCCGCAAGCTGTTCGTGATCATGCGTACGCCCGACGAGCCGCTGCTTGCGCAACTGCGCGGGCTCGGCTGGGAGATCGCGGTCGCGAAGACAGCCGGCGCCGCGCAGAACATGACGTCCGGCGTAAACGTCGCCGCCGGGCTGGTCGATTTCACGGGGTTCACGTCGCGCGACTATCCGGCGCTGAAAGCGTGCCTGAGCCAGCCTGCGATCGGCTGGATTTCGATCGCGCAGGCCGGCATCACGATCGGTCCCGCCGTGCGCGAACTGATCCGCAGCTATTGTTTCGATTACGTGACGCTGCCGCTGCCCTACGAATGGATTTCGCATGTGCTCGGCCATGCGCGCGGGATGGCCGCGCTCGACCGCGTCGACGGCGCAGCTTATGCGGCGTCGATCGGCGAGCACGGGATGATCGGCAACTGCGAGGCGATGCAGCAGCTGTTCAGCACGATCCGCAAGGTCGCGAAGACCGACGCGAGCGTATTCATCTCCGGCGAGTCGGGCACCGGCAAGGAACTGACGGCGCTCGCGATTCACGAGCGTTCCGGCCGCGGCAAGGGGCCGTTCGTCGCGATCAACTGCGGGGCGATTCCGCATCACCTGCTGCAGTCGGAGCTGTTCGGCTATGAGCGCGGCGCGTTCACCGGCGCGAACCAGCGGCGCGCGGGCCGGATCGAATCGGCGAACGGCGGCACGCTGTTTCTCGACGAGATCGGCGACATGCCGGTCGAGAGCCAGGCGAGCCTGCTGCGCTTCCTGCAGGAAGGGAAGATCGAACGGCTCGGCGGACAGGAGTCGATCACAGTCGACGTGCGGATCATCTCGGCGACGCACGTGGATCTCGACGGCGCGGTCGAGGCCGGGCGCTTCCGCGCGGATCTCTATCACCGCCTGTGCGTGCTGCGCATCCACGAGCCGCCGCTGCGCGCGCGCGGCAAGGACATCGACATCCTCGCGCATTACGTGCTGCAGAAGTTCAAGTCCGACAGCGGCCGCAAGATCAGCGGCTTCACGTCGGCCGCGCTCGACGCGATGCGCCGCTACGAGTGGCCCGGCAATGTGCGCGAGCTGATCAATCGCGTGCGGCGCGCGATCGTGATGGCCGAGAGCCGGCTGCTGACGCCGCACGATCTCGGGCTCGAGACGCCGGGCGAAACCGAACCCGTGACGCTCGAACAGGCGAGGGCGCTCGCCGAGCGCGCCGCGATCGAGAATGCGCTGCTGCGCAACGATCACCGGATCAACAAGGCTGCCGCCGAACTCGGCATCTCGCGCGTGACGCTCTACCGGATGATGATCGAGCACGGGCTGAACGATCACGACAACAACGGCGGGCACGACGGCGCGCCGTCCGGCGACGCGGGGCATCAGCGCGTCGGCTGAGCGGCGCGTCAAGCGCGTGACCCGGTTCGGTGTCGGCGTTCGGCGATACGTCCAGGGCCGATGCAGCACGAACGTGACGGGCGGCATGCACGGCACGACCGCGACGACGCTCCATGCGCGCGCAAGCCCGGGCATCGCGGTGCCGTGCGCGAGCAGCATCGTGACGACGAGGCCGGCCCGCGCACGAGCGGCGGCGCCGATGCCGCCGACCGCATGTAAAGCGCATGAAACATTTCGCGTCGGCAACCGGGCGAATTTCCGCGGCGAATCGGACCGATCGGAACGGTGCCGGCCGGTAAAAATTCCATGTCGATTGTTCAGCCTTATCCCGCAAGGCTAGGCCGCCACGCGGCCGGCGCATGCCGCGCGCCGCATGTTTCAGATTCGCAACTTCCGGTATTCCGCACCCGTTCCGGCCGTCGTCCCGCGCGCCGAACCCCTTGTGCGGATGGGCTCGCGCGAAGCTGGCCCGCTCCTTGCGAATATGAACGTACGAAAGTCGACGACGCGAGGTCCGGCCGGTTCTGCAGCGAATCCTGTCAGTACCGGCCAGGACGCAGTCCGCGGGGATGCGGCGGCGGAGCGCGGCGCAGCAGTCGCGTTCCGGCGAGCATGGAACGTCGTCGCCTGATCGTCGGGGCACCGGCATCGTCCGGTTGCCGGAACAAGCATCAGACTGAAAACGGGGTAGAAAAATGATCGATCGCCACACGCCGCGGCTCGCAGGCCGCGATCGCAGTGATGCGGGGCATCGCCGGTCGAACGTCGCTCTCGCAGCCGGCCGGCATGCATCGACAGGCCATCTCTCCGCGCCCGGTGCGAGGCGGATCCGGCTGATTGCCGGTCATCCGCGCCGGGTCGGCACTTTCCTGCGCGCAGACCCGATTCGGAAGGGCATGTGCACACGGGCGCCGGTATCGCGACGCCCGATCTTCGGCTACTGAATTCGCACGATATCCGGTCGCGTTATCCATCGTTCGCGCGAGCCGGTGCAATTGATCTGCAATCCGAATCAGATTCGACACGTTGCGCAGTGCACGCGACGGAGGACGAACTCGATGCGGCGGTGAACGGCGCAATGCCGTCGCCGCCCGGGGGGTGAGGGGGGGGCGGTCGGACGCGCGCGACGGGAGTGTCGCCCGTACGCGCGCGACGCCGTTTCAGCCGCCGTAGATGTCGAAGTCGAAGTACTTCGACGCGAGCCGCTTGTAGGTGCCGTCCTTGACCATGTCGACGATCGCGCGGTCGATCTTCGCCTTCAGGTCGGTGTCTTCCTTGCGCAGCCCGATGCCGGCGCCGATGCCGAGCACCTTTTCGTCGACGAGTTCGGGCCCGACGAACTGGTAGTTCGCGCCGCGCGGCGATTTCAGGAACCCGATCGCGGCCTGCACCTCATCCTGAAGTGCCGCGTCGAGGCGGCCCGAGGTCAGGTCCGCATATACGCCGTCCTGGTTCTGGTACGACACGACGTTCGCGCCTTGCTTGCCCCAGTACGCCTTCGCATAGCTTTCCTGCGTCGTGCCCTGCTCGACGCCGATCGACTTGCCCTTCAGCGATTCGGCCGTCGGCAGCAGCGGCGAGCCCTTCTTCACGACGAGCCGCGTCGGCTGGTTGTAGATCTTCGTCGTGAAGCCGATCTGCTCCGCGCGCTGCGGCGTGATCGACATCGACGACAGCACCGCGTCGAACTTCTTCGCCTTCAGCGCCGGAATCATTCCGTCGAAATCGTTCTCGAGCCACACGCACTTCGCCTTCAGGCGCGCGCAGATCTCGTTGCCGAGGTCGATGTCGAAGCCGACGAGCTTGCCGTCGGGCGCCTTCGACTCGAACGGCGCGTAGCTGGCGTCGGTGCCGAAGCGGATCGTGGTCCAGTCCTTCGCGGCGGCGGGGCCTGCGGATACCGCGAGCAGGGCGATCGAAACAGCGGCAATCAGTCTCTTCATGGTGCGTTTCCTTGGCGTGGTGCTTCCGGTTCTGTGCGACACGGTTCCGCGGACAGGACCGCGTCTGCACGCGCTGTCCGTATGGCCATTAACGCAGAAAATAAAATAAGAGTCCAGAATGGACAAAAAATATCGTTTTGCCGGAAGAAATGGCCGATCGTCGGGTGTCGACCCTTGCAAAAATACGAAAATGGACTAGTCTTGTTAGTGAATTCATTTCGAGACTAACGATCATGTCACAGCCTGCCTACGATTCGCATTCCGCCCCGCCGCAGGCTTCGTTTGCGCAGATGTCGGCGGCCGGCCTGCGTGCATTTTTCAACATCGCGCGCGACTGGGAACTGACGATCGACGAGCAGATCGTGCTGCTCGGGTCGCCCGGCCGTTCGACGTTCTTCAAGTGGAAGGCGGCGCCGGAATCGGCGCGGCTGCCGCGCGATACGCTCGAGCGGCTGTCGCTGCTGCTCGGCATCTACAAGGCGCTGCAGATCCTGCTGCCGCAGCCGGCCGCGGCCGACGCATGGGTCAAGCGGCCCAACGATGCCGCGCCGTTCGGCGGCAAGCGCGCACTCGACCGGATGCTGGCCGGCAACGTCGGCGATCTGGTCGCCGTCCGGCAATATCTCGACGCGATGCGAGGTGGCTGGGCGTGACGATGCCGATCGAAGCAAAACAATGGCCCACGACCGCCGTCGACTGGGCGCCTGCCTATCGTGTGATCCCCACCCGTTTCCCTGCCATCAACCTGTTCGACCGCGTCGCGTCGGCGGACGATTTCGACGCGCTGTACGCGCTCGAATCGCTGACCAACGACCGCATCCGCAACGAAGTCGGCACGCTCGACCTGGTGCCGCCCGCCGAGCGTCGCTACGGGCTGGGCTGGGGGCCGATCATGGCCGCGTTCACGCACCTGAATCCGCAGGGCAGCCGTTTTTCCGACGGCAGCTACGGCGTGTTCTACTGCGCCCGCTCGCGCGACACCGCGATCGCCGAAACGCGCTATCACGGCGCGCTGTTCCTGGCCGCGACGAAGGAGCCGCCGATGCGCCAGCAGATGCGGCTCTACACGGTGTTCGCGCAGGGCGACGTGGCCGACGTGCGCACGTGGCCGCAGCGCGATCCCGCATTGCTGCATCCGCTCGATTACAGCGCGGGGCAGGCGCTCGGCCGCGCGGTGCGCAACGCGGGCGGCGCGGGGATCGTCTATCCGTCGGTGCGCGACCCGGGCGGCGAGTGTCTGGCTGCATTCCGCACCGCGCTGCTGCGCGACTGCCATCACGCGGCCTACCTCGAATACAACTGGAACGGCTCGGCCGTCGACGCGGTGTTCGAACTGAACCAGGTCGGCTAGCGTTCGCTCGCGGGCTGTTGCGGGAGTGAAGGCGCGAGGGGACTAAGGCAGCGGCCAGTCGCCCGCGTGGCGTTCGCGCGCCTCGGCCTGCGTCATCGACCACGTGCTGCCGGTGCGCGGCTCGGCGAGCGTGAGCCGCCCGGAAGGCGCGAACGCGCCGGTGTCGATGAACCACTGCGCGCCGATCCGCTGCGGCGCGCGCACGGGCGTGTGCCCGGTGCAGGTCAGCGACAGTCCGGCCTGCCGCGTCGGATCGGCGAGCCCCTGGACCAGATCGCGGCCCCAGATCAGCCGTTCGCGCACGTCGTGCGAATAGCTGCCCGTATCGAGGTCGGCGTCCGACCCGAAAAATTCCGCATGCAGCACGTTGAAGCGCTCGGGGCCGTCGCCGATCACGCGCACCAGCGGCAGCGCGTCGACGCGTGCCGCATGCGCGTGCAGCCGTTCCGGCGGCAGGTCGGCGCCCCAGTCGCCGCCGATCCCGCGCCACGCGTCGGGCGACAGCTTGCCGTGCGACACGAGGCTCAGCACTTCCTCGTGATTGCCGCGCACGACGTGGCACCACGGGCGGTCGAGCAGGTCGAGCGCGGTTTCGGACGCGGGGCCACGGTCGACGAGATCGCCGACCGAGAACAGGCGGTCGCGGGCCGGATCGAAGCGGATGTCGTGCAGCAGCGCGCGCAGCACGTCCACGCAGCCGTGCAGGTCGCCGACGACGAAGTCGCGGCCGGCCGTGTTCGCGGGGTGGCGGCAGAGGGAGGCGGTGGCAGTCATCCCAGTATCTTAGGCGCTCGTGCCCGTCGCCACGTCGCGATGGAATGGCGATAATCGGGGCGCGGTACCCGCCGGCGCGACGCAGCGGGCCGTCCCGCGTACCGTTCGAACCCTTTCCATCCGCTTTCGGAATTTCACGATGACGTTTTATCCGCAGGTATTACGCAACCGGCCGCGCATGGTCGCGGCGTTCGTCGCGGGCTTGCTGTGCGCGGTGCTGCTGCCGTTTCCGCTGCGTCTGACCGCACGTACGCTGATCGGCTGGGATTGCGCGGTCTGGCTGTATCTCGTGCTGATGTGGGTGCGCATGGTCACCGCGCATCATCACAAGGTGCGCGAAGTCGCGATCCGCGAGGACGAAAACGCGACGACCGTGCTGACCGTCGTCTGCCTCGCGACCGTCGCGAGCGTGGCAGCGATCGCGATCGAGCTCGCGACCGCCAAGAGCGTCGGCTTCCGCGCGGGGCTCAGCCATTACGCGATCACGGGCGCGACGCTGTTCGGCGCGTGGTTCCTGATTCCGACGATCTTCACGCTGCACTATGCGCGGCTCTATTACGGCTCGCCGAGCAGCGACCGCGCGCTGCGCTTCCCGGACCGGAACCCCGAACCCGATTACTGGGATTTCCTGTATTTCGCGTTCACGCTCGCGGTCGCGTCGCAGACCGCCGACATATCGCTGGCGAACCGCTCCGCGCGGCGCGCGGTGCTCGCGCAGTCGATCCTGTCGTTCTACTTCAACATGGCCGTGCTCGGGCTGTCGATCAACGTCGCGGCGGGGTTGCTGAGTTGACGCCGGTTACTTGAGCAGGTCGTACGGACCGCCGCGTTCCAGTGCCCGCTGGTACGCCGGCCGCGCGTGGATCGTGTCGAGAAAGCGCGCGATCGCGGGATACCGGCTGCCGCCGCCGCGCGCGGTCGCGGCTTCGAGCGGAAAGCTCATCTGGATGTCGGCCGCGCTGAAGCCGTCGCCGACGAACCAGCCGGTGCGATTCAGCGCGCCGTCGATATGGCCGAGATGCAGCGCGATCTGCGGATCGACGAAGCCCGACTGCAGCGTGGCGGCGATCTTGCGCGCGATCGGCCGTGCGAAGAACGGCATCGGCGCATGCGCGATCCGCAGCGCGACGAGCTTGAGCAGCAGCGGCGGCATCGCCGACCCTTCCGCGTAGTGGAGCCAGTACGTGAAATCGTGCCGCTCGGGCGTGCCGGGCGGCGGCGCGAGGCGCCCGTTGCCGTAGCGTTCGACCAGGTACTCGATGATCGCGCCCGATTCGGCGAACGTGCGGCCGTCGTCGGTGACGACGGGCGACTTGCCGAGCGGATGGATCGCGCGCAGCGCGGGCGGCGCGAGCATCGTTTTCGGATCGCGCTCGTAGCGCAGGATCTCGTACGGCACATCCAGTTCTTCGAGCAGCCAGAGCACGCGCTGCGAGCGCGAGTTGTTCAGGTGATGGACGGTGAGCATGTCGAGGCCGGAAGGGGGCGGGAACGACATCATACCCAGCGCGCGCGGCGAGTACGCGCCGCGTCGCCCGTCGTTTCGAACCGCTTCAAGCCGTTATGCGCGCCGCACCGCGATCCACGCACCCCAGAACAGGCTCGCGAAAAAACGCAGCGGCGCATCGAAGCCCGCGTCGCGCAGCAGGCCGAACACGGCTTCCTCGGATGCGGGCGGATCGGCGCCCTGCAGGATCTTCGCGAGTTGCGTGCGCACGGCGTCGGGCGTGGCGCCCTTCATGCGCCAGCGTTGCTGCCACGCGTCGAGCAGGCGAGGGTGGTCCGCGTAGCGGCGATGATTGCCGGCGAGCACGAGCGGCGCGCCGGGCTTCAGGCGTCGCGCGATCGCGTGCAGCAGCGCAGCCTTCGCAGCGTCGCCCGGGACGTGATGCAGCACGCCGATCAGCGTTGCGCCGTCGAACGCGGGGGCGCCGGGCAGCGCATCGACGTTGTCCTCGACGAATGTCGTGCGCGCACCGCAGCCGGCGGTTTCGACGTTCGTGCGCGCGAGCGCGAGCATCGGCGTGGACGGGTCGACGGCCGTGAATTGCCAGCCCGGCTCGAGCGCGGCCGCCACGCAGATTTCCTGCCCCGTGCCGCCCGCGCCCGCGACGAGTATCCGCGCATCGGGCACGCCGATCGCCGACGCGAGCATGCATGCGGTCAGTTCGTGGCAGGCATCGTAGCCGGCGAGCGCGATGCGCGATTGTTCGGCGTATTCGTGTGCGCGTACCGGATCGAATTTCGCGGCGCTGGCGGGAAGCGACATGGCGGGGTCCTCGGGTCGGGCGCGGACGACGTGTCCGCGAGCATCGCGCAGAGCGTAAGCGTGCGTGGTCGACGCAACAAGGCGAGCGGTCATTCCGGTATGCCGACTACCCGATTCGGCAAGCGTGGACTGCCGATTTTCCAGGGGTCGATTCGCATTTAAAAATGTCTGAACATGATGCATCGCGGTGGCGAATCCGGCGCATACTCGATTCTCTCCCCCCGCCTGGCCGTCGCATGCCGGGCCCCGATGCGCCGCGCCAGTGGCGCGGCCATGCCGCTCGGCACGCACGAGGAGCGCATGATGTCCGATTGTCCGCACGATCCGTACGCGCAGCACTACATTCATTGTTTGCCGTTTGGCGCGCAGCCCTGTGGCGCGCTCGGCACGACACAGCGCACGCATTTTCGCGTGTGGGCGCCGGGCAGCACGCAGGTCCAACTCGAACTCGATACCGGCTACGGCCCGACGCTCGTCCCGATGACGGCCGCCGGCACGAACTGGTTCGAAGTGTTCGCCGATTGCGGCGCGGGTGCGCGTTACCGCTATCGCCTCGACGATGCCGTGTCGATTCCCGATCCCGCGTCGCGCTCGCAACCCGAAGGGCTCAACGGCCCGAGCGAGGTCGTCGATCCGCGCGCGTTCACGTGGCGCAACACGTTCTGGCGCGGGCGCGCGTGGGAAGACATGGCGCTCTACGCGATTCGCCCGCATGCGGTGGGCGGCTTCGCCGGCGTGCGCCGCCGCCTGCCGCAGCTCGCGCGCCTCGGCGTGACCGCGCTGGAACTGCTCGCGTCGCCGCACGACAGCCTGCCGTTCGCGCCGCTTGCCGTCGAAGGCGGCCCCGATGCGCTGAAGGCGCTGATCGACGACGCTCATGGCTTCGGCCTCGCGGTGCTGCTGGAACTCGACTACGCGCGCTTCGGCAGCGGCACCGACGCGCTGCGCCACTTCACGGAGCCGTTCTTCCATACCCGCGACGATCCGCTGCAGGCGCCGCCGCTGGCGCTCGATCATCCGGACGTCTGCGATTTCTTCTGCGACAACGCGCTGTACTGGATCGACGAATACCGTTGCGACGGGCTGCGCCTGCGCGAGGCCGACCGGATCGGCGTGTCGTGGCTGCGCGAGATCGCGGACCGCGTGCGCGCGGCCGTGCCGGCCGACCGGTTCATCCATCTCGTGCTCGGCAGCGAGCGCCATCCGGCGCATCTCGCCGATACCCATTTCGATGCGCAGTGGAACGGTTGCGGCGAACGCGCGCTGCACCGGCTGACGGGGCGCGACACATCGGCCCACGAAGGCATTTCCACGCACCAGTCGATCCATACGCTCGCCCGCGCGCTGACCGCGGCCGGCGCGGCGTTTCAGCCGGCTGCGCCGGCAGAAGGCATGGCCGCCGAAACCGGGCTGTCGTTGACGTCGCTGGTGCTGTCCGATGGCGCGTGGCGCGACTGCGGCCAGGGCGAGCGAGGGCAGGAGGCCGGCCTGGCCGGGCTCGCGCTGTCGCTGCTCACGCCGCAAATCCCGCTGATCTTCGACGAAACCGCGTGCGACGCCGATCGCGCGCATTTCGTGCAGTCGGCGCTCGCGGTGCGCGCGAAGCTGATCGCGCCGCGGCTGTCCGATTGCCGGCCGCAGGACGCGCATGCGCTGAAGGCGGACGGCGACGGCGATGCCGACGCGCTGCTCGCGTCATGGCGGCTCGCCGACGACGAGACGCTGACGATCGCATTGAATCTGTCGCCCGACGCGGTGCCGTTCGATGCGCCGAGAGGGCAGGTCGTGTTCGAGACGCCGGCGCGTGCGCGCGACCGGGTCGATGAAGGGGAATTGCCGCCGTACTCGCTCGTTGCGTGGCTGACGGGTGACGTCAACCGGTACGCGCTCACGCACGACGTGCGTCGCATCGACGACGGCTCGTGGCGCGGGGCGCGTCCGAACCTGAACGCCTGACGAGCGCCTGGGCGTGTGAACGCATAACTCTGTCCGAACGTCCGGGCGCGCCCGCGCCCGGCGGCTGCACTGCCGGAACTCCCCGAGTTACCAGAACCCGCGAATGCCCGCGATGCCGTACGCGCCGTGACGGCGCGCGTCGTCGAGATGCGCGCGCGTCATCCCGCCGAGCGCGTAGACGGGCATCGCGGCCTGCGCGGCCAGCGCGTCGAATCGGTTCCAGCCGAGCGCCGGCGCACCGGGGTGGCTGAGCGTCGGCAACACGGGCGACAGCGTGACGAAGTCCGCGCCGGCGCGTGCGGCCAGCAGCAGGTCGTCACGCGTGTGGCAGGCGGCGGACACCCATCGTCCGGCCGGCAACGGCCGCTGCGCGGCGGCGCGCAGCGCGGTGCCGTCGAGATGCCAGCCGGCGCCGTCGAGCCGCATCACGCCGGCTGCATCGATCGGGCCGTTCAGCATCAGGTGCGCGCCGGCTGCATCGCAGCGCGCGAGCGCCGCGGCGGCGAGCCGCGCGAACGCGGCCGCATCGAGCGATTTCACGCGCAGTTGCACGAGCGTCTCGCCGCGCGCGAGCACGGCCGACAGCCGGTCGAGGAACGCATCGCAATCGGCCGCCGACGCGGACGCCGGTTCCGGCGTGATCACGCAGCAGCGCGGCAGCGTTGCGTTCATCGCGCGCGGCGACGACAACGAGGGGCCGTCATTCGTCGGCCTCCTTCGCGATCTTCGGATAGACGCGCACGAGCACGATGCGCGGCCCGTTCATCTTCTTCACGACGACGTCGAAGCGGTCGAACGACACGCGCTGCCCTTCGGTCGGCAGGTCGCTGAGCGCCTGGATCACGAGGCCGCCGACCGATTCCGCACGGCCTTCGTCGATGTCGATGCCGAGCGCCTGCTCGAGCGACACGACGGGCAGGCTGCCCTTGCCCATCAGCGTGCCGTCGTCGAGGCGGCTCCAGTCGGCATCGCCCTGGCGGAACTCGTCGTGGATCTGGCCGACCAGCGCGCCGAGCAGGTTGTCGAGCGTCAGGAAGCCGATCGGCTTCTCGCCCTTGTTGCCGACCAGCGCGAAGTGCGGCGCGCCCTTGCGGAAGCGGCGGAACAGTTCGAGCGCCGGGGTGTCGGGCTTCACGTACTGCACGGGGCGCACGTAGTCGGACAGGTCTTCGAGCGCCGCGCCCGCGTGACGCGCGAGCAGCAGGTCCTTCAGGTGGATCAGCCCGCTCACCTGTTCGCGCGACGCATCCTCGAACAGCGGATAGCGGCTGAAGCGGTGCCGCGCGACGATCTCCATGTTGTCGGGCAGCGGCAGGTCGCGCCGCAGGCCGATCATTTCATGGGCCGGCCGCATCAGGTCCGACACGGTCATCGACGAAAAATCGAGCGAATGCGCGAGCGTGTTCCACTCGTCGTTGCTGTACGTGCCGCGCGCCGGCTGTGCCGCGTTGCCGGCCGTGCTGCGGCGGCTGCGCAGGATCAGCTTCAGCTCGTCGGTCGAGTAGTGCGCGTCACCGCCGTGGTCGGTCGACAGCCCCGCGAGCCGCAGCACCGCGTTGGCGCTATTGTTGAGCACCCAGATCGCCGGATACATCGCCCAGTAGAACGCATAGAGCGGCAGCGCGACCCACAGGCCGATCTTCTCGGGCTGGCGGATCGCCATCGATTTCGGCGCAAGCTCGCCGACGACGATGTGCAGGAACGAGATCAGCGAGAACGCGAACACGAGCGAGATCAGGTGCACGACGCGTTCGGACTGCACGCCGATCAGGTCGAGCAGCGGGCCGATCAGTTCCGCGAAGGCCGGTTCGCCGACCCAGCCGAGGCCGAGCGACGCGAGCGTGATGCCGAGCTGGCACGCGGAAAGATACGCATCGAGCCGGCCATGCACGATGCCGAGGATGCGCCCGCGCAGGCCGTGCTTGCGGGCAAGGGTCTTGACGCGCGTCGCGCGCAGTTTGACGAGGCCGAATTCGGCCGCAACGAAGAACCCGTTCAGGGCCACCAGGAACAACGCGCCGATGAGCGCGAAGATCTGTAACAAAGAATCGCTCCGGTTATGACAGGCCCATCAGTATAGGGCCGGCAAGGAATTTGTAATGTTCTGGACAACCGATTGCTTACACCGGCGCCTCGCGGGGGATGGCGAGCGTGATGGTGGCGGTCGCGCCGTCGGCGAACGCGGTATGCGCGAACGTGCCGCCGTGCGCGAGCGCGACGCGCTGGCACAGCGCGAGTGCCCACGCGATTCGCTTCGCGTCGCGCTCGCGCAGCATTTCGCGTCGCGCGAACGATTCGAACGCATGCGGCTGTGCAGGATCGGCGAGTGCGCCGGCGCTCACGGTGCAAGTGGCGTGCGCGACGAACTGCGCGCCGTCGCGCGTGCATGCGAACGTCACGCGGCTGCCGGCGGCGCTGGCCTCGACGGCCGCCGTCAGCATCGTCCAGAGCGCCTGCGCGATGCGTTCGCGGTCGGCCGACAGCGACGGTTCGTCGTCCGGCAGCGTCGCGTCGAGCGCGACCTGCCGTGCGTCGGCGAGCGCAAAACGGACGAGCGCGAGCGTGTCGTCGAGCAGCGCACGCAGCGCGAACGGCCGCGGCGCGATCGCGAGCGTGCGCGTTTCCGCGCGCGGCGCATCGAGCACGTCGTCGATCAGCGTCACCTGCTGGTCGATGCCCGTGCGGATGCCCGCAAGCGCGCGCTGCAGGTTCGGATCGGCATTGGCGAGCTGGCGCTCGAGCACGTACGCCCAGCTATGCATCGCGTTCAGCGGGCTGCGCAGGTCGTGCGACGCGGTGGAGAGCGCCTGGTCGCGCAGGAACAGCGCCGCCTGGGTGGCGTAGTGCGCTGCGCGTTCGCGCAGCAGGTCGGCGGCGGGATCGACGGAAGTGGACGTCACGGAGCAGGCCTGTCGGAAGCGGTTGGCGTGGAAGTCACGCGAACCGTCATTATAGGGACGGTGCGTGTCACGCCGGCAGCGCGTCTTCGTCCTTTTTCCGCGCGTCGCCGTTCGGCAGCAACTGGCACGCGAGCAGGCCGGCCAGCATCAGCGCGCAGCCGACGAGCGCGCGCAGCGTCAGCGTTTCGTTGAGCGCGGCCCAGCCGGCGACCGCCGCGAACACGCCTTCCATGCTGAAGATCACGGCCGCGTGCGCGGGCGCAGCGTCGCGCTGCGCGACGACCTGCAGCGTATAGCCGACGCCGACCGACAGCAGCCCGCCGTACAGCAGCGTCGGCAGCGCGCCGCGCAGCATCGCGACGCTGACCGGCTCGACGGCCAGGCCGACCGCGAGGCACGCCACGCCGCAGACGACGAACTGCATGAACGCGAGCACGAGCGGATCGTGACGCTTCGCGAGATGGCCGACCGCCATCACGTGCGCGGCGATGATGACGGCGCCCGCGAGCTGGAACCAGTCGCCGTAGAGCACCGAAAAGTGCTCGTCGATGCTGAGGAAATACAGGCCGATCGCCGCGAGCAGCGCGCCGAACCACGTGCCTGCGCCGATCCTGTGGCGTGCGAACACACCCATCAGCGGCACGATCACGACGTACAGCGAGCTGATGAAGCCTGCGTTCGCGACCCGCGTGTACTGCAGGCCGAACTGCTGCAGCGAGATCGACACCGCGAGCAGCCCGCCGAGCGCGAGGCCCGGCAGCAGCAGCGCCGGCTCGCGGCGGATCGCCGCGAGTTGCGCGCGCGATGCCGCGTTCAGCATCAGCAGCGGAATCAGCACGAGCGCGCCGAGCAGGAAGCGCAGCCCCGTGAACAGGAACGGCCCGATCACGTCGAGGCTCAGTCGCTGCGCGACGAACGCAGAGCCCCAGATCGCGGCGGCGGCGAGCATCAGCAGGTTGGCGCGGAGGTGCTTGCGGGCTTCGGACTTCATCGGATTCTTCTGAAGATTGCTGGCGGCGAAACCCCACAGCTTACGCCGAGATTGCAAGGCTGTCGGCAAACCTGCGCAGCGCGGCGGCCGCACGTGCGTCGCGCACGCGCGAATACAGCACGACCTGCGACTGCGGCAGCGGCGGCAGCCCGAATTTCGCGCCGACGTCGACCAGCGTACGCGGCGCGACACGCCGCGCGAGCGGGCAGACGGCGAGCCCTGCCGCCGCGGCCGCCGTGACCGCCGCGACACCGCCACCCGTGAAGCGCTCGCGCCACGGCCGCCCCGCATGGTCGAGCGCACGCAGCGCGGCGGCTCGCACGCCGCACGGGCCGGCCAGCACCGCGAGCGGCAGCGGCTCGCCAGCACGGGGCGCCCAGTCCGGCGCGGCGAGCCAGGCCAGCGGTTCGGCAAACAGCAGCGTGCCGTCGTCGCGCGGCGGATCTTCGCCGGGCTCGTGCCGCACGATCGCCGCGTCGAGCCGGCGTTCGTCGTATTGCGCGAGCAGGCCTGCCGACATCCCGAGATGCATTTCCAGCGACAGTCCCGGATCCTGCCGATGCAGGCTCGTGAGCACGGCCGGCAGGTCGGGCACCGCGACGTGCTCGCTGACGCCGAGCGACAGGCGGTGCGTGCCGGCCGAGATCGCACCGAGCGCGTGGTCGTGCGCGTCGAGCAGCGCACGGGCGGCCGGCAGGAAGTTCTCGCCGTCGGCGGCCAGCTTGACGACGCGCGGCGTGCGCGCGAGCAGCGGCTTGCCGAGGTGCGCCTCCAGCCGCTTCAGTTTCAGGCTGACGGCCGATTGCGTGGTGCCGAGCGCATCGGCGGCGCGCGTGAAGCTGGCGAGATCGGCGACCAGCACGAACGCGCGTACGGCATCGAGATCGAGTACTTTCATTTCAAATGAAAATGAATGAAATATTCATTGATGACTGTTCATTATAGTTCGGCGAGCCTAACCTGACGCTGTGTTTCCGTTCTTCAACGTCACCGACAGGAGCAGGACCATGCCATTCACCCGTATCGCAGTGCGCGAAGGCAAACCGGCCGCATACCGCGCGGCGCTCGTCGACGGCGTGCATCGCGCGCTGATGCACACGTTCAACGTGCCCGAGGACGACATCTTCATGGTCGTCACCGAGCATGCGGCCGAGAACTTCGTGTTCGGCCGCCACTATCTCGACATCGAACGCAGCGACGATCTGGTGATGATCCAGATCACCGCGAACAACACGCGCACGCTCGAGCAGAAGCGGGCGCTGTACCGGACGATCGCGGAGAACCTCGCGGAGCAGCCCGGCGTGCGGCAACAGGACGTATTCATCAGTCTTGTCGAGGTGCTGAAGGAGGACTGGTCGTTCGGCAACGGCATCGCGCAATACGCCGTTTGATTTGCGACAGCGCGACGGGGCCGGATCGTCGCCTGCGCGTTTTGACGGCGTGTACTATGGAAGAAGCTTCACGGGCGACGCCGGCGCGGTCGATGCGCCGGCGATTCTTCATGTGCAGGAGCTTCCATGTCGCGTGTGCTGGAAATCGTGTTGTCGTTGTCGCTGGAAGGCTGGCCGGTCAAGGCTGCGAGTCGTGCCCGCGGCACGCAGCGCGATTTCGGCGCCGAGCTCGTGCGCGCGTGGCGGATCTGTCCGCAGGTCCGGATGCAGCGCGGCCATGAACGCGTGACGATCGAGCCGTGCCAGGTCGAGGAGGCCGAGCCGAGCCCCGGCGCGAGCTGGTGGACCTGGGTCGAGTCGAACGCGCATGGCAGGCGGGTCGTCGCGTCCCGCACGAAAGCGTTCGCGCCCGGCGTCACGCAGCGCGAACTGTTCGACGCGGAGCATGAGGGCATCGTCGTCGCGATGCCGCTGCCCGTACCCGCAACGGGCGACGCAGTTGATGCCGATGCGCCGGCGGGCGAAGTCGACGAAGTCAACGGCGTCGCGCCGGACGCCACCGAGCGCTCCGCCGCCGGCGCGCCGCCCGAAGCGCCGGGGCTGCGCCTCGTCAGCGAACGGCGGCACGGGCGGTGGGCCGACGACAGCGGCGTCGTGGTCGAGATGACGCTCGACGATGTCACGCTGCATGGCGGTGGCGAGCCGCCGCGCCGCTACGTCGAGCTGCGTCTCGCCGCGCCCGACTGGGAAACCTTCGCCGCACGCACGGCCGCGCTGCACGCGCTGTTTGCCGCGGCGCGCGAACTGAGCGGCGCGTGGCCCGCATTCGTGCAACTGACGAGCGTGATCGACCGTGCCTGTGCGGGCGAGCCGGTTGCCGCCTGGCTGGTCAAGGCGCGGCTCGTCGACCTGACCGGCATCCGCACGCAGCGCGCCGCGCTGTTCGCGCTGTCCGGCGACATCGCCGCACAATGGCTCGGTAACGAGGGTGGCGTGCTTGATCGCGACGATCCCGAATTCGTGCATCAGATGCGCGTCGCGCTGCGCCGCCTGCGCACGCTGATGCGCTTCTTTCCGCGCTTTGCCGACCGCCAGTGGAAGGACACATTCGGCACCGACCTGCGTTGGCTCGCCGCTCTGCTCGGCACGGTGCGCGACTGGGACGTGTTCTCGACCGAAACCCTGCCCGGGCTGATCGCGGCCGACGGCGGCGGCGCCGACTGGAACGGCACGCTCGACGCCGCGCTTGCGCAGTCCACGGCCGCGCGCGTCGAACTGCGGCAGGCGCTGCATTCGGCCCGCTATGCGCGGCTGACGCTCGGCTGGCTCGAATGGCTGAGCGCGCTCGCGCTGCCACCCGCCGCCGACGACGACGCGCCGTCGCTGCGGCGTCATGCGACGAAGCGCGTGCGGCGGCTGTTCGGCCATCTTTACGCATCGCCGTCGCTCACGTCGCTCGATACGACTGCGCGCCACCGGGTGCGGATCGACGCGAAGCGGCTGCGCTATGCACTCGAATTCTTCGCGTCGCTGGCGTCGCGCCGCACGCGCAACGAGACGGTGAAGACGCTCGCGCGCGTGCAGACCGTGCTCGGCGAATCGAACGACACAATGGTCGCGCTGCAACATCTCGAGCAACTGACGGCGCCGCCGTACCAGCTCGGTTTCGTGCGCGGCTACGGCGCGGCGCTCGAACAGCGCGCGGCGCGCGACGCCGAGACGCTGCTGGCCAGCCTGCGTCCGCCGAAGCTCGACGGCAAGCCGGGCTGAGCGGCGCGCGCTGACTATAATGGCCGCCCGTTTCCCGCATCCATGCCGATGACCGACGCACCGCATTCTTCCCCGTCTTCCGAGCCGCTCGAACTGGGCGGCGAGCTGTGGCTGCGCGCAGGCGAGCAGACGCTCGGCGGCGCCACGCGCATCGCGCTGCTCGCGGCGATCGGCGACACCGGTTCGATCACGCGCGCGGCGAAGGCCGTCGGCCTCAGCTACAAGGCCGCGTGGGATGCGGTCGACACGATGAACAATCTCGCCGGCGAACCGCTCGTCGCGCGGTCGACGGGCGGCAAGGGCGGCGGCGGCACGACGCTGACGCCGCGCGCGACGTCGCTGATCGCCGCGTTCCGCACGATCGAGCGCGAGCATCGCCGTTTCATCGACGCCGCGAGCGCGGCCGTTGCCGGGTTCGACGTCGACTGGGCGCTGATCGGCCGGATCGGCATGAAGACCAGCGCGCGCAACCAGTTGTTCGGCAAGGTCGCATCGATCGTGCGCGGCACGGTCAACGACGAAGTGACGCTCACGCTGCCGGGCGGGCAGCCGATCGTCGCCGTGCTGACGCACGAAAGCGTCGATGCGCTCGGCCTGCGGGAAGGTGCGGACGCCTGCGCGCTGGTAAAGGCGTCGTGGGTCGTGCTGGCGGTCGACGACGGCGGGCCCGAGCTGAAGGTGTCCGCGCGGAACCGGCTGCGCGGCAGCGTCGAATCCGTCGCGGCGGGCGCGGTGAACAGCGAAGTGACGCTCGCGCTCGACGGCGGCGGCACGCTGACGGCCGTCGTCACCAACGAAAGCGTCGATGCGCTGCAGCTCGACGCCGGCCGGCCGGCGATCGCGCTGTTCAAGGCATCGAGCGTGATTCTCGCGGTGACGGGCTGACGGTGCAGGCACGGCAGCGCGTGCGTGCTGCGGCGATCGTGTGACGGACGGGGGCGAAGCCGGCGCCGGACGTCGTCTGCATGGCGCCGGCTTCGTTTCCGTTTTCAGCTTATGCCGCAGCGTGCGGCTTCTCTCAGGCTCCAGCGTGGCTGCCAGCGCCACGGTCCCGGCCTCGCGCGCTCACGCGACGCGCGTCGGCCACTCGGCGTGCGGCGGTGCCGCCTGCACGCGTCCTTCGCTCAATTGCACGACCTGGTCGCCGAACGCGGCGACGTCGTCGGGGTCGTGCGAGATCAGCACCATCGGAATGTCGAGCCGCGCCTGCAACTCGGCGAGCTCGTGGCGCATGCGCTGGCGCATCGCGGCGTCCAGCGCCGCGAACGGTTCGTCGAGCAGCAGGATCCGCGGTTGCGCGACCAGTGCGCGCGCAAGCGCGACGCGCTGCTTCTGCCCGCCCGACAGTTGCGACGGATACTGCCCCGCGAGCGCTTCGAGGTCGAACGCGTGCAGCCAGTACGCGACTTCGGGCGGCACCGTCTTCGCGCGCGGGTTGCGCAGCCCCGACGTGAGCCCGAACGCGATGTTCTGGCGCACGTTCAGATGCGGAAACAGCGCGTAGTCCTGGAACAGGTATGCGACGCGCCGTTCCCGGGTCGGCACGTCGATGCGGCGCGCGGCGTCGAACAGCGGCTCGCCGTTCAGCGTGATCGTGCCTGCGTCGGGCGACAGCAGGCCGGCGATCGCCTGCAGCGTCATGCTCTTGCCTGCGCCGGACGGCCCGAACAGCACGACGCGCTGCGTCGCCGCCGTGAACGACACGTCGAGCGTGAAACGGCGCTCGGCGTTCGCGTAGGTCTTGCGGATATCGACGACGAGGCTCATGCGGGCCTCCGCCGAAGCAAGCCGGTTGCCGCACGACACAGGCTATACGGACAAGGCAGGCGCTTCATGTCAACTGACTCCGCCGGGCGCGCGACGGCACGAGCCAGCCGGTCGCGAGCAGCACGAGCACGCAGGTGATCGACGTCACCAGCACGAGGAAGTTGGCCGTGTTGTCGTCGCCGGCCTGCACGGCCGCGTAGATCGCAACCGACAGCGTCTGCGTGCGACCGGGCAGGTTGCCCGCGATCATCAGCGTCGCGCCGAACTCGCCGAGCGCGCGCGCGAACGCGAGCAGCGCACCCGCGAGGATCCCGCGCGTGGCGAGCGGCAGCGTCACGCGGAAGAACACCGCGGCTTCGCCGAGCCCGAGCGTGCGCGCGGCGCGCTCGAGATGCGGATCGACGCCCTCGAACGCGGCACGCGCCGACTTCAGGATCAGCGGAAACGCGACCACCATCGATGCGATCACCGCGCCTTGCCACGTGAAGACGAGCTCGATGCCGAGCTTGTCGAGCCACGCGCCGAACACGCCGCGCCGGCCGAGCAGCACGAGCAGGTAATAGCCGAGCACCGTCGGCGGCAGCACGAGCGGCAGCGTCAGCAGCGAATCGACGACGTCGCGCAGCGGCGAGCGCCAGCGCGCGAGCACGAACGCGGCCGCGACGCCGAGCACGATGTCGAGCGCGGTCGCCCAGCCGGCGACCTTCAGCGACAGCAGCAGCGGTACCCAGGCGTCTTGCATCGCGATACGCTCACTTGCCCGCGGGCTTGAAGCCGAACGTCGACAGCACGGCCTGGCCCTGCGGCGACGAGACGAAGTCGACGAACGACTGCGCCTGCGCGGCGTGGCGGCTGTCCTTGACCACGGCGATCGGATAGGTGATGGCCGTCTTGGTCGGCACCGTCAGTGCGACCTTCACGCGGCCGGGCATGATCGCGGCGTCGGTGCCGAACACGAAGCCCGCGTCGACCTCGCCGCGCGCGACGTAGTCGAGGCTCTGGCGCACGTTGGCGGCCAGCACGCCCTTCGCGCTGACGGCATCCCACACGCCGGCCGCGCGCAGCGCGCCTTCGGTGTAGCGGCCGACCGGCACCGATGCCGGGTCGCCGTACGCGATGCGCTTCACGCCGGGCGCCGTCAGGTCGTTCAGCGACGTCGGCGCGGCCGCGTGGCTGTCCGCCGGAACGATCATCACGAGCGAGTTCGCGGCGAAATCGCGGCGCGTGCCGGGCACGATCACCTTTTCGTCGGCCGCGCGATCCATCGCCTTCTGGTCGGCCGACGCGAACACGTCGGCCGGCGCACCCTTGGCGATCTGCTGCATCAGCACGTCCGACGCGCCGAAGTTGAACAGCACCTTGGTATCGGGATGCTGCTTCTGGTACGCGTCGCCGACGGCCTTGAACGCGTTCGTCAGGCTGGCCGCGGCCGACACGACCAGTTCGTCGGCGGAAGCGGGCGCGCTGAACGCGACACCGGCGGCGGCAAGCGCGGCGATCGGCAGCAGGCGGAGCAGGGTGCGGCGAAGCGGACGGACGGTTGAGCGCATGGCGGATTCGTTGGAATGGGTGGAAACCGTAATCGTAATATAGGGCGGGTTATAACGCTTGGCATACCGCTCATGCGACGGTGCGCATGAAATGGTCAGGTCTGAAGAATGGCGGGCGTGACGGCCGGGCGGCCCGTCACGCGTGCAGCGTGTGCGTCGACGATTCGGTGCGCTGCAGCGACGACGGTTGCGACGCGGGACGGTAGTTCGGGTTGGCCTTCCAGCGAGCGCGGACGAACGGGCGCTCATGGCCCGACAGCTCCAGCGCAACCTTCGTGACCCAGCGATGCGAAGGCACCGTGATGCCATGCAGCGCGACGGTGACGAGGGCGAGGCTCACGATGACCGCGGGCGCCGACCAGCGGTGCGGCACCGCGCGCCACGAGCCGGCGATGAACGCGAGCGCGGCGATCGCGCCGACGATGCAGCCGGTGATCGATTCGGACGGCGAATGCGCGTCGAGCGCGACGCGCGACACGCCGACCGCGATGCCGGCCGCGAGCCCGAGCGCGATGCCGGCGATCCGCACCGGCGTGCGCATGCGGATCAGCATCAGGAAGATCGCGACCGGATAGACCGACGTCGACAGCATCGCGTGGCCGCTGAAGCCCGTGAAATCCCACGCACGGATGCCGATGCCCCAGCCGAGGAACGCGATCTTCGTGAGCGCGACCACGCCGATCGCGGCTGCGAGCACGCCGAGCCACGCGGCCGCACGCTGCCACGAGTAGCCGAGCGCGAGCCAGACGGCGATCGTGATCGCGAGCGGCAAGGTCAGGCCGGCGCCGCCGAACGCGGTGATCATGATCCACAGGTGAGACGGCAGGTCGAACATCGGGAAAGGACGAACGGAGGCGGGGAGGATGCTTAAATCAACGCGCGAGCCGGGAAGAACGACTACAACGGATACAAGCGGCGAAGCCCCAGTATAGCGCCGCGTGCGCACGAGCCCCGTTTTTTGCGCCATCGGGAACTAACCTCGCGCAGGAAAAATCCCAGAAACAATGTTATGGTGCATTGCACAAAGTCGAACGATGCATCCGTTGCGGCGTCCTCATGGCGCCCCTATTTTTCCTGACTGCGAGCCCGATCGATGACCAAAAGTCTGACCAAGGTATGGCTGGGCGGCATGAAACGCATGCTGTCTCCGGCCGCCAAACGCGCGGCGCGCGATGCGCAGCGCATCACTCGCGACGCACTCGAGGCCGCCGCCTCTCCCGCCGTATCCGAACTGTCCCCGCCGCGCGAATCGCGCGTGCGGCCGCGCGCGGCCGCGTGGGCTGCGGGCGAGTGGACGCGCGGCGAACATCCGATGGCGCCCGCGCTCGGGCGTCTCGTCCAGAATCTCGCGTATGGCCTCTACGTGCCGCCCGGCCGCCGGCGCGGCGCGATGCCGCTCGTCGTGATGCTGCACGGCTGCCAGCAGTCCGTCGACGAATTCGTGCAGGGCACGCGGATGAACCTGCTGGCCGACAAGCACGGTTTCGCGGTGCTGTATCCGGAACAGTCGCCGCGCGCGCACGCGCACGGCTGCTGGCACTGGTATGAAGACACCGACCGCGCGGGCCGCGGCGAGGCGAACGCGGTTGCGTCGCTGGTCGACGCGCTCGTCGACGAACGCGGTTTCGACGCGTCGCGCGTCTACGTCGCGGGGTTGTCGGCCGGCGCGGGCCTCGCGTCGCTTCTTGCACTGCACCATCCTGACCGCTTCGCGGCGGTCGCGATGCACTCGGGCCCCGCGCTCGGCGAGGCGAACTCCGGCATCACCGCGATGGACGTGATGCGGCGCGGCGTGCGGCAGAACCCGGCCGCAGCCGTCGATGCGCTGGTCGACGCCAGCGGGTATCCGGGCATGCCGGCGCTGATCGTCCAGGGCGACGGCGACCACGTCGTCGCGCCGAAGAACGCCGACCAGCTGACGGTGCAGTTCATGCGGCTGAACGGGCTCGCCGACAGCCGCGGCGCGCTGCGCGGCGGCGAACGTGTCGAGACGCGCGGCGCGGGCGCACAGATCACCGATGTCTGCCGCGACGGCGAACCGGTCGTGCGGCTCTGCCATGTGAAAGGGCTCGATCACGCGTGGGCCGGCGGCGACGAAGCCGTGCCGTTTCATGCGGCCGTCGGCCCCGATGCGAGCGCGATGATCTGGTCCTTTTTCGAAGCACATCGGCGCACTGTGGCGACCGAACGACGCATCGTCTGATCGACGCTGGCCAAAGACTAGGGTTTTCCCTATAATTCGGGAAAACCCTAGTCAAAGAACCTTTGGATTGCGAGATCGAACATGTACCTGCTGAGCCACCTCTTCCTGATGCTGACCAAGAACGCTGAAACGGCCCGTAAAGAGCGCGCCGAGGCGTACCTGTCCGAAGCGACCGACATCTACGATCTCGAATTCCGTATGCGCAAGATCGATCGCGAAGCGTCGATGAACCGCCCGTATTCGTTCGGCGCGCGCTAAGCAGCGCAAGGCGGGCCAGTCGGCCCGCCGTTCCGGCGAGTCACGCAAAAGGGCGCGTGCGGCTTGATGCCGCACGCGCCCTTTTTGCATTCGTCGTCCTGCGTCGCGTCAGACGACCGTCAGGCGCACCGGCACGTTGTTGCGCGTTGCGTTCGAATACGGGCACACGTGATGCGCCTTTTCGACCAGCGCCTGCGCGTCGGCCTTGTCGAGCCCCGGCAGCGACACGCGCAGCTCGATGTCGAGCCCGAAGCCGCCTGCGTCGTTCGGGCCGATGCCCACTTCCGCCGTCACCTGCGTATCGGCCGGCAGCGCCTGCTTGTTCTGGCCGGCGACGAATTTCATCGCGCTCAGGAAGCACGCCGAGTAACCTGCGGCAAACAGCTGTTCCGGATTCGTGCCTTCCGCACCCGTGCCGCCGAGTTCGCGCGGCGCGGCCAGCTTCACTTCCAGCTTGTTGTCGGCGGATACCGCGCGGCCGTCGCGGCCGCCCGTGCTCGTGGCGCTCGTCTTGTACAGAATGTTCATCGTGCAGCTCCTGTCGGGAAAAGGGGGAAGGCGGCCCGGTCGAATGGAACGTCGCCGGCCACGGAGAAAATATAGAACACAAATCATTAGTGTGCAAATGAAATTTTGAAGAAAAACCCGGCAGTACCGGGTCGGTAGGCCGGCGCTCGGTTCGTCAGCGTTCGTTGGCGGCCGACAGCGCGTCGCGCAACTGCTGGAGATCGGCGCGCAGCCTGATCAGGAACTCGGGCGTTTGCTGCATCGCGCAGAAGAGGTCGGCGGGCACGGAGCGCGCGCGGTTCTTCAGCGCCCGGCCTTCCGGCGTCACGCGCACGTTCACGACGCGTTCGTCGGCCGCGCTGCGCACGCGCTCGACGTAGCCGAGCGCTTCCAGCCGCTTGAGCAGCGGCGTGACCGTGGCCGGGTCGAGGTCGAGCCGCGCGGCGATGTCCTTTACCGCGATGTCGTCGCGCTCCCACAGCACGAGCATCGCGAGATATTGGGGATAGGTCAGCGACAGCTTGTCGAGCAGCGGCTTGTACGCTTTCGTCATCGCGTGCGAAGTCGAGTAGAGCGCAAAGCACAGTTGCTCGTCGAGCGTCTGGGGCAGCGGGGGTGGGCGGTCCATGATTCGGGAGGCGCGGCGCACGCGCGAACAATTTGTACGCAAATTATTTTGCGCGCAAAAGATCGGGTTGAACAGGGGCGCCCGGCTAGGGGCGCCCGGCCAGGGGCGGCGGGCGAAGGATGCGCGGAGGGGCGCAAGACAGGGAGGGCGCGCCGGAAGGCAACCCGGCGCGGGGAACAGCGTGGCGGCCGGCGACGCGCACCGGCCGGGGGGGGCTTCAGCGGCCCGACGTGGTCGTCGGCGCGCCCGGCTCCTGCACGCCGAAGCAGCCGCGATAGGTTGCGTAGAACGAGCAGTACAGCATCGTGACGATGATGATCGTCACCGGCATCATGATCGTCAGCGCATAACCACCGGCGCCGAGCGCCTGCAGCAGCAGCGACAGCACGAGCGACGTGCCGAGCGCGACGCCGAACCACAGCACGCCGTACACGACGAACGCGCCGCGATTGCGCCAGCAGCTGACGATGCTGAAGAACAGCGCCTTCGCGGGCGGGACGTCATGCCATGCGACGAGCACCGGCGCGAACCAGAACAGCATCGCGATCGGCAGATACAGCAGCGTCGCGAACATCAGCGCGCCGAACGTGCCTTGCGCGGCGAGCGTTTCCGGCGTCGTGCTCGCTTCGTCGGCCGCGCCCATCATCACGTGGAACAGCGCGCCGCCGTCCACGAATGACGAAGCGGCGAACACGAGCACCATCGACGCGACGTAGATCACGCCGAGCACGAGCAGCCGCTGGGTCGTGACGGTGCCGTACGAGCGGAAGCCGTCGATCAGGATCGTCGGCATCACCGGCTTGCCGGCTACCGTGTCGCGGCACGCGGCCATGAAGCCGACCGCGATGCCGGGAATCAGCACCAGCGGCAGCGCCGAGCCGATCACGGGCACCATCGACACCAGCGTGATCGCCAGCAGGTACGTGAAGAACAGCGTGATGAATGCGAGCGGGTTCCGGCGGAACAGCCAGACGCCTTGTCGGAACCAGACATAGCCCGTTTTCGCGGGCACTTCGATCAGTTGCATGCGGTTTGGATCTCGGGAAGCGCGGGCGTATGCGCGATACGCTCACGCAGGATGCGTTCGAAATGACCGGGGTCGTGCGGCTTGAGCATCTCGGCCGCGCGCGGCAGGTAGAAGTCGTACAGGCGCGACACCCAGAAGCGGTACGCGCCCGCGCGCAGCATGTCGCTCCAGTGGCGGCGCTCCTCGGCCGTGAACGGCCGCACGGTCTGGTACGCGCGCAGCAGCGCATCGGCGCGCGCGACGTCGAGCACGCCGGTCGCCAGGTCGACGCACCAGTCGTTGACGGTCACCGCGACGTCGAACAGCCACTTGTCGCAGCCGGCGAAATAGAAGTCGAAGAAGCCGCCGAGCCGCACGTCGTGGCCGGTGCCGGGCGCCGCGTGCGCGAACAGCACGTTGTCGCGGAACAGGTCGCAATGGCACGGCCCGGCCGGCAGCGCCGCGTAGTCGTCCGACGCGAAGAAGGCCGCCTGGTGCGCGAGCTCGCCTTCGAGCAGCGTGCGTTGCGCGTCCGTGATGAACGGCACGATCGCCGGCACGTTCTCCTGCCACCACGGCAGGCTGCGCAGGTTCGGCTGGTTGCGCGGGTAATCGCGCCCCGCGAGGTGCAGGCGCGCGAGCATCTGCCCGACCTCGATGCAGTGTTCGACCCCCGGCGCGAGTTCGGCCGCGCCGTCGAGCTTCGTGACGATCGCGGCCGGCTTGCCGTGCAGCTCGCCGAACAGCGCGCCGTCGTCGCGCGGAATCGGATCCGGCACCGGTACGCCGTGGCCGGCCAGGTGGCGCATCAGGTCGAGGTAGAACGGCAGTTGTTGCGCCGTCAGCTTTTCGAAGATCGTGAGGACGTATTCGCCGCGCGTCGTCGTCAGGAAGAAATTGCTGTTTTCGATACCGGACGGAATGCCGCGAAACGCAAGCACGTCGCCCAGTTCGTAGTGGCGCATCCATTGCGCGAGATCGGAGTCGGAAACAGCAGTGAAAACGGCCATGCGGGATGCGTCAGGTCAGGGTGTCGGCACGCGAGCGGCATGCGTCGCGACAGCAGGTGAAGGGAGGCGGTGCGCCGCGATCGACGCGGCGCGTCGGAATCAGTAGCGCAGGTTCAGCGACGGCAGGCGCGTGATCGGGATGCCTGCGTCGTGCGGCTTCGGCGACGTGTCGGGCGTCGAGCTCATCTGGTAGCGCGTGCCGAAGTTCGACTTCACGTCGATCTCGACCGGCTTGCCGCGGTCGCGGTACTCGGTGACCTCGGTGCCGTTCTTGCTCTTTTCATGGAAGCTCGGCGTGCGTCGAATGTCGGCGAAGTCGACTTTCGACGTGACTTCGGCGCCAGGCCGGTTGATCTTGCGGAGATCGGGCAGGCCGGCGGCTTCGTTGGCCTCGGCCCGCGCCTGCGCGTCGGCGTCAGGCGTGGCGCCGGCGGCGTAAGCGACGCTGGCGGCGGCAAACGCGGCGGCAGCGGCGACGAGAATGAGCGGCTTCATGATGAGTCTCCAGTGAACTCAATGATTTTAGCAAATACTGCGCATCATCCGGCCCTGGCGTGCGTATGGGCGGCCATGAGGATGACCGGGTTC
The DNA here is from genome assembly GCF_019091065.1 of Burkholderia sp. GbtcB21. Lineage (NCBI taxonomy): Bacteria > Pseudomonadati > Pseudomonadota > Betaproteobacteria > Burkholderiales > Burkholderiaceae > Burkholderia > Burkholderia sp. GbtcB21. The sequence goes on from NZ_JAGXKA010000007.1 coordinate 151,602, forward strand.
CGTGGTAATGTCGTTCGATCAGACGAGGTGATACAAATGAAGAACGACCTGAGCCGCCGGCACCGTGTGCTGACGCCCGAAAGCCCGCCGGTCGAGGCTTTCGACGATCCGATCGCCGCCGTCGCGCGGCTGTCCGCCATTTACGACACGAATACGGGCTTCCTGCGCGACGCATTCGCGCGCTATCGCCGCCACGAACCGATTATCGAGCATGTGCGCGCGTGCTACCCGTTCGTGCGGATCCGCACCGACGTCAACACGCACGTCGATTCGCGCCGCTCGTACGGTTTCGTCGCCGGCCCCGGCGTGTTCGAGACGACGGTCACGCGCCCCGATCTCTTCGCGAACTACTATCGCGAGCAACTGCGCCTGCTGTCGAAGAACCACCATGTCAAGATCGAGATCGGCGTGTCGTCGCAGCCGATTCCGGTCCATTTCGCGTTTCCGGAAGGCATCCATCTCGAAGGCGAGCTCGACCGCGACCGCCTGCTCGCGATGCGCGACATCTTCGACACGCCCGACCTGTCGTATCTCGACGACCGCATCGTCAACGGCACGTTCGAGCCGGCGCCGGGCGAGCCGCATCCGCTCGCGCTGTTCACGGCCGCGCGCGTCGACTTCTCGCTGCACCGGCTGCGTCACTACACGGCGACGTCGCCCACGCATTTCCAGAACTACGTGCTCTACACGAACTACCAGTTCTACATCGACGAGTTCGTGAAGCTCGGCCGCACGGTGATGACGGAGAGCGACGATCCCGAGGTGCGCGCGTACCGCAGCCAGTACAGCTCGTTCGTCGAGCCGGGCGATGTCGTCACGTACAACGCGAACCTCGGCAGCGAGCCGGCCGAGGGCGTCGCGCCGCCGCGCCTGCCGCAGATGCCCGCGTATCACCTGAAGCGCGCGGACGGCAGCGGGATCACGATGGTCAACATCGGCGTCGGTCCGTCGAACGCGAAGACGATCACCGATCACATCGCGGTGCTGCGTCCGCACGCATGGGTGATGCTCGGTCACTGCGCGGGGCTGCGCAACACGCAGCGTCTCGGCGACTACGTGCTCGCGCACGGTTACGTGCGCGAGGATCACGTGCTCGACGCCGACCTGCCGCTGTGGGTGCCGATCCCGGCGCTCGCCGAAGTGCAGCTCGCGCTCGAGCGCGCGGTGGCCGACGTCACGCGGCTCGAGGGCGTCGAACTGAAGCGCGTGATGCGCACGGGCACCGTCGCGAGCGTCGACAACCGCAACTGGGAGCTGCGCGATCATCGCGAGCCCGTGCAGCGGCTGTCGCAAAGCCGCGCGATCGCGCTCGACATGGAAAGCGCGACGATCGCCGCGAACGGCTTTCGCTTCCGCGTGCCGTACGGCACGCTGCTGTGCGTATCGGACAAGCCGCTGCACGGCGAGCTGAAGCTGCCTGGCATGGCCGACACGTTTTATCGCGGGCAGGTCGATCAGCATCTGCAGATCGGCGTGAAGGCGATGGAGATCCTGCGCACGAACGGGCTCGACAAGCTGCATAGCCGGAAGCTGCGGAGCTTTGCGGAAGTGGCGTTCCAGTGATGTGAACGCCGGCCCCGGCGGCGGTGCGCATCGCCATGTGCGACGCGCCTTCTGACGGAGCACATCTGCCTTTGTCGCAAGCGTCCGATGCACCGGCGAATCTGCCGGCAGGTGGAATGCGCGACGATCGAGCCTGCCGTTCGCGTTGCCGTTCGAAGGCAGCGATCGCGTGGAATGCGCCGCCGAAAACGACAAGGCCGCCCGGCGCCGAAGCGCGCGGGCGGCCTTGCGTATCGAGCGGGCCGTGCGGTGTTGCTCAGCACTCACCCTTCTTCGCGTGTCCCGGCGGGCAGTGGTAGCCGCGGCGATCGTCGTAACCATGATGACGTTCCCACTCGCGGCGTTCCCAGTAACGGCGGCCGTCCCAGTAGCGGTCGCCATGCCAGCCGATGATGACCGCGGGCGCCGGAGCGACCACGACGGGCGCAGGCGCGACGATGACCGGCGCGGGCGTGCCGATGTTGACGTCGACGTTGACGGCATGAGCGAGGCCGGACAGCGAAAGGCCGAGGCCGGCAAAGGCGAGGGCGATCAGCGAGCGTTGCATGTTGTGTTCCGTGAGGTCGTTATGAATAGGCCGGCGCGACGCGATGGAAGCGAGGGGGATCGTTCCACCGGGGGAACGCCGCGCCGACACAATGCAGTGTGCTGGCACGCGACGGAAAAGGCGAGGCCTGTTTGTTACCGCGGGTTGGCGGCTCGCAGGCGCGGGATGCGGGCATTGGGCCGCACATTTGACAATGGCGGGCCGCGGGTGCGGGCGATCACGCCGCATCGCGCAGCACCGACCGCGCGAATTTGACATTCGACGGCGCGCGGCCGCGAAGCGGGATTAACAGCGCGTTACAAAGTAGCGCGCGGCAGGTGGCCTGATCGCCATGCCTGCCGCGCGGGAAGCGGTACGCCGGCCGTCGGGCCGGCGGTCGTCACGGACTGGTTACAGATAGAACATGCGGTCTTCTTCGGGCCGCGGTGGTTGCCCTTCCGAACCTTCGCCTTCTTCCTCGCCGCTATCCTCGTAGAACGCGAGCACTGCGTCGAGCACCTGGTCGGGATCGTCGATCACCTGCATCAGATCCATGTCTTCCGGATTGATGAGGCCCATCGGAATCAGCTGGTCGCGGAACCACTGCAGCAAGCCCTGCCAGAACGTGCTGCCGACGAGGATGATCGGCACGAGGCGCGACTTCTTCGTCTGGATCAGCGTGAGCACTTCGGACAGTTCATCGAGCGTGCCGAAACCGCCCGGCATCACGATCACCGCATCCGAATTCTTCACGAACGTGACCTTGCGCGTGAAGAAGTGGCGGAAGCGCAGCGAGATGTCCTGGTAGTGGTTGCCGGCTTGCTCGTGCGGCAGCTCGATGTTCAGGCCGACTGACGGCGCCTTGCCGGCGTGCGCGCCCTTGTTCGCGGCTTCCATGATGCCGGGGCCGCCGCCGGAGATCACGGCGAAGCCGGCGTCGGACAGCTTGCGCGCGATCTGCGCGGCCAGCTTGTAGTGCGGCGTGTCGGGTTTGAGACGGGCAGAACCGTAGATGCTGACAGCCGGGCGGATCTCCGACAGGTACTCGGTCGCCTCGATAAACTCTGCCATAATCGTGAACATCTGCCACGATGCGCGGGCCTTCTTGGCCGTCGCGCGTTCTTGATCTGCGAGCGAACGCAGACTCGGAATCACTTTTCTCTTGTTCATAATGCCTGAAGAACGAAATCTGGAAGGTAAGACCCTGCTATTGGTTGACGGTTCGAGCTATCTGTATCGGGCTTACCATGCGATGCCTGATTTGCGTGGCCCTGGCGGGGAGCCGACCGGAGCGCTCTACGGAATCATCAACATGCTGCGCCGTATGCGCAAGGAAGTCAGTGCAGAGTATAGCGCTTGCGTGTTCGATGCAAAGGGCAAGACGTTTCGCGACGACCTTTATGCCGACTATAAGGCAAACCGCCCGTCGATGCCGCCCGACCTCGCATTGCAGGTCGAACCGATCCACGGCGCGGTGCGTGCGCTCGGCTGGCCGCTGCTGATGGTCGAAGGCGTCGAGGCCGACGACGTGATCGGCACGCTCGCGCGCGAAGCCGAACGGCACGGGATGAACGTGATCGTGTCGACGGGCGACAAGGATCTCGCGCAGCTCGTGACCGACCACGTCACGCTCGTCAACACGATGACCAACGAGACGCTCGACCGCGACGGCGTGATCGCGAAGTTCGGCGTGCCGCCCGAGCGGATCATCGACTACCTGGCATTGATCGGCGACACCGTCGACAACGTGCCGGGCGTCGAGAAGTGCGGGCCGAAGACGGCCGTGAAATGGCTGTCGCAATACGACAGCCTCGACGGCGTCATCGCGCACGCGGGCGACATCAAGGGCGTGGTCGGCGACAACCTGCGCCGTGCGCTCGACTTCCTGCCGCTCGGCCGCACGCTCGTGACGGTCGACACGGCCTGCGATCTCGCACCGCATCTCGAATCGATCGAAGCGTCGCTGAAGACCGACGGCGAGGCGCGCGATCTGCTGCGCGACATCTTCGCGCGCTACGGCTTCAAGACGTGGCTGCGCGAAGTCGACAGCGCACCCGCGGAAGGCGGCGACGCCGATGCGCCGGACGGCGAGCCGGCACCGGTGGTGGCGGCCGACATCGTTCGCGAATACGACACGATCCAGACCTGGGAGCAGTTCGACGCGTGGTTCGCGAAGATCGACACGGCCGCGCTGACCGCGTTCGACACCGAGACGACCGCGCTCGACCCGATGCTCGCGCGGCTCGTCGGCCTGTCGTTCTCGGTGGAGCCGGGCAAGGCCGCGTACCTGCCGGTCGCGCACCGCGGCCCCGACATGCCCGAACAGCTTCCGATCGACGAAGTGCTCGCACGCCTGAAGCCGTGGCTCGAATCGGCCGATCGCAAGAAGGTCGGCCAGCACCTGAAGTACGACGCGCAGGTGCTCGCGAACTACGACATCGCGCTGAACGGCATCGAGCACGACACGCTGCTCGAATCGTACGTGGTCGAATCGCATCGCACGCACGACATGGACAGCCTCGCGCTGCGTCATCTGGGCGTCAAGACGATCAAGTACGAAGACGTGGCCGGCAAGGGCGCGAAGCAGATCGGTTTCGACGAAGTAGCGCTCGCGCAGGCCGCCGAATACGCGGCCGAGGATGCCGACATCACGCTGCAGCTTCATCACGCGCTGTATCCGCAGGTCGCGCGCGAACCGGGCCTCGAGCGCGTGTACCGCGAGATCGAGATGCCCGTATCGCTCGTGCTGCGCAAGATGGAGCGCACGGGCGTGCTGATCGACGACGCGCTCCTGCACGCGCAGAGCACCGAAATCGCAACGCGCCTGATCGAGCTCGAAGCGCAGGCGTACGAACTGGCGGGCGGCGAATTCAATCTTGGCTCACCTAAGCAGATCGGGCAGATCTTCTTCGAGAAGCTGCAGTTGCCGGTCGTGAAGAAGACGCCGAGCGGCGCGCCGTCGACCGACGAAGAGGTGCTGCAGAAGCTCGCCGAGGATTACCCGCTGCCGAAGCTGCTGCTCGAGCATCGGGGGCTGTCGAAGCTGAAGTCGACCTATACCGACAAGCTGCCGCGCATGGTGAACCCCGCAACGGGCCGCGTGCACACGAACTATGCGCAGGCCGTCGCGGTAACGGGCCGTCTCGCATCGAACGATCCGAATCTTCAGAACATTCCGGTGCGCACGGCCGAAGGCCGGCGGATCCGCGAGGCGTTCATCGCATCGCCGGGCCACCGGATCGTGTCGGCCGACTATTCGCAGATCGAACTGCGGATCATGGCGCACATCTCGGGCGACGCGTCGCTGCTGCGCGCGTTCTCGCAGGGCGAGGACATCCACCGCGCGACGGCCGCCGAGGTGTTCGGCGTGACGCCGCTGGAGGTCAATTCCGACCAGCGCCGGATCGCGAAGGTGATCAACTTCGGGCTGATCTACGGGATGAGCGCGTTCGGGCTCGCGTCGAACCTCGGCATCACGCGCGACGCGGCGAAGCTCTATATCGACCGTTATTTCGCCCGCTATCCGGGTGTTGCGCAGTACATGGAAGAGACGCGCGCGACCGCGAAGGAGAAGGGTTACGTCGAAACCGTTTTCGGTCGCCGCCTGTGGTTGCCGGAAATCAACGGCGGCAACGGCCCGCGCCGCCAGGCGGCCGAGCGCGCGGCAATCAATGCGCCGATGCAGGGCACCGCGGCCGACCTGATCAAGCTGTCGATGATCGCGGTGGACGACTGGCTCACGCGTGACAAGCTTGCATCGCGGATGATCATGCAGGTGCACGATGAACTGGTGCTCGAGGTGCCCGACGACGAACTGTCGCTCGTGCGCGAGAAACTGCCGGAAATGATGTGCGGCGTCGCGAAGCTGAAGGTGCCGCTCGTCGCCGAAGTGGGCGCCGGCGCGAACTGGGAAGAGGCACACTGACGCACCGCTGCGCGGTTCCCGATTCCTGCGGCATATTGTTGCAGGGATGCTGAATATCGAGATGGTTTGCTTGTGGTCAACGCGCAAGCTCCCGGACAATGCATGTCAGTCATGCCATTGACGCGGGGCGGCGCGCCCCGCGTTCCGGGCCGGCGCATCGAAGTGCTTCGAACTGCACATCGATGATGTCCGAACCGGTTAATCCACCGGGCGGCGCGAATGCATCGCGTTCGCTTCGTCCGGCGGCAGCAGTTTCGAATCGCAAAGGGGGAATCGGATGCATCGGATCATCATCGTAGGCGGAGGCGCGGGCGGCCTGGAACTGGCGACGCGGCTCGGCGACCGTTACGGCGCGCGCGGCAATCGTCCCGCGCGTGCGCTCGTCACGCTCGTCGACCGCAATCCGACGCACATCTGGAAACCGTTGCTGCACGAGGTTGCGGCCGGCAGCATGGACCCGTTCACGCAGGAGCTCGAATATGCGGCGCAGGCGCGCTGGCACGGCTTCGAGTTCCAGCAGGGCGGACTGACCGGGCTCGATCGCGCGGCGAAGCGCATCACGCTGTCGCCCATCAACGACAGCGACGGCGCGGAACTGCTGCCGGAGCGCGAGCTGGAATACGACACGCTGGTGATCGCGATCGGCAGCACGACCCACTTCTTCGGCGTGCAGGGCGCGCCGGAAAACGCGATCGCGCTCGATACGGTTGGCGAGGCCGAGCGCTTCCGCAAGCGGCTGATCGCCGCGTGCATGCGTGCCGAGCACCAGGCACCGGCGCCGACCGCGCCCGGCGATGCGGCCGAACCGCGCATCCAGGTGGTGATCGTCGGCGGCGGCGCGACGGGCGTCGAGTTGTCCGCGGAGCTGCGCAACACGGCGCAGGTGCTGTCCGCGTATGGGCTGCACAAGCTCGACCCGCGCCACGACGTCGGCATCGTGCTGATCGAATCGGGGCCGCGGATTCTGCCGGCGCTGCAGGAGCGCGTGTCGACGGCGACGGCCGAACTGCTCGAAAAGCTCGGCGTGCGGCTGATGCTCAGCGAGCGCGTGACCGAGGTCGCGCCGGGGCTCGTGCATACCGCGAGCGGGAAGGCGGTGCGCGCGGACCTGACGGTCTGGGCGGCCGGCATCAAGGCGCCGTCCGTGCTCTCGCATCTCGACGGCCTCCAGGTCAACAAGCTCGGCCAGCTCGACGTGCGCCGCACACTGCAGACCTTCACCGACGACAACGTGTTCGCGCTCGGCGATTGTGCGGCATGCGCGTGGCCCGGCAACGAACGCAACGTGCCGCCGCGCGCGCAGGCCGCGCACCAGCAGGCGAGCTTCCTGCTGAAGGCGATCGGCTGCCGGCTCGAAGGGCGTCCGCTACCCGAATTCACGTATCGCGATTTCGGTTCGCTCGTGTCGCTCGGCCATTTCAGCGCGGTCGGTAACCTGATGGGCGGGCTGATCGGCGGCAACATGCTGATCGAAGGGCTGTTTGCGCGCTTCATGTACATGTCGCTGTACCGGCTGCACATCGCGGCGCTGCACGGTTATCCGCGGATGATGCTCGACACGGTCGCGCACTGGCTGCGGCGCACGACGTTGCCGCGCGTCAAGCTGCACTGACGCCGCGCGTTCGCGCGGGCAGCGGGCGGGGAGTGCGTACGTCGTGCGTGTTCTCCGCCCGTCGTGTTTGCGGGCAGCGAGGCGGCTGCGGGTGTTCTGCCGGGCGATGTCGTCCACGTTTTTTTCAATCCGCAAGCATCCGGTCGCGCAGCGGCGATCGATAGATGCGGGCCGCACCGCGATTCGGCGGGGCCGTCAGCGGGCTTCGACGCCACGACTGATGCGCTCGAATCGATGGGTCGTAATCGAGTCTTACACATCTGACAGTTGACGCGACAACGGATTATTGGGCATCTTGTCCGGGTTTCCGTTTGCGGCGGGGTGCCAACCGCCGCGACATCCGCGCCGTGCGCCGGCGCGATGCCCCGTCATGCCGCATCCACGATCGTGACGGCGGCGCCCTATCGAGGAGTGCATTCATGTTGAAACCCGAAGTCGACAGCCTGGTCCCCCACGTCCCGTTTTCGCGCCGCAAGTTCATGCAGGCCGCGCTGGGCGGCACCTTCGCGGCGGCCGTGCTGCCCGTTTCGGCGCAGACGGTCACGACCGACAGCGCCGGGCTGGACGTCGACACCGTCGAGATCCGCTCCGGCGACGCGAGCGTGCCGGCCTATCGCGCGCAGCCGGCCGGCAAGACGAACCTGCCGGTCATCATCGTGATCCACGAGATCTTCGGTGTGCACGCGCATATCGCCGACGTCTGCCGCCGCTTCGCGAAGCTCGGCTACCTCGCGATCGCGCCCGACCTGTTCGCGCGACAGGGCAACGCGGCGAAGTATCCGACGATGAAGGATCTTTTCGACAACATCATCAGCAAGGTGCCGGACCGGCAGGTCACCGAGGATCTCGATGCGACGGTCGCATGGGCCGGCAAGAACGGCGGCGACCCGGCGCGTCTCGGCGTGACGGGGTTCTGCTGGGGCGGCCGCCAGGCGTGGCTGTATGCCGAGCACAATCCGCACGTGCGTGCGGCCGTTGCGTGGTACGGGTTCGTCGAAGGCAAGACCGACGAGATGACGCCGTTCAATCCGGTCGATCATGCGGCGTCGCTGAAGGTGCCCGTGCTCGGGCTGTATGGCGAAAAGGATGCGAACATCACGCAGGCCTCGCTCGCGGACATGCGCAAGGCGATCCAGACGAGCGACTCGAAGCTCGCGCGCGAATCGGAGATCGTCGTGTATCCGGATGCCGGCCACGCGTTCTTCGCCGACTACCGGCCAAGCTATGTAAAGGGCGATGCCGAAGACGGCTGGACGCGCGCGATCGCGTGGTTCCACAAGTACGGCGTGATGTAAACGAAACGCGGCGGCCGAATGGCCGCCGCTTCGCTTCACCGGTGCGCCGCGCGCCGGATTACGGGTTCGGGCCGGTCGAGATCGGCCGCGACGGATCGGCGCTCCATTCGCTCCACGAACCCGGATACAGCGATGCGCCGTGCAGCCCCGCGATCTCCAGCGCAAGCGCGTTGTGGCAGGCGGTGACGCCGGAGCCGCACTGCAGGATCACGAGATTCGGTTCGGTGCCCGCCAGAAGCGTGGAGAACGTCTCGCGCAATTCATGGCCGGTCTTGAAGCGGCCGTCGGCGGCCAGGTTGTCCTTGAAGAACCGGTTGCGTGCGCCGGGGATGTGGCCGCCCACAGGATCGATCGTCTCGTTTTCGCCGCGATAGCGGTCCGGTGCGCGTGCGTCGATCACGACGCGCGTGTGCGACGTCACGTTCGCAAGCACGGCTGCTGCGTCGACCGTCGATTCAAGAGGCGCTCCCGCACGGAAATCGCCGGCGGCCGGTTGCGGCACGTCGGCCGTCAGCGGCTGGCCGGCCGCTTCCCATGCCTGCAGGCCGCCGTCGAGCACGGCGACCGAATCGTGGCCGAGCCAGCGCAGCAGCCACCACAGGCGCGCCGCATAGGCGCCGCCTTGCGCGTCGTATGCGACGACCTGCTGGCCCTGCTTGAGGCCGCGGCTCGCGAGCAGCGTGGCGAATGCATCGCGGGTCGGCAGCGGGTGGCGGCCGTTGGTGCCCGTCTTGCGGCCCGACAGGTCGCGGTCGAGATGAAGATACTGCGCGCCGGGGATGTGGCCGGTTGCATACGCGGCTTCGCCCGCGCCCGGATCGGCGAGGTCGAAGCGGCAGTCGAACAGCACGACGCTGCCGGGCGCCGCGGCCAGGCGCTCGGCGAGGTTGGCGGCGGAGATGAGCGTGGTGTAATGAGTGTGTGGCATGACAGCTCCCTGGAGTGCGAATGGCCTGACACTCCAAGTCTAAACAAAAAAAGACGGGCCGAAGCCCGTCTTTTCGTCTGCCGGATGCGGTGCGGCGTCAAAGCGCCGCACCGGTCATCAGATGTCGCCGAGGTGGCGGCGCAGGAACTCGTGGAAGTGCTGCATGCCGTCTTCCATCGGGCTCTGGTACGGGCCGACCTGCGACTCGCCGCGTGCCATCAGCGCATGGCGGCCTGCGTCCATCCGCATCGCGATTTCGTCGTCCTCGACGGCCGTTTCCATGTAGGCGGCGCGCTCGGCCTCGACGAATTCGCGTTCGAACAGCGCGATTTCCTCGGGGTAATAGAACTCGACGATGTTGGTCGTCTTCTGCGGGCCGCGCGGGATCAGCCACGACACGACGAGCACGTGCGGATACCACTCGATCATCAGGCCCGGGTAGTAGACCATCCAGATCGCGCCGAACTCCGGCGGCACGCCGTTGCGGAACTTCAGCACCTGCTCGTGCCATTTCTGGTAAGTCGCGCTGCCCGGCTTCGCGAGTGCGTTGTGCACGCCGACCGTCTGCACGCTGTACCAGTCGCCGAATTCCCACTTGAGATCGTCGCACGACACGAAGCTGCCGAGGCCCGGGTGGAACGGGACGACGTGGTAATCCTCGAGGTAGACCTCGATGAAGGTCTTCCAGTTGTAATCGCACTCGTGCACTTCGACATGATCGAAGTGGTACTCGGAGAAGTCGAAGTGATGTTTCGTGCCGAGATTGGCGAGGTCGCGCGCGACGTTCCGGCCTTCGGCCTCGAACAGCAGCCCCTGCCAGTTCTGCAGCGGGCTCTTGCCGAGGTTCAGGCACGGCTTGTCGGGGAAGTGCGGCGCGCCGAGCAGTTCGCCTTCCAGGTCGTACGTCCAGCGGTGCAGCGGGCACACGATGTTCTGCGCGTGGCCGCGCCCGTTGAGCATGATCGCCTGCCGGTGGCGGCAGACGTTCGACAGCAGTTCGATCTGGTTCGTCTGGTTGCGGACCAGCACGCGGCCTTCCTTCTCGGACGGCAGCGCAAAATAATCCCCCGCCTCGGGCACCATCAACTCGTGCCCGACGTAACGAGGTCCTTTCTTGAAGAGGGTTTCGATCTCGCGCTCGAGCAGCGCCTCATCGAAATATGCAGTGACTGGAAGCTGGCTGTGGGCCGACTTCAACTGAAGCGCATCGCTCAGATTGGACATTCCCACTCCCGGTGTTAGCGTGAAAGCAGTGAACAACCCAACCATCGAAAAATCGATTTAGGGAAACGGGGAATTATACCCGGTTCGCCTCGCAAGGCCAGGATTAAGTGCCTGATTTGTGTCAATTTTTTGTCGGGAGACAATCGGGAGGCGCACACTGTGTGCCGGAGATGGGGCCGGAATATGTGCGAGGCTGCCCAAGTCGGCAGATCGGAGAATTCTCTTTTGCCGTAGAATGTCCGACTTGTTTTGAAATTTGACACCTCGTCCATGGCGAAAACCGCATCCCCAGGCGCCACGCCGCCCGGCAATGGCACCGAACCGTTGCCGGACAATTATGAGATGGCGCTCGCGGAACTCGAGACGCTGGTTGCCCGGATGGAAGGCGGCGCGTTGAGCCTCGAGGATTCACTGGCGGCGTATCGCCGCGGTGCGACCCTCGTTGCATTTTGCCAACAGCAGCTCGAGAAAGTGGAGCAGCAGGTTCGCGTGCTCGACGGCGCGACGCTGAAGCCGCTTTCGTCCGGAACGGCCGCCACGGACGGCGAAGACGACGATCTATGACATTCGAACAATGGATGCGGTCCGTGCTTGACCGTGTCGAGGACGCACTCGGTCACTATCTGCCCGCTGAAACCGCGATGCCCGCGCAACTCCACGAGGCGATGCGCTATGCGGTCCTCGGCGGCGGCAAGCGCGTTCGCCCGCTGCTGTGCCATGCAGCAGGCGAGCTGACCGGCGCGACGGAAGCGGCGCGCAATGCGGCGGCGGCGGCGCTGGAGATGATCCACGTGTACTCGCTCGTGCACGACGACATGCCGTGCATGGACGACGACGCGCTGCGACGCGGCAAGCCGACCGTGCACGTGCAGTACGACGAGCCGACGGCACTGCTCGTCGGCGATGCGCTGCAGTCGCAGGCGTTTGTCGCGCTGACCGACGCCGCTGCGCTGTCGCCGGTGCAGCAGGCCGCGCTCGTGCGCGAGCTTGCGCTTGCGAGCGGCTCGCTCGGCATGGCCGGCGGGCAGGCGATCGACCTGGCGAGCGTCGGCCTCAAGCTGACGCGCGAGCAGCTCGAGACGATGCACCGGATGAAGACTGGCGCACTGCTGCGCGCGGCCGTGCGGATGGGCGCGCTGGCCGGCGAGACGCCGTCGGCGGAAACGATGGCCGCGCTCGATGTCTACGCGGGAGCCGTGGGTCTGGCCTTCCAGGTCGTCGACGATATTCTCGACGTCACGACCGATTCGGCGACGCTCGGCAAGACGGCAGGCAAGGACGCGGCGAACGACAAGCCGACCTATGTATCGATTCTCGGCCTCGAGGCGTCGCGCGAGCTTGCCGCGCAACTGCGTGCCGAAGCGCACGACGCGCTGAAACCGTTCGGCGCACGCGCACAGCGTCTCGCCGAACTTGCCGACCTGGTAGTGAACCGGGTCAGCTGACGCGAAAGCCCGCCGCCGCGCACACGCTACGGTGCGTGCAATAGAATGCGGGCGCGTTTGATTTCCTACAATGGAACGACGATGTACGACTTGCTGAAAACCATCGACGACCCGGCGGATCTGCGCCGCCTCGATCGTCGCCAACTGCAACCGCTCGCGGATGAACTGCGCGCGTTCGTGCTCGACAGCGTGTCGAAGACGGGCGGCCATTTGTCGTCCAACCTCGGGACGGTCGAGCTGACGATCGCGCTGCACTACGTGTTCAACACGCCGAACGATCGCATCGTCTGGGACGTGGGCCACCAGACCTACCCGCACAAGATCCTCACGGGCCGCCGCGACCAGATGCATTCGCTGCGCCAGTACGACGGCATCTCGGGCTTCCCGCGCCGCAGCGAATCCGAATACGACACGTTCGGCACCGCGCACTCGAGCACGTCGATCTCGGCCGCGCTCGGCATGGCGATCGGCAGCCAGCTGAACGGCGACGACCGCTTCTCGATTGCCGTGATCGGCGACGGCGCGATGACGGCCGGCATGGCGTTCGAGGCGATGAACAACGCGGGCGTGTCGGAAGATGCGAAGCTGCTCGTGATCCTGAACGACAACGACATGTCGATCTCGCCGCCGGTCGGCGCGCTGAATCGCCATCTCGCCCGCCTGATGTCGGGCCGCTTCTACGCGGCTGCGCGCGCGGGTGTCGAGCGCGTGCTGAGCGTTGCGCCGCCGGTGCTCGAACTCGCGCGCAAGCTCGAGGAGCACGCGAAGGGGATGGTCGTGCCGGCCACGCTGTTCGAGGAGTTCGGCTTCAACTACATCGGCCCGATCGACGGTCACGATCTCGATTCGCTGATCCCGACGCTGCAGAACATCCGCGAACTGCGCGGCCCGCAGTTCCTGCACGTGGTGACGAAGAAAGGCCAGGGCTACAAGCTCGCCGAAGCCGATCCCGTGCTTTATCACGGCCCCGGCAAGTTCAACCCGGCCGAAGGCATCAAGCCGTCGACCACGCCCGCGAAGAAGACGTACACGCAGGTGTTCGGCGAATGGCTGTGCGATGAAGCCGAGCGCGATACGCGCGTCGTCGGCATCACGCCCGCGATGCGCGAAGGCTCGGGCATGGTCGAGTTCGAGAAGCGTTTCAAGGATCGCTACTACGACGTCGGCATCGCCGAGCAGCACGCGGTGACGTTCGCGGGCGGTCTCGCGACCGAAGGGCTGAAGCCGGTCGTCGCGATCTACTCGACGTTCCTGCAGCGTGCTTACGACCAGCTGATCCACGACGTCGCGCTGCAGAACCTGCCGGTCGTGTTCGCGATCGACCGCGCGGGCCTCGTCGGCGCGGACGGCGCGACGCACGCGGGCGCGTACGATCTCGCGTTCATGCGCTGCATCCCGAACATGACGATCATGGCCGCATCCGACGAGAACGAATGCCGCCAGATGCTGCACACCGCGCTGCAGCAGCCGAACCCGACCGCAGTGCGCTATCCGCGCGGCGCGGGCACGGGCGTGCCGACGGTGAAGGAATTCACCGAGATCCCGCTCGGCAAGGGTGAAGTGCGTCGCCACACGGCGCAGCCGGAAGGCAAGCGTGTCGCGATCCTCGCATTCGGCACGATGGTCGCACCGTCGCTCGCAGCGGCCGAGGAACTCGACGCAACCGTCGCGAACATGCGCTTCGTGAAGCCGGTCGACGCCGCGCTCGTGCGCGAACTCGCCGAGACGCACGACTACCTCGTCACGATCGAGGAAGGCTGCGTGATGGGCGGCGCGGGCTCGGCCTGCGTGGAAGCCCTGATGGAGAGTGGGGTTATCCGACCCGTACTACAATTGGGCCTCCCTGACCAGTTCGTCGATCACGGCGACCACGCAAAGCTGTTGTCGCTATGCGGCCTCGACGGCGCGGGCATCGCGAAATCGATTCGCGAACGCTTCCTGAACCCGGCGGCCGATGTCGCCGGTCAGGCGAAGCGCGTCGCATAAGCTGGCGCCGCCCGCGGGCGGCGCTGGTGCGACTGGCGCAACCGGTCTTCATTGATGCGGAAAACATGGGCCTGCGGGCCCATGTTGCTTTTCCGGCTGCCGCATGACGCGGCGTGCGCGTCGTCGAACGCGCGGCTTACAAGGATTGAACAAGATGAACCAGATGAATCCCGCCTTCGTGATGCCCGACGTGCAGAGCACGGTGGATACCCGTCAGATCCCGATTCAGCGCGTGGGCGTGAAGGCGGTCCGGCATCCGTTGACGGTATGTACCGAAAGCGGCGACGTGCAGCCGAGCGTCGGTGTCTGGAATCTCGACGTGCGCCTGCCGGCCGACCAGAAGGGCACGCACATGTCGCGCTTCGTCGCGCTGCTCGAAGAGAACCGCGCGCCGCTGACGGTCGAACGTTTCCGCGCGATGCTCGCGTCGATGCTCGAGAAGCTCGAAGCCGAGGCCGGCCGCATTGAGGTCACGTTCCCGTACTTCGTGAACAAGACGGCGCCGGTGTCCGGCGTGCAGAGCCTGCTCGACTACGAAGTGACGCTCGCGGGCGAAAGCCGCAACGGCGACACGCGCCTGTTCCTGAAGGTGCTCGTGCCCGTGACGAGCCTGTGCCCGTGCTCGAAGAAGATCTCGCAGTACGGCGCGCACAACCAGCGCTCGCACGTGACGATCGATGCCGAGCTCGCGGCCGACCTGCCGGTCGAGGCGCTGATCCGCATCGCAGAGGAAGAGGCGTCGTGCGAACTGTGGGGCCTGCTGAAGCGCCCGGACGAGAAGTTCGTCACCGAGCGTGCATACGAGAATCCGAAGTTCGTCGAGGATCTCGTGCGCGACGTCGCGCAGCGTCTCGATGCGGACGAGCGCGTGGTCGCGTATGTGCTCGAAGCCGAGAACTTCGAGTCGATCCACAATCACAGCGCGTATGCGCTGATCGAGCGCGACAAGCGGCAGGCGGCATAACGCTGCGTCGTTTTGCCGCGCCGATGAAAAAGGCCGCTCGTTTGAGCGGCCTTTTGATTTTCTTGTATTGACGTCGCGGTTCAGCGTGCGAGCGACGCGAGATCCCAGCGCGGCTTCACCGTGAACGCGTAGTCGGCGTTCGCCTGCTCGGGCCAGCGGCCGAGCCGCAGCGCGCCCGCGAGCGCGATCATCGCGCCGTTGTCGGTGCAGAGCGCGAGATCGGGGTAGTGCACGTCGAAGCCGCGCTTGGCCGCGGCGGCCGACAGCGCCTCGCGCAACTGGCGGTTCGCGCCGACGCCGCCCGCGACCACGAGGCGCTTGAGCTTCGTCTTCTTCAAAGCAGCGAGCGACTTCGCGACGAGCACGTCGACGGCCGCGTCGACGAAACCGCGCGCGAGGTCGGCTTTCGCGCGTTCGAGCGCGTCGCCCGTCAGCTTCGCTGCCTCGAACTTCTTCATCTGCGTGAGCACGGCAGTCTTCAGGCCGCTGAAGCTGAAGTCGAGGTCGCCCGAATGCAGCATCGGACGCGGCAGCACGACCGCACCCGGCGTGCCCGTTTCGGCGAGCTTCGAGACTTCCGGGCCGCCCGGGTAGCCGAGGCCGATCAGTTTCGCCGTCTTGTCGAACGCTTCGCCGGCCGCGTCGTCGAGCGTTTCGCCGAGCGTCTCGTACACGCCGACGTCGGTCACGCGCATCAGTTGCGTGTGGCCGCCGGAAACCAGCAGCGCGACGAACGGGAACGGCGGCGGCTCGGCGACGAGCAGCGGCGACAGCAGGTGGCCTTCGAGGTGATGGATGCCGACGGTCGGCTTGTTCCATGCGAGTGCGAGCGCATTCGCGATGCTCGCGCCGACCAGCAGCGCGCCGGCGAGGCCGGGGCCTTGCGTGAACGCGATCGCGTCGATGTCGTTGCGATGCGTGCCGCTTTGCGCCATCACTTCCTCGAGCAGCGGCAGTGCGCGGCGGATGTGGTCGCGCGACGCGAGCTCGGGCACGACGCCGCCGTATTCGCGGTGCATCGCGATCTGCGAATGGAGCGCGTGCGCGAGCAGGCCGCGCTGCGTGTCGTAGAGCGCGAGGCCGGTTTCGTCACAGGAGCTTTCGATGCCGAGAACGAGCATGGGTACGGGCAGGGCGCGCCATATCGGGCGCGCCGAAAGAAGGTAAACGTAACCCGAAAGTATAGCAGGCGAGGGCAGGCCGCCGCTGGCGGCGGCCCGGGTCCGATGCCGGGCAGGTACAATCCGCGCCATGGAAACTTATGACATCGCCGTGATCGGCGCGGGCGCTGCCGGGATGATGAGCGCCGCGGTCGCCGGGCAACTCGGCCGCCGCGTCGTGCTGATCGATCACGCACCGCGGCTCGCCGAGAAAATCCGCATCTCGGGCGGCGGCCGCTGCAACTTCACGAACCTGTACGCAGGCCCCGACAACTACCTGTCGGCGAATCCGCATTTCGCGCGTTCGGCGCTGGCGCGCTATACGCCGCGCGACTTCCTCGGGCTGCTCAAGCGCCATCATGTGACCTGGCACGAAAAGCACAAAGGTCAGCTCTTTTGCGACCACGGCAGCGACGCGGTCATCGACGTGCTGAAGCACGAATGCGACGCGGGCGGCATCGCGTGGCGCCGGCCCGTCGTCGTCGACGCGGTGCGCCACGCACCGGCCGACGGCTTCACGCTCGACACGCAGCAGGCCGGGCCGATCGGTGCGCGCGCACTGATCGTCGCGACGGGCGGCCTGTCGATCCCGAAGATCGGCGCGACCGACTTCGGCTACCGGCTCGCGAAGCAGTTCGGCCACAAGCTCATCGATACACGGCCCGCGCTCGTGCCGCTCACGTTCGCGCAGCACGACTGGGAGCCGTTCGCGGCGCTGTCCGGCGTGTCGCTCGAAGTGCGCGTGTCGACCGGCGACAAGAAGCGCGGCGGCGAATTCGTCGAGGATCTGCTGCTGACCCATCGCGGCCTGTCGGGACCCGGCATCCTGCAGATCTCGAGCTACTGGCAGCCCGGCGACCCGATTCGCGTCGACCTGCTGCCGCAGCGCGACACGGTGGCCGACCTGCTCGATGCGAAGCGCACGTCGAAGCGCCAGATCGGTTCGCTGCTGGCGGACTGGGTGCCGTCGCGCCTCGCGCACGCATGGCTCGACACGCACAGTGTCGCGGCCGACGCGCGGCTCGCGGACCTGCCCGACAAGACGCTGCGCAAGATCGGCGACGCGCTCGCCGGCTGGACGCTGACGCCGAACGGCACCGAAGGCTACAAGAAGGCCGAGGTGACGAAGGGCGGGATCGATACGCGGGAGCTGTCGTCGGCGACGATGATGAGCGCGCGCGTGCCGGGGCTGTTCTTCGTCGGCGAGGCCGTGGACGTGACGGGCTGGCTCGGCGGCTACAACTTCCAGTGGGCGTGGGCGTCCGGCACGGCGGCCGGGCAGGCCGCGGCGGAGTATGCGCGCGGCGCCTGACGGGCTAGGGCCTGTTCGCGCTAATAACGGGCCCTTCTGGTGGCCAGCCCCACGAATGATTTTTTCCAAACAGGGGAACGTGCGTTGCCGGCCGCATTGCGGCGTCGCGCGTCGCTTGTTTGGCTCGGCCAAACGGCGCTCCTTGCTTTCTTGCACTGCAGCCGGCAAGGCACGTTCGCAAGCCCGTTATTAGCGTGAACAGGCCCTACGCAAGCCCCGTTTTAGCGGGACCAGGCCCCGTGCCTTTGAACAATCGCTCTGCTATACTCGGTAGTCTTTCCCTGCAAACCTTTATTCGTGTCGGATCATGACGATCATTCGCGTTAAAGAGAACGAGCCGTTCGAAGTTGCAATGCGTCGCTTCAAGCGCACGATCGAGAAGAACGGTCTGTTGACCGAACTTCGTGCGCGCGAGTTTTACGAGAAGCCGACCGCGGAGCGCAAGCGCAAGAAGGCTGCTGCGGTGAAGCGTCATTACAAGCGTATTCGCAGCCAGACGCTGCCGAAGAAGCTGTACTGAACGATTGGGCGCCGCGCGGTTCGCTGAGCGGCGCACCGGTGACTCCGTGCGATCGAGTGCGATCGCGCAGCCGATCAGGCGGCGAGTCGCCGATGCCGGATTCGAGCAACCCGCTTGAGACACTGTCCCAAGCGGGTTTTTGTGTTGACGCCCGTTAGCGGGCGTCGGATTCACGTTTCCATCCCGGGTGAAAGATGAGTTTGAAAGAGCAGATCAGCGAAGACATGAAGGCCGCGATGCGCGCGAAGGAAAGCGAGCGCCTGGCGACGATTCGCCTGCTGATGGCCGCGATCAAGCAGCGCGAGGTCGATGATCGGGTCACGCTCGACGACGCGGGCATCACGGCCGTGATCGACAAGATGATCAAGCAGCGCAAGGATTCGATCAGCCAGTTCCAGGCTGCCGGCCGTGACGACCTCGTCGCGAAGGAGCAGGCCGAATTGACCGTGCTGGGCGGCTACATGCCCGCGCAACTGTCGGATGCCGAAGTGGCGGCCGAAGTCCAGGCGGCGGTCGCGCAAACCGGCGCAGCCGGCCCGCAGGACATGGGCAAGGTAATGGGCGTGCTGAAGGGCAAGCTCGCCGGCCGTGCCGACATGACGGCCGTTTCCGCGCAGGTCAAGGCCGCGCTCACGAAGTAAAACCCGTTCCCGGCGCGCGCGGCGTTGCGTGTGCCGGGCGTCGTATTGCCTTTTTTCGCTCGATCCCACGGTGATTCCGCATTCGTTCCTGCAGGACTTGCTGAACCGCGTCGATATCGTCGACGTGGTGGGTCGGTACGTGCAGCTCAAGAAGGGCGGCGCCAACTTCATGGGGCTGTGCCCGTTCCATAACGAGAAGAGCCCGTCGTTTACCGTCAGCCCGACCAAGCAGTTCTATCACTGCTTCGGCTGCGGCGCGCACGGCACGGCGATCGGCTTCCTGATGGAGCATGCGGGGCTCACGTTCCCGGAAGCCGTGCAGGAGCTCGCGCAGTCGGTCGGGCTGACCGTGCCGCACGAGCCGTCGATGCGCGGCGGTGGTGGAGGCCCGGGCGGTGGCGGCGATTATCCGGCGCCGGTGTCGAAATCCGTCGCGACCGCGCTGTCCGATGCGATGACTGCCGCGTGCGATTACTACCGCAAGCAGTTGCGCGGCGCGACCGTCGCGATCCAGTACCTGAAGAACCGGGGCCTGACCGGCGAGATCGCCGCGCGCTTCGGGCTCGGTTATGCGCCGGACGGCTGGCAGAACCTCGAAACCGCGTTCCCCGACTATCGCGACGAGTCGCTCGTCGAGTCGGGGCTCGTGATCGTCAGCGAGAAAACCGATGCGCAGGGTGTCGCGCGCCGCTACGACCGGTTCCGTGAGCGGATCATGTTCCCGATCCGCAACGTGAAGGGGCAGGTGATCGGCTTCGGCGGCCGCGTGCTCGGCAGCGGCGAGCCGAAATACCTGAACTCGCCCGAAACGCCGCTGTTCAACAAGGGCAGCGAGCTGTACGGGCTGTTCGAGGCGCGGCTGGCGATTCGCGAGCGCAAGTACGTGCTGGTCGTCGAAGGCTACATGGACGTCGTCGCGCTCGCGCAGCTCGGTTTCCCGAACGCGGTCGCGACGCTCGGCACCGCGTGCACGCCGATTCACGTGCAGAAGCTGCTGCGCCAGACCGACACGGTCATTTTCAGTTTCGACGGCGACTCGGCCGGGCGGCGTGCGGCCCGGCGCGCGCTCGAGGCGTGCCTGCCGCACGCGGCGGACAACCGCACGATCCGGTTCCTTTTTCTGCCGGCCGAGCACGATCCGGACAGCTATGTGCGCGAGTTCGGCGCGGATGCGTTCTCCGAGCAGGTCGAACGCGCGATGCCGCTGTCGCAATTTCTGTTGAACGAAGCAATTGCCGGCAAGGCGCTCGATCAGCCGGAAGGCCGCGCGAAGGCGCTGTTCGACGCGAAGCCGCTGCTGCAGGCGCTGCCTGCGAACGCGTTGCGCGCGCAGATCATGCACATGTTCGCGGACCGCCTCGATATCCCGTTCGAAGAGGTCGCGGGGCTGTCCGACGTCGACACGCGGATCGCGGCGCCGCCGCGCCAGGCGCCCGCGCGCAGCGAGCGGCGCCGCGTGACGGACAGCGAAAAGCGTGCGTTGCGCACGCTGGTGATGCATCCGCGTATCGCGTCGCAACTCGACGACGAACAGATTGCGACCCTGCGCGCGTTGCCGCGCATCGGCGAGCTGTTCGCCGAAGTCGTCGACCATGCGCGTGCGCTGGGCGACGGCGCGGAGTTCCGGCTGCTGTCGGATGTCCTGAGGACGTCCTCGAACGGGGCGACTTACGAGGAAATCTTCCGCGAAATTCTGGACTATGATGAAAACGTCCGCGATTTGCTGTTACAGAATCCGGAAGACGAGACGGTGCCCGAGCGGCAGCGTGAACAGGAGCGGATCGCGGGGGAGGAACTGCAGGCGGCGGTGCTCAAGATGCGCTATGACGCCTGCTGCGACCGGCTCGATCGGCTGGCGCGGCAATCCACCTTCACACCCGAGGAATTGGCCGAATTGACAGAATTGAACCAGCAGCGAACCGACATGAAGCGTCGGCTCGGGCTGTAGGCGGCCGGGGCGCTTAGAGAGGGCTCCCCAGCGTGCTATAATATAAGGTTTCCAGCGGTTTGTTTTCCAAGTAGAGGCGAAAATCGCGATGGCAAAGACGACAGGCGGAAAGAAAGCAACAGGCAAGGGCTCGACGGAGCCGACCAAGAAGGTCACAGCGGCCAAGTCTGCTTCTTCCACCAGGACAACGTCTTCAGCATCGTCAGCCCCTGCGGGAAAGAAAACCGCGGCCGGCACTGCTCAGGCTGCGCCGGCGCCGGCAGCCAGAACACGGGCTGCCGCCAGACCCGACTCCGGGCCGGCCAAGCCGGCGGCGAAGCGGGCAAGTGCGAAAAGCGCAAGGGACACGACTGCCGCCGCGGACGAAACGGCAGTACGTACTACTCATGCACCCACGGTTCAACCGGCTGTCGTCCAGCAGCCGCGAGTCGATATAGCCGGTACGGCGAACTCCATGACCAAAAAGCTGAACGAAGTATCCGTCGACGACGACGCAAATCAGAGCGACGAGCAGCCCGCAGCCGCGGCTGCACCGGGCAAATCCAAGGTGCGCGATCGTCGCGCCAAGGAAAAGGCGCTGCTGAAGGAAGCGTTCGCGACAAGCACGCCGGGCACGGCCGAGGAGCTCGAAGAGCGCCGCGTGAAGCTGCGCGCGCTGATCAAGCTCGGCAAGGAGCGCGGCTTCCTTACGTACGCCGAAATCAACGATCACCTGCCGGACAACTTCACCGAGACCGAAGCCCTTGAAGGCATCATCGGCACGTTCAACGACATGGGCGTGGCGGTCTACGAGCAGGCGCCGGACGCGGAAACGCTGCTCCTGAACGACAACGCGCCGGCCGCGTCGTCGGACGACGAAGTCGAAGAGGAAGCGGAAGTCGCGCTGTCCACCGTCGATTCGGAATTCGGCCGCACGACCGATCCGGTCCGGATGTACATGCGCGAAATGGGCACGGTCGAGCTGCTCACGCGCGAAGGCGAAATCGAGATCGCGAAGCGGATCGAGGACGGCCTGCGCCACATGGTGATGGCGATTTCCGCGTGCCCGACGACGATCGCCGACATCCTCGCGATGGCCGAGCGCGTCGCGAACGAAGAGATCCGCGTCGACGAACTCGTCGACGGCCTGCTCGATCCGAATGCTTCGGACTCCGCCGATACGGACGGCTTCTCCGCGAAGGAAGCGGAAGCCATCGAGAACGAGGACGAGGAAGCCGAGGAGGAAGAGGAAGAAGAGGAAGAGGAGGAGGATGACGGTGCCGCACAGGCATCGGCCAACGCCGCCCAGCTCGAAGCCCTCAAGCGTGCCTCGCTCGAGAAGTTCTCGCAGATCAGCGAGTGGTTCGACAAGATGCGCCGCGCGTTCGAAAAGGAAGGCTACAAGTCGAAGGCCTACCTGAAGGCGCAGGAAACGATCCAGACCGAACTGATGACGATCCGCTTCACCGCGCGTACCGTCGAACGCCTGTGCGACACGCTGCGTGCGCAGGTGGACGAAGTGCGTCAGGTCGAACGTCAGATCCTGCACATCGTCGTCGACAAGTGCGGCATGCCGCGCTCGGAATTCATCGCGCGCTTCCCGGGCAGCGAGACGGATCTCGACTGGGCCGAGAAGATTACGGCCGAGGGCCATTCGTACAGCGCGGTGCTGTCGCGTAACGTTCCGGCGATCCGCGAACAGCAGCAGCGCCTGCTCGACCTGCAGGCGCGCGTCGTGCTGCCGCTGAAGGACCTGAAGGAAACCAACCGCCAGATGGCGGCCGGCGAACTGAAGGCACGCCAGGCGAAGCGCGAAATGACCGAGGCCAACCTGCGTCTCGTGATCTCGATCGCGAAGAAGTACACGAACCGCGGCCTGCAGTTCCTCGACCTGATCCAGGAAGGCAACATCGGCCTGATGAAGGCGGTGGACAAGTTCGAATACCGTCGCGGCTACAAGTTCTCGACCTATGCGACGTGGTGGATCCGTCAGGCCATCACGCGTTCGATCGCGGACCAGGCGCGCACGATCCGTATTCCGGTTCACATGATCGAGACGATCAACAAGATGAACCGCATCTCGCGGCAGATCCTGCAGGAAACCGGTCTCGAGCCGGATCCGGCAACGCTTGCCGAGAAGATGGAAATGCCGGAAGACAAGATCCGCAAGATCATGAAGATCGCGAAGGAGCCGATCTCGATGGAAACGCCGATCGGTGACGACGACGATTCCCATCTCGGCGACTTCATCGAGGACACCAACACGGTCGCGCCGGCGGATGCCGCGCTGCATGCAAGCATGCGCGACGTCGTGAAGGATGTGCTCGATTCGCTGACGCCGCGCGAGGCGAAGGTGCTGCGGATGCGCTTCGGCATCGAGATGAGCACGGACCACACGCTCGAGGAAGTCGGCAAGCAGTTCGACGTCACGCGCGAGCGGATCCGTCAGATCGAGGCCAAGGCGCTGCGCAAGCTGCGTCACCCGAGCCGTTCCGACAAGCTGAAGTCGTTCCTCGAAGGGAACTGATTTCCAGCGTTTCTCCTGCGAACGCCGCCGGCATCTGCGCGATGCCGGTGGCGTTTGTCTCCTTTGTTGTTACAATGCCGGCCCGGCTTCTTTGCCGGGGCTGCGTGTAGCACGCGTCAAATCTCATCAGGGCTTGTAGCTCAGCGGTTAGAGCAGTCGACTCATAATCGATTGGTCGCGGGTTCGAACCCCGCCGGGCCCACCAGATTCGCTTCCATGGTGTTCCATGGAATGCTGCAAACCCGCGATAGCCGCAAGGCTTCGCGGGTTTTTTGTTTTTCGGGGCGTCAAGGGGATGCGGTACTACACGACCGTCGCCGTCGCGTAGGCAGCGGCGCCGGCTGCTCCGCTGTCGGTATCGAACGCGCAGGCCGAGAGGATGATCGAGGCCGTGGATTCGATCGAAGCGCTCGGGGGCGGTTGATCGACGGACGAGATGGAATCCAGGTTGGAATCCGAGCCGGCTTCGACCGGCGGCCGCATCGAACGGCGCTATCCGGAGCCGGCCAACCGCAGGTCCGGCTCGACCAGGAATTGGGATTTCACATGATCGACGACGTAGAGGACCACGCCGCTCGCCCGGCGCGTCCTCGGTGAATAGTCGAACTCGGTCGCATCGGCATCGGCGGATGCCGGCCTCACGAGAAACACGCGCATCCCGGCCTTGAATACGTGATGCGAGGGCAGGCGTTGATTGACCAGTTCGATGAATTGCCTGGCCGAGATGACGGGCATGAAAGCGGACATGGAACTTCTCCGGCGCGTACTGATAAAGCGTTCAGGACGGACGAGCGGGAAGGTTGCGGGATCTCGCGCGGTCCGAGGCCGCGGCGTCAAAGCGCACCGCGGGCCGTCGACGATTCGGCATTCAACCAGTAGCCGTGCTTGCCGTAGAACTGATGCAGCGCAATCTCGTCGCTTCGATAGACGGGCTGAGAATCATCGTATTCGGGGCTGTGGCGAATCGAGTCGCGGTTGAGCGCGGTCGATACCGTTTCCGTGGCCCAGTCCACCCGGTCGAGCCAGTGCGTCGCGATCAGGACTTCCCTGTTGGTCAACCACCAGTTCCGCGCGCTGATCGCGAGATAGCGGATCACCCAGGCTTCATCGTCGTAGATGAAGTCAGACACGCGGCCGATGCGTCCGGCCGTGGTTTCGAGCCGATAACCCTTGACCTTGCCGGTGCCGCGCAGATGCGTATCCGTCGGCGCATCTGCTGACGCATCGCCCGGCGTTGCGCAGGCGGGCAGCGGATTTCCCGCCTCGAGATCTTGCGACAGGGCGGCAGAATGGAACGCTGGGGATGCGGCCATGCCCCACAGGTTCGGGCCACCCCAGTAGGGCGGGTAATGGTAGTAACGCAGGTATTCGATTTCGTGTTGGCGGGATACCGGCTTGTGTGCGTCCAGGTCCGGGCTGTCTCCTACCTGTTGGCGCGTAAGGTCGACATGCAGCGTGCTGGACCGGGAGTCGGTGTGCTTGACGGAATAGGGCGAGATGAGCACCAGCCTCTCGTGCAGCCAGTCGCCCGTCTCGACGACGAGGTAGCGGATGCACCAGTTGTCGTCGTCGAAATAGGCTTGATTGACGTGTCCGATGTCGCCGTCCTTCGCGCGCACCGCGCTTCCGTGCAATTCCTTGATGCTTCGTAGCATGATGTTCTCGTCAGATCGATGCGCGGCATGTCGATGATCCGGCTGAACCGCATGCCGTGCGGTGGCGTCCAGTCGCTCGCTCGTGGATCCGGAGCGATTCGTGCCGCTCCCGTTCATGCACGCGGTATTCAGGCTGGCGTGGCGTCGTGACGGATGTACGGCATGCTTTCACGGTACTGGAAACGGACGGCCGGCGCGGTACGACAGCGTACAAAGTGTGCACCGGATCGAACATGGATCTGTCGGATCGATGCAGATCCGGATAACGAATCGACCGGAATCGGAAGGACGATGCGTTGCTGGCCTTCACAAGTCGCGCGGACGGTGGCGTCGAATGGATGCCCGGCCGCCACGCCTTCCTGTCACGCGCATTGGCCGCTGACGGCGCAATCGCATCGAGGATTGTCGTTTCATCGGTAGTACTACGGATGTAATCAATGCGGGGCGTACCGGTGCGAGCTTGCCGGCTCGAGAGGCCGCTGCGCCGGCAGCCGCTTGTGCGCGGAGGGGCCGCTGCTCATGTCTACATGAACCAGATAAACGTATGGCGTGCGTGCCGGGATGCCGAAATGTTCACGATGTATCGTTCGGACTGGCCGTTGTAGCTGGCATTGATCGCATAACGTCCGTTCCTCAGATTGGCCAGCATGAACGGGCCATCAGACGGCGCCTCCAGAATCGTATTGCCTTTCATGTCCGTGATGGTCACCAGTACGTCGGACAAGTATTCGTTCCCGCTTGGGGCCCGGCGGACGAAGGTGAGCACGAGAGCGTAGTCGCGCATGACGCCCTTGATGGCGACCGATTGATCGAGTCCGATGCCGCCCGACAAATAGGTAACCTGATCGGTGTGCTGCACCGGAGGGAGGTTGTCGTCGGCTGCAACCGGGGCGATTCCAACTAACGTGGCGCTTAGAAGGAGTGCGCGCACCAAGGACGCGGATGTTTTCATGACGGATCTCCTGGAGGATTCGGAGGGGAGTCGAGGTGTGGCGGTAGCGCCGGTCTGACTGACAGGACCGGCTCGCCTCGCCTCTCACCAATGCGGCTATTCGCGCCGCATGTCTGTCCGGTGCCGGACGCTTGCTCTTCATCAGATTGCGCTGCGTCCGAGTCGTCGTACGCGTCTGCTTCGGCAACCCGAGCATCGCGCGGCCTGCGGGCGCATCTACGCTAGCCGACCGACAGGCTATTTGACCAGCCGCGCTTCGCGGCTGCGTGTCGCGAGCAAGGGCAAATGCCCGGCACGGTAGCGAGCAGAAGGATAGTTCGCACGCTGCTGGAAGCGATGCGGGCAGCATGCCGCATGCGCTGCGTGTGCGCGCATCGATCTCCACCCTGACCATCCGCGCGAGCGTTTCCGCCGCGAGCGACAGCGGCGTGTCGCGCATCTTCAGAACACCGCCGCAGGGAAAACACGGAGAGGGTGCCGTCCCGATGGCAATCGAAGTATGCTGTGGCGCGGCACGGTCCGCGCGCGATGCCTTTCGGGCGCCCGGGCAGCCGTCGAGCCCCGTGATCCATCCGGCGGCCAGAATAAACATACTTCGCCGGGGAGTGGCGACGGCAATCATGATCATGCTGCGTTCGTGGGGTGCGATTCTTTCGTTGCTGGCGCTTGTCGCGTGCGCCAGCCTGCCGCCGCAGGCCGACCGCGCGCCGACACATGCGTTCGCCGACACGGAAAACACGCGGCTGGGCGTTGCGTTCCGCCAGCAGGCCGGCATGCATCCGGGGCAGGACGCGTTTCATCTGCTGACCGATCCGGTCGATGCGCTGGATGCGCGTGTGCTGCTTGCGGACCGCGCGGACCGCTCGCTGGACCTCCAGTACTACATCTGGCACGACGACCTGACCGGGCACGAACTGGCCGACGCGATCATTCGCGCGGCCGATCGCGGCGTGCGCATCCGCGCGCTGCTCGACGATCTCGGCACGAACGCGGACGACCGCAAGCTGCTCGAGATCAGCTCGCACCCGAACATCGAGATCCGGCTGTTCAATCCGGTTGCCACGCGCACGTTCAAGAGGATCGGCACGGTGTTCGAGTTCTCGCGCGTCAACCGGCGCATGCACAACAAGGCGATGATCGCGGACAACCAGGCGGCGATCGTCGGCGGCCGCAATATCGGCGACGAATACTTCGGCGCATCGTCGATGCTGGAGTTCGGCGATCTCGATGTCGTCGTCCATGGTCTGGTCGTGAAGGACATCTCGACGGAATTCGATACGTTCTGGAATTCCCCGTATGCGTATCCGATCGACGCGCTGGTCGGGCACGACGCGGCGCCGGGCGGGCTGGACCGCGAGCGCGAACGGTTGCGCGACTACCTGAGGGCGATGGAGGACAATCCTTACGTGCTCGAAGCGAGGCAACGGCTCGACCGGATCGTTCATGGGCAGGGCACGGAACTGTCGTGGGGGCGCGCGACGGTGCTGTACGACGATCCGTCGAAGATCGCGCATTCGCCGAAGGACAGCGACGGGCATCTGATGCCGCAGTTGCGCGCGCTCGCATTGCAGCCCGAACATGACCTGCTGATCGTGTCGCCGTATTTCGTGCCGGGCAAGGCCGTCGTCGAGCGGCTGCGCGCGCTCGCGGCGCGCGGCGTGCGCGTGACGGTGCTGACCAATTCGCTCGCGTCGACCGACGTGGCGGCCGTGCATGCCGGCTACCGTCGCTACCGAAGCGATCTCGTGGCGGCCGGCGTGCGACTTTACGAGCGGCGGCCGTCGGGCGACAAGAGCATTTCGAAGCAGGTCATCATCGGGTCGTCGCGTGCGTCGCTGCATGCGAAGACCTACGTGTTCGACCACAAGAGCATTTTCATCGGATCGATGAACCTCGATCCGCGCTCGCTGAACCTCAATACGGAGATCGGCGTTTACTGCGCGAGTCCGGCGATTGCGTCGCAGGTTGCAAACGACCTGGAATCCCGACTCGACCGGATCGCGTGGCGCGTCGAGCCGAGGACCGATCCGGCGGGGAAAGGGCAGCTCAAGTGGGTTCAGACCGATTCGGACGGGAAGATCACCGAGCTCGATCACGAACCGGAAGTGTCGGCTGGGCGTCGGATGGAAGTCTGGTTTCTCGGGCTGTTTCCGATCGAATCGCAACTGTGAGCGACGATGCGTCGTGCTGCGCTCAGCACCGCGTGCGGCCGTGCTTTTCGATGACGTCCGCGAGCTGGATCGTCGCTGTCTCGATCATCGCGTCGGTCAGCCCGGAATACCCGAGCACGAAGCCGTTGTACCGGCGGCCGTCGCCGACGGCGTAGCTGCTCAGCGGCTGAAGCAGCAAGCCATGCGCGGACGCGGCGCGCGCGACTTCGGTGTCGTGCAGCGGTAGCGCGAGATCCGCCGAAAGATGCATGCCGCCCGGGCTTTCCCGAACGCTCAACGATGTGCCGAGATGGCGGGCGAGTGCCGCTTCGAGGCTGCTGCGCCGCGCGGCGTACAGCGCCCGCATGCGGCGCAGGTGCCGCGCAAAGAGGCCGGTGTCGATGAATTCGGCCATCGCCAGCTGATCGGCCGAATGGCCGCGATGGACGAGTTCGCGCAGCGTCCTGGTGAAGCGGTCGACCAGCACCGGTGGCACCACCATGAAGCCGAGCCGGAGGGCGGGAAACATCGTCTTGCTGAACGTGCCGAGATAACAGACGGGCGCGTCGGCATAGAGGCCCTGGATCGCCGGGAGCGGCTGGCCGCCATGTCGGAACTCGCTGTCGTAGTCGTCCTCGATGATCCACGCGCCGCATGCGCGCGCATGCTGGACGAGCGCCGCTCGCCGCCGCGGGCTCATCAGTGCGCCGAGCGGGTATTGGTGCGACGGCGTCGTATAGATCAGCCGGGGCGGGTGGGCGCGCCACTGTTCGTCGGTCGGCGCCATGCCTTCGTGGTCGACCTCGATCGGCACGATATTCAGGCCGGTCGAGCGGAATGCTGTGCGTGCGCCGTTATAGCAGGGGTTTTCGAGCCAGCCGAATTCGCCGGGATTCGCGAGCATGCGCGCACATAACTCGAGGCTGCTCTGCGTGCCGTCGGTGATGAATACCTGGCCGGTCTCGCAGCGCACGCCTCGCGAAACCCGGATGTAGGCGGCTACGGCGCGCCGCAATTCGGGCAGCCCTTCGACTGGGCCATACGCGAGCTGGGCGGGCTTGACGGCTTTCCATGCGCGCTCGATGCAACGGCGCCACTGGGCGACCGGGAATTCGTCGAGCGAAGGAAGGCCGGGGACGAACGGCAGCATGCGCTCGGGCTCGGGATCGGCGTTCTCCAGGCCGTACACGCGCTCGGCCAGGTGAACCGGGGCCGGGCTGTCGTCATTCCCGGCGCTCGAACGGCCGCATCCATCCCACAGCGTGATCGTGCCGTTGCGCGTGGCCGCCACGAAGCCTTCTTCGGCAAGACGCTCGTACGCATAGACCGCGGAGTTGCGCGCGATGCCCAGCTCCGTCGCGAGCACGCGCGTCGACACGAGCCGCGTGCCGGGCGGAATGTGTCCGCCCAGCAGCATGTTGCGCAGGCTCCGGTACAGGGCTTCCTGCTGGCTGTGTCTTGTCGTGCCGTCCTGTCTGGACAGCGAGGAGATGAGTAGCGCCAGGTCCATCGGCTGGTTCCAGTTTTTTTCCTTGGGCTGGTTCTTTTTAAGAATCAACGCACATCGTATTGTTCACGTTCTTGCGGTGCAGGCCCGTGCCGGGCGATTCGCGGCAGATGGCCGGTATGTCGGACGATCGCCGCAATCGCGTATTTTGATCGATTTGGCGAGCGGTTGTCGATGAGTCGATCGACCCGTCGTTCGGGCGGGGATGCTGCACGATTCCGATTCGATTCATTTCGCAGTGCATAGATATTTTCGATCTAATTCCGTGTGTTGCCGAAACGCGGACCGCTCGATGCGCGCCAGGTGGCGCACGAACAGGAAAATCAAACATGAAAGACCAGACCCACATCTCTCCTACATCCCGTACCACCATTCGCCGCCTGCCAGAACTGGCGAATCGCGATCGCACGATGCTCCACCGCATCGTGGACGATGCGTACGTCTGTCACATCGCGTTCAGCGATGGACACGACACGCACTGCATCCCGACCGCGCACTGGAGAAGGGGCGATGACCTCTATATTCACGGGTCCAACGGGAGCCGGATGATCAAGGCGTTGTCTGCGGGCGCGCAGGCGTCCGTGGCGATTACGCTGCTGGATGGGCTCGTGCTGGCCAAGTCGGCCTTCAGTCATTCGATGAATTATCGATCGGTGGTGGTCTACGGGCAGTTCGACGTAGTGGACGGCGGCGCGGAAAAACTCGCGGCGCTGGATGCCTTCATGGACAAGATCGCCGCGGGCCGCAAGCATGAAGCGCGACCGGGCAATTCGAAGGAACTCAACGCAACCAGCGTGCTGCGGATTTCCCTTGCGGAAGCGGCCGTGAAGGTCAGCGATTCGCTGCCTTCCGACAAGGAGGAAGATCTCGCGCTCGCCGTGTGGGCGGGAATTCTGCCGCTGAAGACGACGCGTGGCACGCCGGTTCATGCCGACGAAAGCGGCAGCGTGCCCGTGCCGGACTACGTCCGGAACTGGGCCGATTGAGTACCGCGGCAAGACCGGGAGGCTTCGGAGAATACGGCGGCGCGCGCCGTACGCGAATGCAGAAGACCCGCGACGGCTTCGCAGCCTTCGCGGGTTCTTTACCCAGTTGCATGCGGTTCCGGGCGCACGAAACGGCGCGCACCCGGAACCGCATCGATCATCGATCCATCAGCGCGCGAAATCCGACGTGCTCTGGATGAACGCGTTCAGCTTCGAGATGTTCACGCTGCCGAAGCCCGTCGTCGCGTCCCAGCCGGCCTTCGCCTTGTAGCCGTAGGTGCCGCTGCCGTTGTTGCCGGACGTGACGTCGTGCAGCAGCGCCGCGTTGGACGGGAAGTACTTGTAGATGCTCGACGCGGGGAACCCGAGCGCATTGTTGTTCGCCGACTGCAGCCGCGCCCAGATGCCCGTGAAGATAGGCGCGGCGAGGCTCGTGCCGCCTTCGTTGTTCAGGTAGCCCGAGCCCCACAGCGTGTCGGACGTCTGGCCGTTCACCACCAGAATCGCGCCGGTGCGCAGGTCGGCGTCGAAGCCGACGTCCGGCAGCGCGCGCTTGGTCGACCCGGTGAGGGTCGACGATTGCCACGACGGCGCGGCCTCGTACTTGCTGTATCCGCCGCCCGTCGACCACACGGTGCCCGGCTGCCAGCTCGGATCGTTCCAGACGATCTCGCTGTTGTACGCGTTGGTCGACGTGTTGGTGAACAGCGTCGTGCCGCCCACGGCGATCACGTACGGCGAGGTCGCCGGTTCGCTCACCGTGTAGGTCGAGCGCGACGGCGTGCCGCTCGCGCATTCGTACGCGCCATGGTCGCCCGCGGATACGGAGAAGGTTTGCCCTTGAGCGACCGCCTGCTTGAAGATGGTGTCGTCGGTCGCCTGCGAGCCGGTGCTGTTTGCGGACGATTCGCACACGCCGAGCGACACGTTGATCACCTTCGCGACGTTGTCCGTCACCACCTTGTTGTACGCGGCCGTGATTGCCGTGAGCGTCATCGACGGTGCCGCGTAGAACACGACCTGCTTCACGCTGCCGCCGGCGGCGCCGACGATCGACTGGCTGTCGAGGTTCCACTCGACGGTGCCGGACGTATCGGTGTACGAACTGCCGGCCGGGCCCGTCTGCACGATGCTGCTGCTGATGGTGCCGAGGCCGTTGTTCGCGGCGAACGTATTGAGGTCGCTCACCGTCTGCGACAGGTCGCCTTCGGAGATGATGCCGACCGTGGTTTGCGAGGCCGTCGGCGTGCCGTCGCCGCCGTAGAGCGACGAGAATTCGGTCGGGTTGTGCGGCACCGCCGACGCGCCGGCCGGGATCGTCAGGTTGCTGGTGTTGCCTTGCGGCTTGCTGCCCGCGCCGGTATGCATCAGCTCGACGTTCTGCAGGCCGAGCACCGCGCCCACGATGCCGCCGATCGCGTTCGGCACTTGCGCGGCGTCGGTATTCGCATAGACGCTGCGGCCGTTGCGCGTGAAGCGCTTGAGCGTCGTGCGGAACGCCGACTTGATGGTCGCCGCGGTGCCGGATGCGGACACCAGCAGCCGGTTCGGCGCGACCACGATGTTCACGAAACCTTCCTTGCGCAGGTGCGCGACGACGGACGCGACCTGCTGGTCGGTCGGCGCATATTGCGCGGCGAACTGCGCGGGCGTGAGGAACTGCCGGTAGTGCGGCGAGCCGGGCGTATGCAGGTCGCGCAGGTACTTGTCGAGTTGCGCCTCGTTGCGCAGGTTCAGCCCGAGCACGATGTCCACCGATTCGCCGGGCGCCATTTCGATGGCCGCGGCTGCGGCGGCGGCCGTGCTCGCGGCAGGCGCGCCGGCCACGCCGGCTTCGCTCTGCTGCACGAGCGGCAGGAACCCCTTGGTGCGCGTTTCCGTCCAGCCGGCTGCCGGCGCGGCGTGGGCGGTCGCCATGCCGAACGAAGCGGCCGCGGCGGCGCATGCGAGCTTGACGATGCGAATGTGCTTTTGTTTCTTGTCTGCAACCTGATTCATTTGAATTACCCCTCCGGTTGAACATCGAACGGCACGAACAACAACGGTCGACGGCGGTGCGGGTCATGCATCGCCGCATTCTGTCGCGCTCGCACGGTTGGCGCGGACGCGACAGGGCCTTTCGCCCGATCCGGAAAAGTGGTTTCTCTCCGGGGGCGAAATACGGAAAACGCGGTAGCGGAAGGGCTGCGCCGCGATGCGGGGCAGCCGCGCGGACATGGCGCGGGCGGGATTGCTAGAGCAACAGCTTCGTTATCCTGCTCATTTCATTCGATCCTTCGGCCCGCTGCCGGATGGCAGTCGTCCAATGAGATGCATCGGGATATTGCATGCGCCGGTGCGCGAACGACACGGCCGGCGGCGAGCACTTCGGTGCGGCGGAAGCGAAAAAACGTAGAGCGGAATCGATTGCGTGGTGAACAATTCGTCCGATTGCTTGAATCGGACGGTATCAAGAACGAAAGCGGAGTGTCAAACTTTTTTTGATTATATGAAACAAAATTAAATCGAATAACGTGAAATGTTTTTGAAAAGATCGGCAGTATTTTGTAATGTTCAAAATCGCTTTCGCAGGTAATGCGGAATTCGATTCGCCGATCCGTTCCTATTCGTCATGTAATGGGCCGACCGCTTATCGAGGAAGTGCTCGAATGGCCGGCGCTTCCGGTTGCTCGGCGACCCGAAGGTCGTCGACGAACCGGAACAGCCCGTCGACACAGTGAAGCAGAGCTTCGCGCGACGATGCATCCGCTTCGGTGGCGAGCCCCCGGATTTCTTCGAGCCGGGTTTCGAGTTCCGCGAGTCGTGCGTGCATTGCGTTGCCGCCACCGGCGGCCGCGGTTGCCGCATTGAACGAAGTCAGGGGTTTCAGTCGAATGGTCATCGTATTGAAGTTCTCAATGAATCGAGACATGTCGGTCAGGCATCCGTCGCGGGAAACCGCATGCGCGGAAAAATCGCCGATCACGACGCGGCCGGCGCTTTCCGCCACCGAGTCGAGCGACCCGAGCGTGCGGCGAATCAGCCTGAGCAGGTCGAACGCGGCGGCGAGCAGGCCGACGAACAGCGCCGCCGCGAGCACCAGGCAGGTGGACGCGTTGCGGATCGTCGCGTCGGCCGTTGCGTCGTGCGGCAACG
The DNA here is from genome assembly GCF_019091065.1 of Burkholderia sp. GbtcB21. Lineage (NCBI taxonomy): Bacteria > Pseudomonadati > Pseudomonadota > Betaproteobacteria > Burkholderiales > Burkholderiaceae > Burkholderia > Burkholderia sp. GbtcB21. Next base: position 185,542 of record NZ_JAGXKA010000007.1, read on the forward strand.
CAACCGGCTCGCGCAATGCACAAATGAAGAAGGCACCGGTGCCGGCGATCAGCATGACGGCGATCGCGAGCAGGCCGATCGCCAGCCCGATCTGCCGGCTCGGCTTCGCCGGCACGGTCATTGCGCGCCCCGCAGCCGGTAGCCGACACCGCGCATCACTTCGGGCATGCCCGGCGCACCGGCCTGTTCGAGCTTCCTGCGCAGCCTGCAGATGTGGCTGTCGATCGTGCGTTCCATCACACTCACATCGGCCATGCACGCATCGAGCAGTTCGCCGCGCGTGAAGACGCGGCTCGGCGATCTCGCCATGTACGCGAGCAGCCGGAATTCGGTCAGCGTTAGAGCAATCTGCACCTCGGCCGATTCCGTCCGCACGCGCGCCAGATAGCTTTCGGTGTCGATCTCCAGATCGCCGACGCGCAGCATGCGCGCGGTCGGTGGCTTGCCCGCGCGGCGCAGGATCGCGCGAAGCCGCGCGACGACCTCGGCCGGGTTGAACGGCTTGACGATGTAGTCGTCCGCGCCGGAGCGCAATGCCTGCAGCCGGTCGAGGTCTCGATCGAACGCGGTGATGACGACGACCGGCGTATTGCAGCGCCGCCGAAGCTCGGCGAGCACATCCCAGCCGTTCTTTTGCGGCATCTTCACGTCGAGCAGGATCAGGTCGGGCTTCAGGTGAGGTTGAACGTCGAGCACCGCCTGCCCGTCCGCGACGCGGTAGGTGCGAAAGCCGTCGTGCGTCAGGTACGAGTCGAGGATGTCGGAGATCTCGGGTTCATCTTCTGCAATCAGTATCAGGGAATTCGTCATTGGGTTTGCCGTGCGATGTCGAACCATCGGAGCAGCCCGTTGCCGGGCTGAATCGCGCTGCGCCGTTCCGCATGCCGCCGCGGAAGGCGCCGCGCCCGTCGTTCAGTTCTGCACCACGCTCGTTGAAGGTGCGACATCCTGTTCCGTCAGGCCGCCGCCGAGCGCCTTGTACAGCGCGACGGCATTGCCGAGCTCGCTGCGACGCAGGTCGAGCAGCGCCTGCCGTGCCGCATAGAGCTGCCGCTGCGAATCCAGCAACTCCAGCCGCCCCTCGACACCCGCGCGATAGCGCAGGTTCGACAGGTCGGTGCGGCGTTCGGCCGAGCTGACCACGCGCGTCTGCGCTTCGATCTGGTGGCCGAAGGTTTCGCGCCCGGCGAGGCCGTCGGCGACTTCGCGGAACGCGGTCTGGATCGAGCGTTCGTATTCGGCCACCGCGCTGGACTTGCGCACTTCCGCGAGGCGCAGCTCGGCGCGCAGCCGGCCGCCCTGGAAGATCGGCACCGAGACCTGCGGTGCGAAGCTCCACACGTTCTGGCCGCCGGCGAACAGGCTGCCCATCGCCGGGCTGAGGAAGCCGATCGACGAGGTCAGCGACAGGCGCGGGAAAAACGCGGCGCGCGCGGCGCCGATGTCCGCATTCGCGGCGACGAGATTCTGTTCGGCCTGCTGGATATCCGGGCGGCGGAACAGCAGTTCGGACGGCAGGCCGGCCGACAGTTGCGTCATCACCGGCTGTTGGTGCAGCGGCAGCGCGTCGGGCAGATCCTTCGGCGGCTCGGTGCCGAGCAGCAGGCGCAGCGCGTTGCGCGCCTGTTCGACGGCACGCGTGCGTGCTTCCAGATCGGCGGTGGCGCTCGCGACCTGGCCTTCGGCCTGCGCGATGTCGACACCGCTCGCCTGATGCGCTTCCTTGAGGCGTCGTGCGAGATCGAGCGACTGCTGCCAGTCGCCGAGCGTGCGCTCGGACAACCGGCGCTGCTCCTGGGCGAGGCGTTCCGCGAAATACGCGTCCGCCACCGCGCCGACGAGCGAGATCTGCACCGCGCGGCGGCCGTGATCGGTCGCGAGGTAGCGCGCGAATGCCGCATCCGACTGCGACTTCACGCGGCCGAACAGGTCGATCTCGAACGCGCTGATGCCGACGTTCACGCCGTACTGGGTTTGCGTCGTTTCGAACAGCGGCGGGTTCGACTGCGGGTCGGCCGCCGTGCGCTGGCGCGTGAAGTTCGCGCCGGCACCGATGGACGGCAGGCGCGCCGAGCGCTGAATGCCGTACTGCGCTTCGGCGGCGTCGACATTCAGCGCCGCGAGGCGCAGGTCGCGGTTGTTGTCGAGCGCGATCTCGATCAGGCGCTGCAGGCGGCGGTCGCCGAACATCGTGCGCCAGCCGAGATCGGCCGCGTTCGCGTGCTGATCGGCGGCCGCGGCGGCCGTGTAGGCCGTCGGCACCGGCATTGCCGGTTTGACCAGCGTCGGCGCCATCGAACACGCCGACAGGGCAAGGGCAAGAACGAGGGGAAGAACAAGCAATCGCATGGCATCAACCTTCCTGTCCGTGATTCGGGGTAGCAGGCTGCTTGCGGGAGGCCCGCCATGCGGAGATACGCTCCTGGATACTCATCACGAACACAAAGAAAACGGGGACGAAGAAAATGGCCAGCACGGTGGCGGTCACCATGCCGCCGAACACGCCGGTACCGATCGCGTGCTGCGTCTCGGCGCTCGCGCCGGTCGCGATCATCAGCGGGACGACGCCGAGGCCGAACGCGAGGGAGGTCATCAGGATCGGGCGCAGGCGCAGCTTCGACGCCTGCACGGCCGCTTCGATCAAGCCCTTGCCTTCGTCGCGCAACTGCTTCGCGAATTCGACGATCAGGATCGCGTTCTTTGCGGACAGGCCGATCACGGTGATCATCCCGACCTTGAAGAACACGTCGTTCGGCAATCCGCGCAGCAGCACCGCGCCGATTGCACCGATCAGGCCGAGCGGCACCACCAGCATCACCGACAGCGGAATCGACCAGCTCTCGTACAGCGCGGCCAGCACCAGGAACACGACGATCATCGACAGCACCATCAGCATCGGCGCCTGCGACGCCGACTGGCGTTCCTGCAGCGACTGCCCGGTCCATTCGACCGCGAAGCCGGGCGGCAATTGCGCGGCGAGACGCTCCATCTCGGCCATGGCCGCGCCGCTCGACTGGCCGGGTGCGGCACCGCCCGAAATACGCGCGGACGGGTAGCCCTGGAAGCGCACCATCTGCAGCGGCGTGTCGGTCCAGACCGGGCGGACCATTTCGGACAGCGGGACCATACCGCCGGCCGCGTTGCGCACGTAGAGCTTCATCACGTTGTCGATCTGCATGCGCGCCGGCGCATCGGCCTGGATGATCACCTGCTGCATGCGGCCCGCGTTCGGGAAGTCGTTCACGTAGGTCGAGCCCATCGCGGTCGACAGCGTGTCGCTGAGCGTCGTGAACGACACGCCGAGCGCTTGCGCCTTCGCACGATCGATCTCCAGGCGCACGCTCGTGCCGGCCGGCAGACTGTCCGGATACACGCCCGTCACGATCCTGCTTTGCGCGGCCAGTCCGAGCAGCTTCGCTTCGGCCGCCTTGAGCGCGGCCTCGCCCTGGTTGGCGCGGTCCTCGAGGCGCATCGTGAAGCCCGAGCTGTTGCCCATTTCGTCGATCGCCGGCGGCAGCAGGCTCATCACCGCACCTTCGGTCGCACCGGCCATCGCCTGCTGGGCGAGCATGCTTTCCTCGAGCGTCGACGAGCCGCCGCGGTTCTTCCAGTCCTTGAGCACCGCCCAGTTCAGCGCGGCGTTCGAGCCCTGGCCGGAGAAGCCGTAGCCCATCACGGAAATGTTCGACTGGATCGCAGCGCGGGAAGCAAGATGCCTCTCCAGCTTCTTGACGACGTCATGCGTGCGCTCGGTGGTCGCGTCGGCGGGCAGCAGGAAGCTGGTCATGAAGTAGCCCTGGTCCTCGTCGGGCAGGAACGACGACGGCAGGTTCTTGAAGCCGAACACCAGCGCGCCCGCGATCGCGACGAACAGCAGCATCATGCGACCCGTGCGGTGGACCAGGCGGCCGACGCGCGTCTCGTACCATTTCGTCAGGCGGTCGAAGCGGCGGTTGAACCAGCCGAAGAAGCCGCGCTTCTCGTGATGACCCGGTTCGAGCGGCTTGAGCATCGTCGCGCACAGGGCCGGCGTGAGCGTCAGCGCGAGCAGCGCCGAGAACAGGATCGACACGGCCATCGACAGCGTGAACTGCTTGTAGATCACGCCGACCGAGCCGCTCGACATGGCCATCGGAATGAACACGGCGGTCAGGACGAGCGTGATGCCGACGATGGCGCCCGTGATTTCCTTCATCGCCTTCGACGTCGCTTCCTTCGGCGACAGGCCTTCCTCGGCCATCAGGCGCTCGACGTTCTCGACGACGACGATCGCGTCGTCGACGATGATGCCGATTGCGAGCACCATGCCGAACATCGTCAGCACGTTGATCGAGAAGCCCGTCATCGCCATGATCGTGAACGTGCCGAGCATCGCGACCGGTGCGACGATGGCCGGAATCAGCGTGTAGCGTACGTTTTGCAGGAACAGGTACATCACGAGGAACACGAGCACCATCGCCTCGATCAGCGTGTGCAGCACCTTCTCGATCGAGATCTTGACGAACGGCGACGTATCGAACGGAATCGAGTAGGTCATGCCCGACGGCATCGCCTTGCTCAGTTCGGCCATCCGGGTACGCACGGCATCGGCGGTCTTCACCGCATTCGCGCCCGGCGAGAGCAGCACGCCGGCGAGGGTGGCCGGCTTGCCGTTCTCGCGGTTCACGAAGCCGTAACCCTGCGAGCCGAGCTCGACGCGAGCGACGTCGCCGAGCACTACCCTGGAGCCGTCCGCGTTCGCGCGCAGTACGACGGCCGCGAATTCTTCCGGCGTCGTGAGCTGGCCCTGGACGGTGAGCGGCACGCTCACGCGCTGGCCCGGCAGCGCGGGCGACGCGCCGAGGCTGCCCGGCGCGATCTGTACGTTCTGCTGGCCGATCGCGGTCGTCAGGTCGCTCATCGACAGGCCGTAGTCGATCAGCTTCTGCGGATTCACCCACACGCGCATCGCGCGTTCGGAGCCGAACAGCTGCACGCGGCCCACGCCGTCGATCCGGCGCAGCTCCTCGGCCACGCTGCGCGCCATGTAATCGCTGAGCGCGCCTTCGTCGAAGCGGCCGCTGTCGGAACGCAGGCCGACGAGCATCAGGAAGCCGGACGCCGCGGATTCCACGATCACGCCGTTCTGGCGCACGACCGACGGCAGGCGCGGCTCGACTGTCTTGAGCTTGTTCTGCACGTCGACCTGCGCCATCGCCGGATCGGTGCCGGGCTTGAACGTCACCGTGATCTGCGCGCTGCCGGACGTGTCGGCCGACGATTCGAAGTAAAGCAGGTTCTTGACGCCGGACAGTTCGCGTTCGATGAGGCTCAGCACGCCGTCGTTCATCGTCTGCGGCGTGGAGCCGGGGTAGGTTGCGGTAATCGTGACGGTCGGCGGCGCGACCGACGGATAGCGCGCGATCGGCAGTTGCGGGATCGCGATCAGCCCCATCAGGATGATGAAGAGGGCGATCACCCACGCAAAGACCGGGCGGCGGATAAAGAATTCAGCCATGAAAGGAGGCTCCCTGTGACTCAGTGCGCGGACGCGGTGGCGGCCGCGTCAGGCGACTTCCAGTCGGTTGCGGCGGTCGATGCGCCATCGATCAGGCGCTCCATGCCTTCGACGACGATCTTCTGCCCGGCCTGCAGGCCCGACTTGATGCGATAGCTGCGGTTCGTCAGCTCGCCGACTTCGACGGCCTTCAGATGTGCGGTGCCCTTCGCGTCGAGCACCCAGACCTGCGGTTTGCCGCCGGCGCGCACGATGGCCTGCTGCGGCACCGTCAGCGCGTTCGCGTAGTGCGCGCGCGGAATGCGGGCGCGCACGTACATGCCCGGCAGCAGTTGGCGCTTCGGGTTGTCGACCAGCACGCGCACCAGCACGTCGCCGGTGCCCGGGTCGACGTTGATGCCCGAGAACAGCATGCGGCCCTTCACGTCGTAGCGCGTGTCGTCGCCGCGCAGCACGTCGACCGGCAGGCCGTTGCCCGTGCTTTCCGGCTGCGACGCGAGCGCGCCGCGCAGCGATTCGAGCGACACGGCCGGCTGGCGCACGTCCACGTAGACCTGGTCGATCTGCTGGATGCGCGCCATCGGCTGGCTGTCGGTGCTGGCGACCAGCGCTCCCTCGGTCACGAGCGCCTGGTCGATGCGGCCGGTGATCGGGGCTTCCACCGCCGCGAATTTCAGGTCGAGCTGGCGGCGCGCGAGCGTCGCGCGGGCCTGGGCGACGTCGGCGGCCGCCTGGTCGCGCTGCGACACGGCGTCGTCGTACACCTGGCGGCTGATTGCATCGGCTTCGACGAGCGGCTTGAAGCGCGCCGTCTGCACCTTCGCGCGCTCGAGTGCGGCCTGCGCGCGCTGCAGCGACGCCGAGGCCGTATCCATGTCGGCCTTGAACGGCGCCGGATTGATCTGGAACAGCGGCTGGCCCGTACGCACTTCGGTGCCTTGCTCGAACAGCCGGCGCTGCACGATCCCGCTGACCTGCGGCCGGATCTCGGCGGTCCGCACGGCCGCGACACGGCCCGGCAGGTCTTCGGTCACGTCGAGGCGCGAGGCTGTCAGCGTCATCGCCGCAACCGGGGTGGCCGGTGCGGCGGCCTGCTGCTCGGAGGGCCCGCAACCCGCCAGCATCGCCGCCACCAGCGCGCATACGGCGCCGTAGCAGCATCGTTCTTGATTCTTCATAGCGACTCCAGGAAGCGCAGGCAGCCCACTGCCTGCTTTGACCGGGCGGAGTTTGCGTCGAATAGTTGGCGTCTTTGATGCGGAAAGATGGAGATTCGATGGAGCGGGCGAAAGGCGCGGAAATGAAGGTGTCGGCGGGCGTTGCAATGCTCTGGCGAATGGGCGATTGCTGCCGCCTGGGCGTGGCCGATCGCTATCTGGATCCGGCACTGGCGGCGCGCGATATCGAAGCGGATCTCGGCAGCGAATGGCGCGCCATTTCGCGGGTACGGGAGGTTCGATCGTAGCCGCGCTACTGTCCGGCACCGGCGCGCCGCAGCGCATCCGCGGCTTCCGTGTTGTCGTGCGTCAGCGCGAGCCGCAGCAGCGACTGGCCGCGCCGATCGACATGGTTCGGATTCGCGCCGTGCGCGACGAGTAGCGGGATCAGCTCGAAACGATTGAACAGCGTTGCGAACCCCAGCGCGGTTTCGCCGGCGCCGTTCGTCTGGTCGATCGGGCAACGCGTGTCGAGCAGGCGCCGCGCGATGTCGGGTTCGTTCTTGAAGAGAGCGCCCATCAGCGCCGTGTTGCCGTGGCGATCGCCGGCGCACGCGTTGGCGCCGGCCGACAGCAGGTAGTCGAGCGCGGCGGGCTGGCCGTCGTAGGACGCGAGTATCACGGCCGTATAGCCGCGGCTGTCGGTGGCGTCGATCGGATAACCGGCGTCGTGCAATGCATGCAGGATGTCGACGCGTCCGACGCGGGCCGCGTCGAACCAGTCGCCGTCATAACGGCGCAGCGCGGCGGGATCGGCTTTGGAATACGCCGGTTGGTCTGGAAGTTGCGCGCAGCCGGCGATCGCGGCCAGCGCCAGGGCCGTTGCGGTCGCGCGGATCGTGCGTGTCAGGCGTTCTGATCGCATGGGGATGTCCTGATGAAGGGGTAAGGTCGACGTGCGCGGCGCAACCCTGCACGTCGACGGCGACCGGAGTCGCGGGATCAGTTCTCGTTCAGCTTCGCCGCGAGCGACTGCACCTGCTGAACGTTCGCGTGAACGGCTTGCGCGAGACGCGTGCCGTAGTCGGCGTCGGCCTTGTAGAAGTACGACAGCATCGCGTACTGGTTGCGCGCGTTCGTCACCTTGCCGAGATCGCCGGACAGCGCGGTGATCAGGTCATCCTTGTCCTGCTGCGACAGGCCGCGGTAGTACTCGCCCGCCTGACGGAACAGCAGCTTCTTGCGGATCGCTTCCTGCTGCGTCGTTCCGGCGAGCGTCGTGCGTACGGACTTGTACTGCGGATCCTGCGCGAGCTCGTGCAGCGTCGACGGTTCGTAGTTCACCTCGCCCTTGCGGTCGCCGGCGTTCATCTTGCCGTCCTGGTTGTTGTTGACCACCGGTACGGCGGGCCGGTTGATCGGCAGGTCCATGTAGTTCGAGCCGAGCCGGTACAGCTGCGTGTCGGCGTACGCGAACAGGCGATCCTGCAACATCCGGTCTTCGGACGGCTCGATGCCCGGCACGAGCCGCGACGGCGCAAACGCCGATTCCTCGGTCGACTGGAAGTAGTTGTCGGGCACGCGGTTCAGCGTCATCGTGCCGATCTTGCGTTCAGGGACGCCGGTCCAGACCTTCGTGTCGTCCAGCGCATCGAAGTCGAAGCGGTTCAGGTCCTTCGGCGTGAGCACCTGCACGTACAGATCCCACTTCGGGTAGTCGCCTTGCTTCAGCGCGCCGTACAGGTCGTTCGTCATCATGTTCCAGTCGCGCCCGATCGACGCGGCGATGTCCTGCGGACGCAGGCCGTGCACGCCTTGCTGGCTTTTCCAGTGGAACTTCACGTAGTGCACGTCGCCGTGCGCATTGACGAACTTGAACGCATGCACGGCAAAGCCGTCCATGTGGCGATACGAATCGGGCATGCCGGCATTCGTGTACAGCATCGTCAGCATGTGCGTCGCTTCGGGCGTGTTCGCGAAGAAGTCGAATGCGAGGTTCGGATCCTGCACGCCGGTCACGGCGCTCGGCTTGTTCGCGTGAACGAAGTCGGGGAACTTGATGCCGTCGCGAATGAAGAACACGGGCCAGTTGATGCCGACCATGTCCCAGTTGCCCTGCTGCGTATAGAACTTCACCGCGAAGCCGCGCGGGTCGCGCGCCTGTTCGGGCGAGCCGCGGGAGCCCATCACGGTGGAGAACCGCACGAACACCGGCGTGCGGGTGCCAGGCGTGAAGACCTTCGCTTTCGTCAGGTCCGAGATGTCGGCGGTCGGCACGAACTCGCCGAATGCGCCGGTGCCGCGCGCATGCACGACACGTTCCGGAATGCGCTCGCGATCGAAGCGCTGCAGTTTCTCGATGAGCGCGGAGTCCTGCAGGAGCACGGGGCCGGCAGGGCCGGCCGTCTGCGAATTCTGGTTGTCGCCGACGGGCGCGCCCGAGTCCCGGGTGAGTTCGGCGGCGTAGGGAGACGCGGAGAACGCAACGCAGATTGCGGCGACTGCGTGTCTCAGCACGCGATGGGAGGATGAGGACATGACGATGGAACTCCTTGAATCCGATCGGTGGTGGGGAAACCGACTGAATTAGAAGAGATCGTCAGACGATTGGCTAATTGATATTGGATATGTTTTCGATAGCCGCGGCGTCGGTGCGGGGCGGGCCCGGTCGTTGCGGAAGAAACGAATAGTGTTGTGCGCGCAATGCGTTATTGCGCGGCGAATGATGCCGCGGTCGTGCATGTATCGCGCAGGCACCGTCAACCCGCGCCCGCCTGCCGTCCGAGCCCGAGGCTCTTCTGCAGCGACACGTAATCCTCGATCGGTTCGGCTTGCCCGGCAATCACGTTCTGCTGCGCGGATAGCGCTCCGCGTTGCGTATCGAGCAGGTCGATCATCGACGCGGCGCCCGCGCGATAGCGTTCGTCCGTCAGCGAGCGGGAATGCACGGCCGATGTTTGCACCATGGTGAGCGCAACGACGTCGGTGCCCATAGCGCTGCAGCGCGGTGTTCGCATCCTGCAGCGCGCCGAGCACCGCCTTCTGGTAATTCACTTTCGCTTCGTCGCGCGACGCTTCGGCCGAGCGCACCGCGTCGCGCGACGAAGCCCGCCGCGCGTTGACCGCCGCGCGCCGTTAGCCGCTGCCGGTCAGTTCGGCTTGCGCTCCGGTTCGCCGGCCGACGGCGGCCGGGCCGCCGTTGCGGCGGCATTGCCGTTGCGGGTGTTGCTGCCGCTTTCGCCTTCGTCCTCGCTTTCGCCGTTGCCTTCCGGCCGCGATCCATCGGCGTACGCAACGAGGCTGCGTTGCGGATTGGCGATCCGGATGCCGCGTTCGCGGAACGTCTCCGCGATCCGCCGGTTGAATTCACGCTGCACGCTCCAGCGCGTCGAGTCCGTGCACTGCATCTGCCCCGCGAGCGCAACGGCCGCGCCGTCGACCTGGTCGATGCCCCAGTAGCTGAAGTCGGACAGGATGCCGTCTTGGTACTTCGGATCGTCGCGCAATGCGGTGCCGATCTCCTTGAGCGTCGCGATTGCGCGATCGATGTCCTCGCCGTACGCGATGCTGACCTTGACGGCCGCGTTGCCGAGCCCGCGATTCGTATTGTTGACGGTCGTCACCGAGCTGAACGGAATCGTGTACAGCGACCCGTCGCCCGCGCGCAGCCGCACGGTGCGGATCGACAGGTATTCGACCGTGCCCGACACGCCGGCGAGCGTGACCCAGTCGCCGACCTGCATCGCGTTTTCCATCAGCAGGAAGATGCCGGTGATGAAATCCTGCACGAGCTTCTGCGAGCCGAAGCCGAGCGCGACGCCGAAGATGCTGGCGCCGGCCAGCAGCGGGCCGACGTTTACGCCGAGTTCGCTGAGGCCCGTCAGCACGACGACCAGCGCGATCATCACGAACAGCAGCGAGCGCAGCATCGGCAGCAGCGTGCGCAGCCGCGCCGCGCGCACGAGATTGCCTTCGCGGGTCCAGCGCTGCAGACGGCGCTCGATCGCGATGTTCGCGGCTTCCCATACGACGAGCGCGACGATGGCCGCGATCGCGATCGTCACCAGCGCCGACGCGAGCCGATGGCCGATCGTGCCGGTCTCGAACGCGCGGAAGATCGGCACGCCCCAGATCTGCAGCAACAGCACGACCGTCACGATGCCGAGCGCGCCCGATACGATCCGGCGCAGCAGCGGGTAGTAGCGGTACGCGTGCAGATGGACGAGCGTGCGGTCTTCGTCGCGGCGCTGGAACAGCCGCGCGAGCGCGCCGAACACGACGATCGACACGATCCGCATGCCGATCATCGCGGCGATCGAACGGCCGCCGAGCGTGATCAGCACGCGGTAGCCGTTGTGGACGTCGAGCGCCCACACGAACCACAGCGCCATCACGATGAATACCGACACGGGCGCCCAGGCGTCCGCGAGCGCGTTGCCGATTACCGCGAAGGTCGGCCGGTCCGCGCCGGCTGCACGGATCCGCGCGGCGACCGGCCGGCGGCACTGCAGGATCAGCGCCGCGATCATCACGTGCCCGACGAGCGCGACCGCTTTCAGCAGCGCGACGTGACCGGCCTCGCTGAGGCCGATGTTCGCGGCGATCTCGACCGCGGCCGTGCACACGCCGACCACGATCACGATCCGCGCGATCGAGCGTTGCGCGAAGTCGGCCCATGCATCGCTGATGTGCAGCAGCCGCAATTGCCGCGCATCGGGCTGGAAGAACAGCCGGCTGACGATCGTGACGAGCCGTCCGATCACGTAGATGTCGATCAGCGATTCGAGCGCGGATTCGATCGGCGTGCCTGCGTCGCCGACCATCGACATCGTCAGGCTCGCGACGCCGACGAATACGAGCAGTGGCACCGCGCGCAGCGCGAGGCTGACGAGCGCGCGCGGCATCCGGTGCAGCAGCGTGGTGTGGCGCTGCGCGTCGCCGCGACCTTGCGATGATGTGGGTGCGGTGTCGGGAGCGTGGGCGGCGTCGGGCGGAGCGGATGATTCCGGCGGCGGCGCGTTGTCGTCGTCGGACGTGACGGCATCGGGCGCGGTGCCGTGCGCCGAGTCGGCGCGCCGTGCGGCCAGCGCGGCCAGCGCGCGCCGCAGCAGCCGCTTCGCGAACCATTCGAACAGGAACGCGGGCACGAGCACGGCGACGATGATCCAGATCGCGCGAGAGAGATCGGCGCGCCCGTCGGCGCGCACCAGCTTGTCATGCCACCAGCTTCCGACCGAGCCGACATCGAGCAGCGAGCGCAGCGATTCCTTCAGCGCGCTGCCGATTTCGGTGGTCCAGCGCGCGCCCTGGCGGACGAGCATCGACGCGAGCCCGTTCGACGTGAGCGCGGCAGGCGCGGCGGCAGCCGACGCGCCGCTGGCCGCAGCCGCTTCGCTTGCCGTGACCGCGGGCGCGCTCAATGCGCCGACGGCCGCGATCGCACGCAGCGTCGTTTCGACCTGGGCGCGATCGCGCGGGTTTTCGAGCACGTCGAGTGCCTGCCGGGCCTGTTGCGGCGTCAGCGCGGGCGCAGTGCCGGAAGCGGCCGACGCGGCGGCCGGTGCGGGAGCGGCCGCATGCGCGGCCGAGACGACGGCGGCAAGTAGCCAGCCGAGGAGGAAATGTCGCATGGGTAGGCATGCGGGCGCGCATCGGCGCGCGGCCCGCGGAGCTGAACGATGGACGGAAGTTAACATGATCGCGATCGGAACCGAATAGTTCCATCGACGAATATTCAAATCGGGCATGCGCGAGGCGGCGCGGGCGTTTGCGGCTTGTTCGTGCCTGTAGACAGTCCGATATGCGGACACGTCCTTTTTATCGAATCGTAAGCGTCCTGTAACACGTGCTTGTTGGTGCCCCGGCGTGCAGATGTGGACCGGGAACGGTTTTTGAACGTGAATGGTGCGTCGTTACGCGAGCGTTCGCCCGATCGTGAACAAACGACGATCATCGCGACACGCACGTCGCATCTGATGGTTTCGTATTCCTGAAGAATCACGACTGCGCGTCGTGAAAAAACGGCAGCACATGCTCGGCGAGTTCTTCGATGACCTCGCGCACGGGCCGGTCCGCTCCCGGATTCAGCGTGACGTGATGCGTGCCCGCCGCGCGCATGTCCCGCAGGATGTCGACCAATGCGCGGCGTCCGGTGGCATAACCGAGCGGCAGCGCGGTGGCCGGCGCGTCGGGATGCGCGGCGAGGTCGAGCCGCATCGACACGCCGAACGCACGCAAGGCCGGCGACGCGAGCCGGTCGACCGCAGCGCGCCACATCGAATAACGGGCGCGCTGCGTGTCTGGATCGCGGTGGTACGTCATCCAGCCGATCGAGTGCCGTGCGATCCAGTCGACGCTCTGTCCGCCCGAGCCGACCGCGAGCATCGGCACCGCGTCGCCGCCGCGCGGCAGCAGCGTGAATTCAGGCGCGTCGGGCGGCGCTTCGTCGGGCAGCACGCGCGACGGCACGCCGAGCGCGGTCGCAACGACGTCCCAGTGTGCGCGATAGCGGTCGCGCCGCGTTTCCGCATCGACGCCGAACGCCGCGTATTCAGGCGGCCGGTCGCCGGAGCCGAGCCCGAGGATGAAGCGTCCGCCCGACAGCGTCGCGACCGACAGCGCGCCTTTCGCGATATGCAGCGGATGACGCAGCGGCAGCACGATCGCGCCGCTGGCGAGCGCGATCCGGCGCGTGCGTGACGCCAGTGCGCCGAGCAGCACCCACGGGTCGAGGTGGCCGACCGGGTCGGGATAGTCGGCGCTGTTCAGCGGCACGTCGCGAATCCACAGTGCGCGAAAGCCGAGCGTATCGGCAAGCGCCGCGAGTTCGAGCTGTTCGTTGAAGTCGGCGACGATATTGCCGCTGCGAAGCAGCGGCAGCGTGAGGCCGATCGACAACTGTCCGGCCGAAAAGACGCGGCGTGCGACGTCGGCGCGGGCGGGGGCGTGCGTGGTCATGTCGAATCCCTGGAGGCGGTGCAAGGCGGACGCGCGGCGGGTTTCCGGGCAGGCGGCGCGAAGCCGCGCGCTGCAAGGCCAGGCGCACGCGTCGGTTCAGGCGCGTGCAGCCGCCGTCGGGCGATTGTAAGGCGATAGGCGGCGGCGCGCAGATGCAACGCCCCCGATGCCCGTCGGGGCTGCGCCCGGACGGCCCGATGGCGAGCCCGGCCGGCGTCGGTCGGGCCGCGTTCCGTGTTTCAGTTCCGAAACATTCGCGCTTTTTGCCGGTGCGCGATTCGCACCGACGGCATTTCGGCGGCCCGCGCGGCCTTGCGGCATGAAGCATGGTGCGCTCCTTGCATATCTGTGCGTGCCGTGAGTGCGATCGCAGGCGCAGTCGACCCGGCGATCGCTTCAGTGGGTCGGACGTATCGAATACGGGGACAAGAGAATGAAAAGAGACCGAACCGCAACATGTCATGTTGCAAATATGAATCGCCGACCTGCCAGGGTATTCGCTTCGCCGTTGATCGCGGCGACGTGAGCGCACGGCTTTCCGTTCCATCCGAGTAATCGGGTTCGTTCCGAACGACGACGTGCATGTGTGACGCACGAGGCCGACCGGTGCCGGTCGGCCGTCGGGGATGAACTGCGAATGCATGCGGATGGCCCCGGCCTTGATCCCGGATCGTCATTTCGCGGCGCAACGCGAGTCGTCGCGCGGCGGATGCGTTCGCGCGCCGTGCATTGCGTCGGCGTGACGGGCCCGAAGAACCGGATCGCACGGGAAAGCCGGTGGCGCAACGATGCGTGCGGCATCGCGGAACACGCGTAGTCCAGGGGAAGCGTTCGCCATTCTCAGCGCGGCGGACGCCGCAATATTGTGCTGTCAGTTGATCCACTACCCCGATGGATCAATTGTTGAAGCGCCCATCGCCGAGCGGCGATGGGCGTCTTTTTTTGTGCGCGGGTTTGCCGTGCGTGGCGCCGGCCGGATCGCGCGGCGTTCTGTATCATGTGCTGGCGCGCGGGCCGCTCGTGCGGTCGCACGGCTGGCCGGCGCGCCCGCTCACGCGTTGCCAACATGAACGATCAAGCCTTGCACGACCCCTTATCCGCCTGTGTCGAGCCGACCGCGCTCGACGCGCTGCACACGTTTGTCGAGCGTCATCCGCGCCTGCTCGTGCTGACCGGCGCGGGCATCAGCACCGATTCCGGCATTCCCGGCTATCGCGACCGTAATGGCCAATGGATGCGCTCGCCGCCGATCCAGCTCCACGAATTCCTCGGCTCCGACGCGGCGCGGCGACGCTACTGGGCGCGCAGCATGATCGGCTGGCCCGTCGTTGGCCGCGCGCAGCCGAACCGGTCGCACGACGCGCTGGCGCGGCTCGGCCGCGCAGGCCGGATCGAGCGCCTCGTCACGCAGAATGTCGACGGCCTGCATCAGCGCGCGGGCAGCGACGACGTGATCGAGCTGCACGGCGGGATCAACGGCGTGACGTGCCTCGAATGCGGCGCGCATCATGCGCGCGCGACGATCCAGACCGTGCTCGAAGCCGACAATCCCGAACTGCTGGGCGCGCAGGCCGAGCCGGCCGCCGACGGCGACGCGCACCTCGAATGGGCCGCGCTCGACACGTTCCGCATCCCGGCGTGCCCCGTGTGCGGCGGCCTGCTGAAGCCGGCGGTCGTGTTCTTCGGCGAAAACGTGCCGCGCGAGCGCGTGACGCTGGCCGCGCAGGCGCTCGATGCGGCCGATGCATTGCTCGTCGTCGGGTCGTCGCTGATGGTGTATTCCGGGTACCGCTTCTGCGTGTGGGCGCAGGCGCAGCACAAGCCGGTCGCCGCGCTCAATCTCGGCCATACGCGCGCCGATCCGATGCTGACGCTGAAGGTCGAGGCGCAGTGCGCACCGGCGCTCGACGCACTGACTGCGCGGCTGGGCCTCGCGCGCAACGCACCGGAGCACGCATCGTGAGCGGCCCGACAGCTTCGCCCGATCCGTCCGCGCGGCTCTCGGCGCCGGCGGCCGAACGCAATCGCGGGCCGATCCTCGACGTGTTGCGCCGCGTGCTGCCGGCGACCGGCAGCGTGCTCGAAATCGCGAGCGGCACGGGGCAGCACGTCGTCCATTTCGCGCAGGCGTTGCCGGGCCTGCGCTGGCAGCCGAGCGATCCCGACGCGCACGCGCGGCGCTCGATCGCCGCGTGGATCGCGCATGCGGGCGTCGCGAACGTCGCCGGGCCGCTCGCGTTCGACGTGCGCGACGCGTCGTGGCCGGTCGACGCGCTCGACGCGATCGTCTGCATCAACATGATTCACATCTCGCCGTGGGCCTGCACCGACGCGCTGTTCGCGGGCGCGTCGCGGCTGCTGCGGCCGGGCGGCGTGCTGTTCCTGTACGGCCCGTATCGTCGCGAGGGCCGGCATACGGCGCCGTCGAACGAAGCGTTCGACCTGCAGTTGCGAAGCCGCGACCCGTCTTGGGGCGTGCGCGATCTCGAGACTGTCGTCGCGCTCGGACTCGATCGCGGGCTCGACTGCATCGAGGTCGTCGAGATGCCGGCGAACAACCTGAGCGTCGTGTTCCGGCGGCTTCCGCACGCGGAGCAATGACACGCAAGCGCGCATCGCCGCCGGGTTTCCACTATCCTTTCGCCTGTGCGCGCGGCCCGGGTCGGGTCGCGCCCTGTTTTTTCCGGAGAATTGACTAATGGGCAAACAAGCAATCGGTGTGATCGGACTCGCGGTGATGGGCCGCAATCTCGCACTCAATATCGAGAGCCGCGGTTATGCGGTGTCGGTGTACAACCGCAGCCGCGAGAAAACCGACGAACTGATCGCCGAATTCCCCGGCCGCAATCTGGTGCCGACCTACACGCTCGAGGAATTCGTCGCATCGCTCGAAACGCCGCGCCGGATCCTGATGATGGTGAAGGCAGGCGAGGCGACCGATGCGACGATCGCGTCGCTCAAGCCGTTGCTCGAGAAGGGCGACGTGCTGATCGACGGCGGCAATACGCACTTCACCGACACGATCCGCCGCAACCAGGAACTCGCGCAATCGGGCCTGCATTTCATCGGCACCGGCGTGTCGGGCGGCGAAGAGGGCGCGCTGCGCGGCCCGTCGATCATGCCCGGCGGCCAGCGCGACGCGTACGACCTCGTCGAGCCGATCCTCAAGCAGATCGCCGCGAAGGCACCGTCGGACGGCGAGCCGTGCGTCGCGTACATGGGCCCGGATGGCGCGGGCCACTACGTGAAGATGGTTCACAACGGCATCGAATACGGCGACATGCAATTGATCGCCGAAAGCTACTCGGTGCTGAAGAACGTCGCAGGCCTGACCAACGACGAGCTCGGCGCGGTGTACACCGAATGGAACCAGGGCGAGCTCGACAGCTACCTGATCGAGATCACGTCGAAGATCTTCGGCAAGAAGGACGAAGAGACCGGCAAGCACCTCGTCGACGTGATCCTCGATCGCGCCGCGCAGAAGGGCACCGGCAAGTGGACGAGCCAGAACGCGCTGGATCTCGGCGTGCCGCTGCCGCTCATCACGGAATCGGTGTTCGCGCGCGTGCTGTCGTCGCTGAAGACCGAGCGCGTCGCGGCCAGCAAGATCCTGTCGGGCCCGACTGAAGCGCCGTTCGACGGCGATCGCGCCGCGTTCGTCGAAGCGGTGCGCCGTGCGCTGTACCTGAGCAAGGTGATCTCGTACGCGCAGGGCTTCGCGCAGCTGCGCACGGCGTCCGAAGAGTACGGCTGGAATCTCGACCTCGGGACGATCGCGAAGATCTTCCGCGCGGGCTGCATCATCCGCGCGCGCTTCCTGCAGAAGATCACGGAGGCTTACGCGAAGGATCCGGCGCTCGCGAACCTGCTGCTCGATCCGTACTTCCAGGACATCGCAGCGAACTACCAGGCATCGCTGCGCGACGTCGTGGTCGCCGCGGTGAAGGCCGGCGTGCCGGTGCCGGCGTTCGCGTCGGCGGTCGCGTACTTCGACAGCTACCGTTCCGAGCGGCTGCCGGCGAACCTCGTGCAGGCACAGCGCGACTTCTTCGGCGCGCACACGTTCGAGCGCACCGACAAGCCGGGCAGCTTCCACGCGAACTGGTCGTAACCGGCCCGCGGGCGCATTGTTGCGAAAATCTATTCTTTGAATAGGGTTTTTCTATCCCGGATGCCGACATTGTTGGCTCCGGGGAAACAGTGTTTTCGCTCTTTCATGGTTTTCCCTAGGGGACGTCGGGACTAAACTCTGTTCCATCGCTGCAGACATGGTGTGTGCGGCGGAGCAAAAAAAATCCCGGAGGTAATCATGAAATCGCTGATCGCAACGTTCGCTGCAGCTGCTGTCCTCGCCGTTCCCGCCGTCTCGTTCGCCCAACAGAACGCGCCCGTTACCCGTGCGCAGGTGAAGGCCGAACTGGTTCAACTGCAACAGGCCGGCTACAAGCTGGGCAGCGACCGCACGGACTACCCGGCAGGCATCCAGGCAGCTGAAGCCCGTGTGAACCCGCAACAGAACGTCGCCGCCGCCGACACGACCGGCTATGGCGCGCAACCGGCCGCCGCGCAGGAATCCGGCGCTCCGGCCGCAGCAAAGACCGGCTGGCAAGTCAAGCGTATCGCTGACGGCGCACCGGTCTACAAGGGTCGTTAATGGCGCGGCCGCCCCGGCGGCCGGACCTGACCCCATGTAGTACAAACAGCCCGTCGTTTCGCAACGCGAAACGACGGGCTGTTTTCATTGGTGGCGCCTGCGGCGCCGGCAGTCAGTGCAGCGGGCGCGTGCCGCGCCCGATCTCCCGGAACAGCGCTTCGGCCGGCTCCAGCACCTGCAGCCACGTTTCGTCGTAGCCGCTCAGCGTGTCGAGCGCGTCGCGCAGCCGCTCGATCGCAAGGACCGGCAGCTCGACGCTGTGGCGCGTGGCGCCCGTCAGGTGCGCGACGCTCGCCAGCTGAACGAGCGCATCGGCCGCCTCGGCGACGTCGGTCGCGAACAGCAGGTGCCGGTTGAGCAATTCGACCAGGCCGCTGGAACCGGCGAAATCGTCCGCATTGAGCTGCACGGAAAGAAACGTCGCATTGTTCATCAGATGCTCCGAGAAACCCCGTCCTTCAGGGCGGGGAGGAAAGGAGCGCCGCTGTTTGACAGCGGCATTCCAACGTTAAAATGACCGGCATGATTCTTGTATACCGCTACCGGGTGAAGTCGCTCAACGGACTCTTGAACAAACAGAGCCGGGCGGTGAGCTACGTGTGGAACTTCTGCAATGACACGCAGAAGCACGCGCTCAAGTGGAGCAAGAAGTGGCCGACGGGGTTCGACCTGAACGTGCTGACGACCGGCAGCAGCAAGGAACTCGGCATTCACTCGGGAACGGTCAACGCAACGTGCGAGCAATACGCGAAGTCGCGCAGCCAGCACCGACGCCCCTACCTGCGCTATCGCGGCAGGAAATCGCTCGGCTGGGTGCCGCTGAAAGGCCGCGACCTGAAGCCCGTAGGCGATGCATTCCGCTTCGCCGGCAATACCTTCCGTGTGTTCAGCAGCCGGCCGCTTCCCGAAGGGAAGATCAAGGACGGAACCAATTTTGCGCAAGATGCGCGCGGCAACTGGTTCCTGAATATCGTGATCGAGATACCCGATGTTCAGGCGCGCCCGATCCGTTCCGGTGTCGGCATCGATCTCGGCCTGAAAGACTTCGTCACACTTTCGACCGGCGAGAAGCTGCTCAACGACCGGTTCGGTCGACGTGCGGCTGAGAAGCTGGCGAAGGCGCAGCGGGCACGCAAGCACAAGCGGCATATCGCGAAGCTGCACACCAAGGTGGCGAATGCCCGCGCCGATTTCCAGCACAAGCTCGCGCTCGATCTGGTGCGGCGCTTCGACTACATCGCGGTCGGCAATGTGTCGGCAGCGAAACTCGCCAGAACCAAGATGGCAAGAAGCGTCTACGACGCATCGTGGTCGTCCTTCCGAAACAAGCTCCGCTACAAAGCGATCGCGCACGGAGCCACGTTCGAGGAAGTCGACGAAAGCGGTTCTACCCAGTCCTGTTCGGCGTGCGGGTCGAGAGACAGCACGACGCGGCCGAAAGGTATCGCGGGACTGAGAATAAGGGAGTGGAGGTGCAGCAACTGTGGTGTCGAGCATGATCGCGATATCAACGCTGCATTGAACATTCTCCGATGCGGACGTGCATCGCCAGGTGTGGGAATCACCTCCCTTTAGGGAGGCGAGGACGTCAATGTCATGCTCCTCGTTGTCGTTGGATTACGCTGCGCATCACCGAGTATAGGCGGCGATCGAAGGGGAGAATGTGACGGAGCCGAGACGGCAGACGGCTGCGAGGCGGGCGGAAGACCTGCGGCTGGGCCGCCGGGCGGCCCGCGCGGTGCGGTTCGCGGGCCGCCGGCCCGCATCGGCGAAGCCGCAAGATTGTTGCCGGAACCTGCGTCTGTCGCGGCCCTGACCGCGACAAATGGTATCTTTGCCGGTCGGAGCGACGCGAAAAAGGGGCCGGTGAGCCCGTTCGCGCCGACGTTCCGCTGTGGAAACTGACGGCCGCGAGAGCGGTCGGATACTGGTTGGTCCGGCCGTCCGGCCGGACATCGTGCGTCGCGCGCCGGAGGGCGGTGGGCGGCGCAACGACGCAAATCCGGGAGGACCCTTGAGAAAAACTATTCCCATCCACGATTCGCTGGCGCACTGGCTGCCGCAGGCGGCGCTCGTCGCCGCGGCCGTCGCGCTGTCGGGCTGTACGCTGACGCCGTGGACCGACAACTGGCAGCCGGCGCGTTCGTCGGGGCCGACGTCGGCCGCGACGCCGGGCGTGATCGCCGGCTATTACCGCGTGAACCCGGGCGACACGCTCGCGGGCATCGCGAACGCCTACGGGCAGCGCGTGCAGGATGTGGCGAGCTGGAACCACATGGCGCCTACCGACGCGGTGTCGCCCGGCCAGGTGCTGCGCGTCGCGCCGCCTGCCGCGACGTCGTTCGGGCAGCCGCCCGCGGCGGCCGCGCAGCCGGGCTCGCTCGCATGGCCGGCCACGGGCGTCGTCACGGCGCCGTTTGCGGCCGGCAAGACGCGCGGCATCGTGATCGCCGCGTCCGGGCCCGACCGTTCGGTGCGGGCCGCGGCGAACGGGCGGGTGGTCTATGCCGGGTCCGGCGTCAAGGCGTACGGCCCGCTCGTGATCCTGAAGCACGACAACGGGCTCATCACGGCCTACGGTCATAACGGCAAGCTGCTCGTCAACGAAGGCGACGCGGTGCGCCAGGGCCAGCCGGTCGCCGAGATGGGCGCCGACGCAAACGGCCGTTCGACGTTCGAGTTCGAAGTCCGCCAGAACGGCAAGGTCGTCGATCCGATGAACTTCCTGCCGCGCAACGGCGGCTGACGAGCCGCATCGCCGCGTGTGCGCCGGGCGGCGCACACGCTCCCGCCTTCTTTCGCTTTCATCCTTCCTTCAGCGTCGCGGTGTCGGATTGTCTCGCGTGATTGCCGAGCCAGCGGATGCCCAATGCGAGCGCCGCCGCGCCGAGCGCGATCAGCGAGCACTGGATCGCGACCGGCAGGTAGCCGTGCGGCCGCGGATCGACGAACGGGTAGGGATACCAGTTCTCCAGCGCGCCGCGCACGAGCGTATAGCCGAGATAGACGACCGGAAAACCGAGCCACGCGAACGCGCTGCGCCGTGCGATCGGCGAGCGCGGCTCCACGTACAGCCAGTCGCACAGCATGACGAGCGGCACGATCCGGTGCAGCACCCAGTTATTGAACGCAGGTGTGACGTGATGCAGCGCATCGAGGCGTGCGAGCAGCAGTTCGTAGACGATCGCGGTGATCAGCACGTACAAAACGGCCGCGCCGCGCATCGATTCGTAGCGGGCCGAGCCGGGACGCGCGATGCACCAGATCCCCGCGGTCAGCATCGCCGACGCATAGAGGCTGCTCAGTTGCGTGAAATAGCTGAGGAAGTTGCCGAGATGAATTGCGGGCATGCCCCAGTAGCCGGCGATGCTGTGCAACGTCGTGGACACCGCGAGCAACGCGGCAATCAGCCGGTAGGCCGCAACGAAGAACGCCTTGCTCATGATGCGCGCGCAACGTCGACACCAAAGCTTCATCGTGCCACAGCCGTTCCCGTGCGCGATGCGGATTTTCCATATGGCAGCCGCGCGCGGTGCGTGTCGACGATTCGTCGGATATTTGACCGCGCCGAGCAAAACCGGACGTCCGTGCGGCTACAATCGTGGCAGCTCCGCCGGGCGCAGAGTCGGCTGCGGCATGCGCCCCTCCCCGCATACAACACGAGACCAAGCATGAAAAACATCCTCGCGAAACAGACGCGCTACAGCTCGCCCGCGATCTTCTTCCACTGGGCCATCTTCCTGCTGGTCGCGCTGGCGTACCTGGCCATCGAGATCCGCGGGCCGAAAGGCAGCGACAGCCGGGTGTTCTGGATGAACGTGCATCTCACCGCGGGCACGTTCGTGCTCGTGCTGTCGGTGCTGCGCGTGCTGTGGCGGGTCGTCAGCCGCGTGCCGGAAGCCATTCCGCAGGCCGCGCTGCTGCGCTGGCTCTCGAAGCTCGCGCATTTGGCGCTCTACGTGTTCATCATCGCGCAGCCGCTGCTCGGCATCATGATGATCAATATGGGCGGCAAGCCGGTGTCGCTCGACTGGCTCGGCGTGTCGTTCACGCTGTTCGGCCCAGACAAGGCGCTGCGGCCGACGATCAAGGAAGCGCATGAGTTGATCGGCAACGCGTTCTACTTCGTGATCGGCCTGCATGCGCTGGCCACGTTGTACCACCATTTCATCCGGCGCGATAACGTGCTGCGGCGCATGGTGCCCTGATCGCCGCACTCCGGACGCGCGCAGCAGGCGGGGGTGCATGGTTGTGTTGACAACCATGCACCCCCGCTTCGGTTACCGTCATCCGCGGCTGGCCATCGAGGCGAACATTCTGTAACATCTCGGCTGTTTTTACGTTCCGCTTACTCGCCGCCGCGCATGCTGCACCGACATCGTCACCTGACCGCCTGGCTTGGCGTGCTCGCGATCTGGTTCGCGATCGCGGCGCCGCTGGTGTCGCAGTGGCGCATCGCGCAGGCGGCCACACCCGACGCGATCGTCTGCAGTGCAGAGCACGGCGTGCATCGA
Source organism: Burkholderia sp. GbtcB21 (assembly GCF_019091065.1). NCBI lineage: Bacteria > Pseudomonadati > Pseudomonadota > Betaproteobacteria > Burkholderiales > Burkholderiaceae > Burkholderia > Burkholderia sp. GbtcB21. The sequence goes on from NZ_JAGXKA010000007.1 coordinate 208,321, forward strand.
TCGCCCGATGCGGGCCGCATGCACGATCATGCGCTGCATCTCGATGCGTGCGGCTATTGCGGATTCTTCGCACACAGCCCCGCGATCGGCGCGCCTGCCGCCGCGTCGTTCGCTTCCGTTTCCGTCGTTTCCGTTTCCGCCGCCGCGTCGTCAGCCGTCGCGGCGCGCGCCGACCGCTATCCGCGCGCGTATCCACGCGCACCGCCCGAGCGCGCCTGACGCGCTGTCTTCCGTTCTTTCCACCGCCGATATCCGTGCGGCCCGTCGAGGCCGCGTGGAGGGCGTCACTCGGGCTTTCGATCATGACCATTTTCCAGTTGCGTGCGCCGCGGGCGTCACGCAATGCCTGTGCGCGGCGCGTGCCGCGCATGTTGAAACTCACCGTTCCCGCGCTCGCCGTCGGCGCGCTGGCCGCGACCGCTGCCGCGGCCGAAACGGCTCGCGCGGCCGGCGCGCCTGCGGACGACGCGGCCGCGCTGCTGCCGCCCGTCGAGGTCGTCGCGTCGCCGCTGACGACGCCGCTCGTCGTCGTCACGGATCCGAAGGCGCCGCGCCAGCCGCTGCCCGCCAGCGACGGCGCGGATTACCTGAAGACGATCCCCGGCTTCACGTCGATCCGCAGCGGCGGCACGAACGGCGACCCCGTGCTGCGCGGGATGTTCGGTTCGCGGCTGAATATCCTGGCGAACGGGATGCCGACGCTCGGTGCCTGCCCGAACCGGATGGATGCACCGACGTCGTACATCGCGCCGGAAAGCTATGACAAGGTCACCGTCGTGAAGGGGCCGCAGACCGTGCTGCACGGTCCCGGCGCGTCGGCCGGCACCGTGCTGTTCGAGCGCGTGACGCCGCGTTTCGACAAGCCGGGCATGCGTTTCGAGAGCAGCCTCGTCGGCGGCTCGTTCGGTCGCAACGACCAGAACATCGACGTGACGGCCGGCACGCCGGACGTCTATGGCCGTGTGACCGCGAACCACGCGCATTCGCAGGACTACAAGGACGGCAACGGCAACACGGTGCCGTCGCAGTGGGACAAGTGGAACGCCGATGCGGCGCTCGGCTGGACGCCCGACGACCATACGCGGGTCGAGCTGACGGCCGGCACGGGCGACGGCTACGCGAAGTATGCGGGCCGCGGGATGGACGGCGCGCATTTTCGCCGCGAGACGTTCGGCCTGTCGTTCGACAAGCGGCATCTCGGCGACGTGCTCGACCGGATCGAGGCACGCGTGTACTACAACGAAGCCGACCACGTGATGGACAACTACACGTTGCGGCAGCCCGACCCGACCAGCAGCATGCCGATGCGGATGGCGTCGGAGGTGCGCCGCCGCACGGTCGGCGCGCGCGCTGCCGCGACGTTCCGTTTCGGCGACGACTTCAAGCTCGTGACGGGTGTCGACGCGCAGTCGAACCGGCTCGATTCGCGCTCGGCGATGGGGCGGCAGAACTACGGCGACCAGCCGTGGGATGCGCAGGCGACGATGTGGAACGCGGGCGCGTTCGGCGAGTTGACGTGGTACGCGAGCGACGTGTCGCGCGTGATCGGCGGCGCGCGTGTCGACTATGCGAGCGCACGCGACAAGCGCGCGACGACGAGCGGGATGATGATGAAAAAACCCAACCCGACCTTCGACGACGACCGCGCACGCGTGCTGCCGAGCGGCTTCGTGCGCTACGAGCGCGATCTCGCGTCGCTGCCCGTCACGTGGTACGCGGGGATCGGTCATGCGGAACGCTATCCCGACTACTGGGAGTTGTTCTCCGCGAAGCGCGGGCCGGCCGGTTCGGTCAACGCATTCTCGGCGGTGCAGCCGGAGAAGACCACGCAGCTCGACATCGGCGCGCAATACAAGAGCGACCGGTTCGATGCGTGGGTGTCGGCCTACGCAGGCTACGTGCAGGACTTCATCCTGTTCAACTACGCGGCCGGCATGATGGGCCCGACCACGCAGGCGACCAACGTCAACGCGCAGATCATGGGCGGCGAAGCAGGCGTGTCGTGGCGGCCGGTTGCGCCGCTGCGCGTCGAGACGTCGCTCGCGTATGCATGGGGGCGCAACGTGGCGAGCGGCGATCCGCTGCCGCAAATGCCGCCGCTCGAGGCGCGCATCGGGCTCGAATACACGCGCGGCGCGTGGTCGGCCGGCGGCCTGTGGCGGATCGTTGCGCCGCAGCATCGTTATGCGCTGAACGAGGGCAACGTGGTCGGCAAGGACTTCGGCCCGAGCGCCGGATTCGGCGTGCTGTCGCTGCATACGCAATACAACGTCAGCAAGACCGTGCAGGTCTCGGTCGGCGTCGACAACGTGCTGAACAAGGCCTACACCGAGCATCTGAACCTCGCGGGCAATGCCGGCTTCGGCTATCCCGCGAACGCGCCGGTGATGGAGCCGGGCCGTACCGCATGGGTACGCGTGAGCGCAAAGCTGTAGCGCGTTGCGCGTGTGCGTTGCAGCATGCGCGCACATGAACGCAGCCCCGCCCGAACGGGCGGGGCGCGTCAACCGATTAGAGAACCGTGTCTAGTCGGGGCGCAAACGTTGGCCGCTCGTGTTTCACTCCGGCATTCGACGGTCACGGCGCACACGAGGGCGCCGCGTGCGTCGATTCGAGTTCATTCGTACCGGCAGCACAATAATCAGGAGAACATGCATGGCCAGATCGATGCGTTCCAGGGTGGTGGCAGGGGCAGTGGCATGCGCGATGAGCGTCGCGCCGTTCGCGGGGACGACCGCAGTGATGACGCTTGCGACGACGCACGCAGCGATGGCGGCGACCGCGCCCGCCGACGACTACGCGACGACGCGTTATCCGATCATCCTCGTGCACGGGCTCACGGGCACCGACAAGTACGCGGGCGTGCTCGAGTACTGGTACGGCATCCAGGAAGACCTGCAGCAGCATGGCGCGACCGTCTACGTCGCGAACCTGTCGGGCTTCCAGAGCGATGACGGCCCGAACGGGCGCGGCGAACAGCTGCTCGCTTACGTGAAGACGGTGCTCGCCGCGACGGGCGCGACCAAGGTCAATCTCGTCGGTCACAGCCAGGGCGGGCTCACGTCGCGTTATGTCGCGGCCGTCGCGCCCGATCTCGTCGCGTCGGTGACGACGATCGGCACGCCGCATCGCGGCTCCGAGTTCGCCGACTTCGTGCAGAGCGTGCTCGCATACGATCCGACCGGGCTTTCGTCGTCGGTGATCGCCGCGTTCGTCAATGTGTTCGGAATCCTGACGAGCAGCAGTCACAACACGAACCAGGACGCGCTCGCGTCGCTGAAGACGCTGACGACCGCACAGGCCGCCACGTACAACCAGAACTATCCGAGCGCGGGCCTTGGCGCGCCGGGCAGTTGCCAGACCGGCGCACCGACGGAAACCGTCGGCGGCAACACGCATCTGCTGTATTCGTGGGCCGGCACGGCGATCCAGCCGACGCTCTCCGTGTTCGGTGTCACGGGTGCGACGGACACGAGCACCATTCCGCTCGTCGACCCGGCGAACGCGCTCGATCTGTCGACGCTCGCGCTGTTCGGCACGGGCACGGTGATGATCAACCGCGGTTCGGGCCAGAACGACGGGCTCGTGTCGAAGTGCAGCGCGCTGTACGGCCAGGTGCTGAGCACGAGCTACAAGTGGAACCATATCGACGAGATCAACCAGTTGCTTGGCGTGCGCGGCGCGTATGCGGAAGATCCGGTCGCGGTGATCCGCACGCATGCGAACCGGCTGAAACTGGCGGGCGTGTAATCGATGACGGCACGTGAAGGGCGCGCGCCGCGGGCGCGGCGCGCTGCGATCTACGGTGTCGCGGGGCTGGCGGCGATCGTCGGCGTCGCGATGTGGAGCGGTGCGGGATGGCATCGCGGTACGGGTAGCGCCGGCGAGTCGCCCGATGCTGCGGCGGTGGGCGGCGTGGCTGCGGCACCGCCGCGGGCCGCCGTGCCGGCGAGCGCGGGCCTGCCGTCGTCGCTGGCCGGTTCCAGCGCGCCGCGGCTGCCGCTCGATGCCGGCGGCCATCTCGCGAAGGTGCGCGCGGTACGCGATTTCTTCGATTACTGCCTGACCGCGCAGAGCGATCTCAGTGCGGCCGCGCTCGATGCGCTCGTCGCGCGCGAGATTGCCGCGCAGCTCGACGGTACGGTTGCGCAGGCCGACGCGCTCGACGTGTGGCGCCGGTATCGCGCGTATCTCGACGCGCTCGCGAAACTGCGCGATGCCGGCGCGGTCGACAAGTCCGACCTGGGCGCGCTGCAGCTCGCGCTCGACCAGCGCGCGTCGATCGCGTATCGCACGCTCGGCGACTGGAGTCAGCCGTTCTTCGGCGCGGAGCAGTGGCGGCAGCGCTACGATCTCGCACGGCTGAAGATCGCGCAGGATCGCACGCTGACCGATGCGCAGAAGGCCGAACGGCTCGCGGCGCTCGAGCAGCAGATGCCGGCCGACGAACGCGCGGCGCAGCAGCGGGTCGACCGGCAGCGGGCCGCGATCGACCAGATCGCGCAGTTGCAGAAGAGCGGGGCGACGCCCGATGCGATGCGCGCGCAACTGACGCAGACGCTCGGGCCCGAGGCCGCCGCGCGCGTCGCGCAGATGCAGCAGGACGACGCATCGTGGCAGAGCCGCTACGCGGACTATGCGGCGCAGCGTGCGCAGATCGAGTCGGCCGGCCTGTCGCCGCCGGATCGCGACGCGCAGATCGCCGCCCTGCGGCAGCGCGTGTTCACGAAGCCCGGCGAAGCCGTGCGCGCGGCGTCGCTCGATCGCGGCGCGGGCAGCGCGCAGTAACGCGGGCGCCGCCGTATGTGACCGGCCTTATGCCGCGCGCGTGATGTGCCGCGGCAGATGCTGCTCGATGGTATCCGCGAGCGTGTCGAACGCGGGCCCGATGCTTTCGTGCGGGACGCACGCATAGCCGAGCAGCAGGCCGCGCCGAGCGGTGTCGAGGTTGCTGTAGTAGCTGGTGAGCGGGCGTACGATCACGCCCGCGTCGAATGCGCTCTGCGTGACCGCGCGATCGTCGCACGTGTCGGGCAGGCCGAGCACCAGGTGCAGGCCGGCCTCGTCGCCCATCACGGGCAGCGCGTCGCCGAAGCGCGCTCGGATCGCGTCGATCATCAGTTGCCGGCGCTCGCCGTACAGCGTGCGCATGCGCCTGACGTGCGACGTCAGGTGGCCGTCCATGATGAATTCGGCGAGCACGGCCTGCTGCATCAGCTGGCCCTCGCGGTACAGCTCCGACAGCCCGGTGCGGAAGGTGTCGACCAGATGCTCGGGCACGACCATGTAGCCCATCCGCAGGCCCGGGAACAGCATCTTGCCGAGGCTGCCGACGTAGATCACGCGGCCGCCGTCGTCGAGCCCCTGCAGCGACGCGAGCGGGCGGCTGCCGTAGCGGAATTCGCTGTCGTAGTCGTCCTCGATGATCCAGCAGCGGTGCTGACGCGCGTATTCGAGCAGCATCCGGCGCCGTGCGAGGCTCATCACCATCCCGAGCGGGTACTGATGCGACGGCGTGACGAGCACGAGCCGCGGCGGATGCTGCATGTCGCCGGCACGCGGCGCGAGCCCTTCCTGGTCGACCGGCACCGGCGCGAGCGTGAGGCCGGCCGCCTGCAATACGCTGCGCACGCCCCAGTAGCACGGTTCCTCGACCCACGCGCGATCGCCGATGTCGGACAGCAGCCGCACCGCGAGATCGATCGACTGATGAATGCCGGTCGTGATGATCACCTGGTCCGGCGAGCATTTGACCGAGCGCGCGACGCGCAGGTAATCGGCGAGCGCGCGCCGTAACGGCCGGTAGCCGCCGCCCGGCGCATAGGTCAGCAGCTCGGGGTTCGCGTCCTTCCACAGCCGCGCCTGCAGGCGGCTCCACGTGCGGCTCGGAAACTCCGACACGTCCGGCACGCCCGGCATGAACGCACCCCACTGGCGCCGCGACACGCCTGCGTGCTCGATCAGTTGCCGGCCGCGCATCGACAGGCTGCCCTGCGCGTCCGGCGGCGGCAGCGTGCCGGCGTCGGACGGCTGCGGTGCGGCGCCCGGCGCGCGAATCGCGGCGGCGTCCGGCCGCGTGTCGGCCACGTAGGTGCCGCTGCCGGTCGTCGTCAGCACATAGCCTTCGGCCGTCAGCTGGTCGTACACGTGCAGCACGGTATTGCGCGCGATCGACAGGTCCGCCGCGAGCGTCCGGGAACTGGGCAGCTTTGTTCCTGGCCCCAATTCTCCGGTCAGGATGGCCTGCTGCATCTGTTGCAGCAACTGCCGGTACATCGGCTCGGACGAGCCGCGGTCGAGGCGGGCGGAGAGCCAGTCGGCAAGGATCACGGTATCCAAAGTGGTCCTACTTGGAATATTGAAATGGTTCCCTAGTATAGAACCGTGCGCACCGTATAGTGGATCGCATCTCAAAAACGATTGTCGCGACGCAAGGGGACAGCATGATGAAGTCCGATGATGTGATCGTCAGCTTTCGCGGCGTGCGGAAGACCTATGACGGTGAAACGCTGGTCGTCAAATCGCTCGACCTCGATATCCACCGAGGGGAATTCCTGACGCTGCTCGGGCCGTCGGGTTCGGGCAAGACGACCTGCCTGATGATGCTCGCCGGTTTCGAGTTTCCGACCGGCGGCGAGATCCGCCTCGACGGCGAACTCCTGAACAACGTGCCGCCGCACAAGCGCAACATCGGCATGGTGTTCCAGAACTACGCGCTGTTCCCGCACCTGACGGTCGAGCAGAACGTCGCGTATCCGCTGACCGTGCGCAAGCTGCCGGCCGCCGAGCGCACGGAGCGCGTCGCGCATGCGCTGAAGATGGTGCAGATGGAGCGCTTCGCGAAACGCTACCCGGCGCAGCTGTCGGGCGGCCAGCAGCAGCGTATCGCGCTGGCGCGTGCGCTCGTGTTCGAGCCGAAGCTCGTGCTGATGGACGAGCCGCTCGGCGCGCTCGACAAGCAGCTGCGCGAACACATGCAGTACGAACTGAAGGCGCTGCACGAGAAGCTCGGCGTGACCTTCGTCTACGTGACGCACGACCAGGGCGAGGCGCTGACGATGTCCGATCGTGTGGCCGTGTTCGACAAGGGCATCGTGCAGCAGCTCGATACCGTCGACCGCCTGTACGAATCGCCTTGCAACGAATTCGTCGCGAACTTCATCGGCGACAGCAACCGGCTGCGCGGCACCATCGCGCGCGTCGACGGCGAATTCTGCGAGTTCCGGCTCGACGACGGCACGAAGCTCGTCGGCCGTCATATCGGCGAAGCCGCCGAGGGCGCGTCGGCCGTCGCGTGCATCCGCCCCGAACGCATGAGCCTCGCCGCGCACGGCGCGAACGGGCACGCGAACGGCGCGGCCGCGAACCGGCTGACCGGCGAGGCGCGCAGCCTCATCTATTTCGGCGATCACGTGCGCATGCGCTGCGCGCTGCCGGGCCAGGACGAATGCTTCGTGAAGGTGCCGCTCGGTACCGGCGCGCTCGATGCGTTCTCGCCCGGCGCGCCGGTCTCGCTTGCATTCGCACCCGAGCACCTGCGCGTGTTCGCATGAACAGGGTTTCCCCGATTTACCGCAGCACGTCGTCAACAACAACTGCCCACTTCCACCACGAGAGGAGAGGAACCATCATGAAACGAGCAAGCTTCACGGCGCGTCGCACCGCGCTGGCACTGGCGCTCGCCGTAGTCGGCGCATCGGCAACGGCCGCCGAACTCACGGTCGTCAACTTCGGCGGCGCGAACGGCGACGCGCAGAAGGTCGCGTTCAACCAGCCGTTCGAGAAGGCAACCGGCAACAAGGTCACCGCCGTCGAATACAACGGCGAGCAGGCGAAGGTGAAGGCGATGGTCGAGGCGAAGCACGTCAACTGGGACGTGGTCGAAGTCGAGTCGGGCGACCTGAACCGCGGTTGCGACGAAGGGCTGTACGAGAAGCTCGACTGGTCGAAGATCGCGAAGAAGTCCGACCTGATTCCGGAATCGCCGCAAACGTGCGGCGTCGGCTTCTTCGTGTGGTCGACGGCGCTGTCGTACAACGCGGACAAGCTGAAGTCGGCACCGACCGGCTGGGCCGATTTCTGGAACGTGAAGAAATTCCCCGGCAAGCGCGGGATGCGCAAGGGCGCGCGCTACAACCTCGAATTCGCGCTGATGGCCGACGGCGTCGCGACGAAGGACGTGTACAAGGTGCTCGGCACGAAGGCCGGCCAGGACCGCGCGTTCAAGAAGCTCGACGAGCTGAAGCCGTACATCCAGTGGTGGGAAGCGGGCGCGCAGCCGCCGCAGTTCCTCGTCGCCGGCGACGTCGTGATGTCGACCGCGTACAACGGCCGCATCGATGCCGCGCAGAAGGAAGGCAAGAACCTGAAGGTCGTGTGGAACGGCAGCATCTACGACCTCGACTACTGGGCGATTCCGAAGGGCTCGCCGAACAAGGCGCTGGCCGAGCAGTACATCGCGTATTCGCTGACGCCGAAGCCGCAGCAGGCGTATGCGCAGCACATCGCGTACGGCCCCGCGAACATCGCCGCGATCAAGTCGCTCGACGCGAAGACGCTCGCGAACCTGCCGAACTCGCCGGCCAACGGCAAGAACGCGGTGCTGGAAGATATCGGCTTCTGGACCGACCACAGCGACGAGCTCGAGCAGCGCTTCGCCGCATGGGCGACGAAGTAACCGTTCAGGCATCCTGATGCAACCCGCCGCGCGGCGCGTCGATCGCGTCGCGCGGCATTCCGCCGGAGCGTGCCCGGCCGGAGAGACCCGTTGAATACGATGACGATCGCGCCTTCCTCGTCGGGCGCCGCGCTCAAGCGCGAGCTGAAGGCTGCCGAGGCCCGCAAGCGCACGATGGCGCTGCTGCTGGTCGCGCCGCTCGCGATTTTCCTGCTGCTGATCTTCGTCGTACCGATCGGCACGCTGCTCACGCGCGCGGTGCAGAACCCCGAGATCGCAACCGCGCTGCCGAACACGGTCGCCGCGCTGTCCGGCTGGGATCGCAAGGCGCCGCCGGCCGACGCCGCGTATGTCGCGCTCGCGGCCGACATGACGAAGGTGGCCGACAGCGAGGCGATGGGCGCGCTCGCGCGGCGCCTGAACACCGAGATTCCCGGCTATCGCTCGCTCGTCGCGAAGACGGCGCGCGCGATGCCGCTGAAGGGCGACAATGAATCGACGCTCACGCCTGCGCAGACGCGCACGAAACTCGTCGAACTCGATTCGCGCTGGGGCGACACGGCGTACTGGCAGGCCATCGCGAAGAACGGCAGCACGGTTTCGCCGTTCTACCTGCTCGCCGCGCTCGACCACAAACAGGACGGCTTCGGCCACATCGTGCAGGCCGATCCCGACCAGTCGATCTATCTCGCGATCTTCGGCCGCACGTTCGTGATCGGCGTCGCGGTCACGCTGTTCGCGCTGCTGCTCGGCTACCCGCTCGCATACTGGATCTCGACGCTGTCGGAGCGGCGTGCGAACCTCGTGATGATTCTCGTGCTGATTCCGTTCTGGACCTCGGTGCTGGTGCGCGTCGCCGCGTGGATCGTGCTGCTGCAGAGCGAAGGGCTCATCAACACGGCGCTGATCGGCAGCGGGCTGATCTCGCATCCGCTGACGCTGCTGTTCAACCGCGTCGGCGTGTATATCTCGATGACGCACATCCTGCTGCCGTTCATGATCCTGCCGCTGTACAGCGTGATGAAGTCGATCCCGCCGACCTACCAGCGCGCGGCCGTATCGCTCGGCAGCCATCCGTTCGCCGCGTTCTGGCGCGTGTACGTGCCGCAGACCTATCCGGGCGTCGGCGCGGGCGCGCTGCTCGTGTTCATCCTCGCGATCGGCTACTACATCACGCCCGCGCTGCTCGGCGGGCCGAACGACCAGATGGTCAGCTACTACGTCGCGTACTTCACGAACGTGACGATCAACTGGGGCATGGCGTGCGCGCTCGGCGGGCTGCTGCTCGCGGCGACGCTCGTGCTGTACGCGATCTACGGCCGCTTCACCCGCTCGAACGTGAGCCTCGGCTAAGCGCAACAACGGAACGGAAAGGGATTCGACCATGAAACTGCTCGCCAGGCCGCTGTTCGCGCCGCACATGTCGTTCGTCGAGCGCGCGTGGTACGTCGCATTGCGCGTGCTCGTCGTGCTGACGTTGCTGTACCTGATCCTGCCGGTGCTCGCGATCGTGCCGCTGTCGTTTTCGTCGAGCACGTTCCTCGTCTATCCGATCCCGGGCTTCTCGATGCGCTGGTACGAGAACCTGATCGCGTCGGACGAGTGGCGGATGGCCGCGAAGAACAGCTTCATCGTCGCGCCGTCGGCGACCGTCGTCGCGACCGTGCTCGGCACGCTCGCCGCGATCGGTCTCACGAAGGCCGACTTCCGCGGCAAGGCGCTGCTGATGGCCGTGCTGCTGTCGCCGATGATCGTGCCGGTCGTCGTGGTCGGCGTCGGCATGTACCTGTTCTTCGCACCGCTCGGGCTCGCGAATACCTATACGGGGCTGATCGCCGCGCACGCGGCGCTCGGCGTGCCGTTCGTCGTGACGACGGTCGCCGCGACGCTGCAGGGGTTCAACCACAATCTCGTGCGCGCGAGCCTGTCGCTCGGCGCGAATCCGGTGTCGACGTTTTTCCGCGTGACACTGCCGGTGATCGCGCCGGGCGTGATGTCGGGCGCGCTGTTCGCGTTCGCGACGTCGTTCGATGAAGTGGTCGTCACGCTGTTCCTCGCGGGCGCGGACCAGACGACGCTGCCGCGCCAGATGTTCACGGGCATCCGCGAGAACATCAGCCCGACGATCGCCGCGCTCGCGACGATCCTGATCATCTTCTCGACGAGCCTGCTGCTCGCGCTCGAATGGCTGCGCGGACGCAATGCGCGACGCGCGGTGACCTGATCCGATCTGGCGCGACGGCGGTGCACGCATGCCGAGCATCGGCGCATCGGTGCGATTCCGATGCGCGGTGCCGCCGGCAGACGCGGCCGGGCCGGCCGCCCGCGCCGACACGACGAAGACGGGCACGCGCCCGGAAGGCCAGCCGGCGCTCGCCGACTCGTCGATCGTTGTGTGCTCAACGATGCCGCGCATCAAGCACGGCATCGCGCAAGCTTTCGTTTCGCTGACTGGCGAGGCGGCCGCCTGCACGTTCGAGACGGCTCTGCAACAATACGGACCGCGGCTGCGCGCGCCGGTCTTGCCGTCCGGAACGCACGCTGCCGCGCCGCTCAATCCGCGACGCCGCGCGTCGCCCGTCAGCCGAGCCTCATCTTGTCCGAATTCGCATCCTCCGCCGGCGCCCGGGAGCCGGCCGTCAACTGGCGCGCGATGTCCGCCGTGCTGCTGGCCGTCGCGCTCGCGACGCTCGACACCGCGATCGCGAACACCGCGCTGCCCGCGATCGCCGCCGACCTGCATGCGTCGCCGGCCGCGTCCGTGTGGATCATCAATGCGTACCAGCTCGCGATGGTCGCGACGCTGCTGCCGTTCGCATCGCTCGGCGACATCGTCGGCCACAAGCGCGTGTATATCGCCGGGCTCGCGGTGTTCACGCTCGCATCGCTCGGCTGTTCGCTCGCGTCGACGCTGCCGATGCTGACGGCCGCGCGGATCGTGCAGGGCTTCGGCGCGAGCGCGATCATGAGCGTCAACGTCGCGCTGATCCGCAGCCTGTTTCCCGCGCACCGGCTCGGGCGCGGCGTCGGCTTCAACGCGCTCGTCGTCGGCGTGTCGTTCGCGGTGGGGCCGACGATCGCGTCGCTGATCCTGTCGGTTGCCGCATGGCCGTGGCTGTTCGCGGTGAACGTGCCGCTCGGCGTGTTCGCGCTCGCGGTGGCGATTCCGTCGCTGCCGCAGACGGCGCGCGGCAAGCACGCGTTCGATCCGGTTGCCGCACTGTTCAACGTGATCACGTTCGCGTCGCTGATCTTCGCGCTCGGCGAATTCGCGCAGCGCGGGCCGCTTTCCGTGGTGTTCGCGGCTGCTGCGGTTGCGTTCGCGTTCGGCTGGCTGCTGATCCGCCGCCAGGACGGGCACCCGGCGCCGATGCTGCCGGTCGACCTGTTTCGCCGGCCCGTGTTCACGCTGTCCGCGCTGACCGCCGTGTGCGCGTTCGCCGCGCAGGGGCTCGCGTTCGTGTCGCTGCCGTTCTATTTCGAAACCGTCCTGCATCGCAACGCGGTCGAGACGGGGTTCCTGATGACGCCGTGGTCGGCGATCGTCGCGCTCGCCGCGCCGATCGCGGGCCGCCTGTCGGATCGATACCCGCCCGGCCTGCTCGGTGCGATCGGGCTTGCGTTGCTGAGCGCGGGCATGGTGTCGCTCGCCGCACTGCCGGCGGCGCCGAACGTATTCGACATCGGCTGGCGGATGATGCTGTGCGGCGCGGGCTTCGGCTTCTTCCAGTCGCCGAACCTGAAGGCGCTGATGTCGAGCGCGCCGCCCGAGCGCAGCGGCGGCGCGAGCGGGATCATCGCGACCGCGCGGCTGATCGGGCAGGCAACGGGCGCGGCGCTCGTCGCGCTGTCGTTCGGGATCGCGGGGCGTCACGGGCCGACGCTGGCGCTGATGCTCGGTGCGGGATTCGCGGGGGCCGCGAGCGTCGCGAGCGGGTTGCGGCTGTTTGCGCCGTCGCATCGGAGCGGTGTACCGGCCGCGCCGGAGCCTGTGAACACGCGTGCGACGGAGTAGGGTGATGCGCGAATACCGCGCGACCTGAACGCGACAAGGCCGGCGTGCGGCAAACTGCTGCCGCGCGCCGGCCTTCACATATCGCTCAGAACCCGCCCGACTTGATCAGCTGATTGAGGTTCGCGATGTTCAGGCTGCCGAAGCCGGTCGTCAGATCCCAGCCGGTGCCGGCGGTGTAGCCATACCCCTGATAGCCGTTGTTCCCCGACACGACGTCATAGCGCACGAGCGACCGGTTCGACGGAATCGCGCGATACAGGTTGCCGGCCGGGAAACCGAGGCCCGTGCCGTTCGCCGCGAGCAGGCGCGCCCAGAAGCCCGTGAAAATCGGCGCGGCGAGACTCGTGCCGCCGATCTGCTGCAACTGGCCGTAGTTGTAGATGTACGCGCCCGTGCTTTGCGCGGCGTCGAACGAGACATCCGGCAACTGACGGCTGCTGCCCGACTGCCACGACGGCGCGGGCAGGATCGTGCTGACGCCGCCGCCCGTCGCCCACAGCTTGCCGTTGCCGTCGAGCCCTTCGTTCCACACCGTTTCGTTCGAGAACGCGCCTGCCGACGTCGTATAGAGCGTCGTGCCGCCGATCGCGAGCACGTGCGGCGACGAAGCCGGCCACGACACCGTGTAGTTCGAGCCGTCCGGATAGCCGCGGTTGTTGCACTCGTACACGCCTTCGTCGCCCGACGACACCGAGAACGTCTGGCCTTGCGCCGCAGCCGTCGTGAAGATCTGCTCCTCGGCGTCGAGCGTGCCGTCTGCGTTCGCGTCGGTTTCGCACCAGCCGAGCGATACGTTGATCACTTTCGCGGTGTTGTCCGACACCGCGCGGTTGAACGCCTGCGTGAGGCCCGTGTTGCCCGAGGCGTTGAGGTCGGCCATGTAGAACACGAGCTTGCCGACCTGGCCGCCGGCCGAGCCGACGATCGACTGGCTGTCGAGATCCCATTCGCCCTGGCCGTCCTGGTCGTCGCTGTAGCTGCCGCTCGTGCCGTTGGTCTTGACGGTCTGCGTCGAGACCGTGCCGTAACCGTTGCTCGACGTGAACTGCTTCAGGTCCTGCAGCGTCTGCGACACGCCGCCGATCGTGATGATGCCGACGGTCACGCCGGCCGCGGTCGGCACGCCGGTCGCGTTGTAGAGGCCCGGGAATTCCTTCGGATAGTGGCCCGTCGCCGTGCCGGCCGCGAGCGCCTGCGGCTTCGCCACGTTGCCGATGCGCAGCATCGGCCGTGCGCGCGCGACGTTCTGTAGCCCGAGCACCGAGCCGACGATGTTGCCGAGCGCGCTCGGCACCTGCGCGGTCGATGCGTTCGCGAAGCCCGAGCGGCCCGCGTACTCGAAGTGCACGAGCGACGTGTTGAACGCGGTCTTCACCGTGCCGGCCGTGCCGCGCGCGGACACCAGCAGCCGGTTCGGCGCAACCTCGATGTTCACGAAGCCGCTCTTGCGCAGATAGTCGACGACCGAATTCACCTGCGCGTCGGTCGGCGCGTAGCTGGCGAGGAACTGTTCGTGCGTCAGGTACTGGCGGTAATGCGCGCTGCCGGGCCGGTTCACGTCGCGCGCCAGTTGCTTGAGCTGCGCGGCGTTGCGCAGCTTCAGGCTGACGACGACGTCCGTCGTCTCGCCGGCCGCGAGTTCGAGCGACGGCGCCGCGCTACGCGCCATCAACTGCGGGCCGGTCAGAAAGGCCTTCGTGTGGGTATCGACCCAGTCCGTCGTCGCGTGCGCCGCGCCGGCGGCGAGCACGAGCGGCCATGCGCACGCAAGGTGGCGGGGCGAAGGAAGGGGCAGGGCAAACCGGGCATTCCTTTTCATCGGGAGTCCTTTTTAGGAGAGACGACGTTGCTGGAGCCCACAACCCTTGTGGGGCCGCGAGCGGTGACGAGCGTAGGGCGTCGGTGCCGTTCAGGTAGCTGCCAGTTTCCATAGCTGTCAGTTCTGACATCGGCGTGCGGAATTGCGCGTGGCGCACGGTGAACGCGGCGAGCGGCGGCCGCCGGCGAGGGAACCGGTTCGCGACACGACGGCACGACGATGCGCGGCGTTCGCGCGCACGAGTCGTTCGTCGCAGCGCCGGAACGTGCGCGATGACGTCGCGGACCGGCCATGCGCATGCGTGCTTCGCGACCGGGTGTGGACGCAGGCCCGAGTCGCACTATGTGGTCAAACGATGCGATGCGGGCCGAGCCGGTTCGCGCATGCACAAAAACAGGGCCGGCCGATCCCGACCGTTTCCCGAACTGTGGAACAGCGCATGGCCCAGTCTTGCAGGCGGCTTTCGGACGCGAGGCCGCCATCATGAATTAGAGCAAACACTCGAGTCCGGACGGGCAAAGCAGGCGTGATCCGGCGGCAAGCGAAGCCTTCGGCACGTCCGCTTCCGGCGCGATTGCGCCCGACGCGAAGCGTGCCCGCATGCGGCAACGGCACGCATCGGCATCCGCGAAATTCCTTCTTGACTCTTGGCGTTCAGCAGATATTCTTCAATCAATAACCAACGGGTTATGAATTTGGACATGCAGAACGCTCACGACATGCTTTTCAGGACGCTCGCCGATCCGACGCGCCGCGCGCTTTTCGAGCGGCTGTGCGAGGAGGGCGAGCTCACGGTTGCCGCGCTGACCGCCCATGCGGGCGTCTCGCAGCCGGCCGTGTCGAAGCATCTCGGCGTACTGAAGCAGGCCGGGCTCGTGAATGACCGTCACGAAGGCCGGCAGACGCACTACAGCGCACAGCCGCAAGCGCTGGCCCCGCTGATCGACTGGACGAGCCAGATGGCAGGCTTCTGGCAGAACCGGTTCGACGCCCTCGAAGATCTGCTGAAAAGGATGGATCAGTAATGAACCAAGCCACTACCGAAACGCGCTCCGTCGTCGTCGAACGGGAGCTGCCCCATCCGCCGGAGAAGATCTGGCGCGCGCTCACACAACCGCACCTGATCGAGGCGTGGCTGATGAAGAGCGACTTCGAGCCCGTCGCGGGCCGCGCCTTCAGCTTCCGCGCGGACTGGGGCTCGGTCGACTGCACGGTCCTGACGATCGAGCCGCAGCGCGCGCTGTCCTACACGTGGGCCGCGTACGGTCTCGAAAGCGTCGTCACGTGGACGCTCACGCCGACGCCGGCCGGCACGCACCTGCGCATGGAGCAGGTCGGCTTCCGCGCGGATCAGGAGCAGGCGTACCGCGGCGCGCAGCACGGCTGGGTACGGTTCTTCGAGTCGCTCGAACAGGTGCTGGCGCGCCCTGACGAACGCACGGAGGCCCGCGCATGAGTGCAACGGACCTGCAACCGTCGGAGCGCATCGACGCGCTGGTCGCCGGCATCGCCGACTGGCGCGGTCCGCTCTTCGCGGACCTCCGCCAGACGATCCTCGCGGCCGATGACGGCATCGTCGAGGAATGGAAATGGATGGGCAGCCCCGTGTGGTCGCGCGACGGGATGATCGCGGTCGCGAATGCGCACAAGGGCAAGGTGAAGCTGACGTTCATGCACGGCGCGCATCTGCCCGATCCCGGCGGGCTGTTCAATGATGGCCTCGAAGGCAATGCGCGGCGCGCGATCGATTTCTTCGAAGGCGACCGGATCGACAAGCGGGCGCTGAAGACCCTCGTGCGCGCGGCGATCGAATACAACCGCGCCCATCTGAAGAAGAACGCGCGAGGCGCGGGCGCGGGCGCGAAGGCGCGCGGCGACAAGGCGGCGTGACGCGTCGGACGAACGGCCGCATCGCGTAACGCGCGCAGGCAAAAAAAAGCCCGACACGAGGTCGGGCATCCAAATCGGCCGCAACCGCCCGCGAGGCGGCTGCGGCACCTGCAAAAGCAGGGCGCTTACGCTGCGAGCAGCGAGCGCAGCACGAACGGCAGGATACCGCCGTGCTTGTAGTAGTCGACTTCGATCGGCGTATCGATGCGCAGCAGCACCTGCACGCGCTGCGTTTCGCCGTTCTTGCGGTTGATCACGAGCGTGACGTCCTGCTGCGGCTTGAAGTCGTCGCCGAGGCCTTCGATGTCGTACGTCTCGTCGCCGGTGATGCCGAGCGACTGGACGCTGTCCGAGCCCTTGAACTGCAGCGGCAGCACGCCCATGCCGACCAGGTTCGAGCGGTGGATGCGCTCGAAGCTGCGTGCGATCACGGCCTTCACGCCGAGCAGTTGCGTGCCCTTCGCGGCCCAGTCGCGCGACGAGCCCGTGCCGTACTCTTCGCCTGCGAACACGACGGTCGGCGTGTCGGCTGCGATGTACTGCATCGCTGCATCATAGATCGACTGCTGTTCGCCGCTCGGCTGGTGGATCGTCAGGCCGCCTTCGACGCGCGTGCCGTCAGCCTTCGCCGGGATCATCAGGTTCTTGATCCGGACGTTCGCGAACGTGCCGCGCATCATCACGTCGTGGTTGCCGCGGCGCGAGCCGTAGCTGTTGAAGTCGGCCTTCTGCACGCCGTTTTCCTTCAGCCACTTGCCTGCCGGCGAATCTTCCTTGATCGAGCCTGCCGGGCTGATGTGGTCGGTCGTGACCGAGTCGCCGAAGATGCCCAGTGCGCGCGCGCCCTTGACCGCCGGGATCGAAGCGGCCGGTTCCATCGAGAAGTCGTTGCCGAAGAACGGCGGCTCCGCGATGTAGGTCGACTTCGGCCAGTCGTAGACCTGGCCCGATTCGCCCTCGATCTTGCTCCAGAGGTCGCCCTTCTTGGTCAGCTTCGAGTAGTTGTCCTCGAACTTCTTCGGATCGAGCGCGAACTTGAGCAGCGCGTGGATTTCGTCGCTCGTCGGCCAGATGTCGCCGAGGTAGATGTCGCGGCCGCCCTTGCCCTTGCCGACCGGCTCGGTCATCAGGTCGCGCGTGATGTTGCCGGCGATCGCGTACGCGACGACGAGCGGCGGCGATGCGAGGAAGTTCGCGCGGATGTTCGGGTGGATACGCGCTTCGAAGTTACGGTTGCCCGAGAGCACGGCTGCCGCGACGAGGTCGTTCTTCGTGATCGCTTCGTTCAGTTCCGGCGTCAGGTCGCCCGCGTTGCCGATACAGGTCGTGCAGCCGTAGGCCGCGACTTCGAAGCCGAGCTTCGACAGGTAGGGCAGCAGGCCCGTTTTCGTCAGGTACTCGGTGACGATGCGCGATCCCGGCGCGAGCGACGTCTTGATGTGCGGTGCGACGGTCAGGCCGGCTTCGACGGCCTTCTTCGCGAGCAGGCCG
The DNA here is from genome assembly GCF_019091065.1 of Burkholderia sp. GbtcB21. Taxonomy (NCBI): domain Bacteria; kingdom Pseudomonadati; phylum Pseudomonadota; class Betaproteobacteria; order Burkholderiales; family Burkholderiaceae; genus Burkholderia; species Burkholderia sp. GbtcB21. The sequence goes on from NZ_JAGXKA010000007.1 coordinate 226,213, forward strand.
GCAGCCAGCAGCACGCTCGGGTTCGACGTGTTCGTGCACGACGTGATCGCGGCGATCAGCACGTCGCCGTTCTTCACGTCGACGCCGTTGCTCGTCGTGTACTGCGTGTTCAGGTCGTCCGCCTTCTTCGCGAAGCCGTTCTCCGCGACCGGCTTCGAGAACAGGTCGGTGAACGTCGACTTGACGTTGCCGATCTCGATGCGGTCCTGCGGGCGCTTCGGGCCGGCCAGCGACGGAGCGACCGTTGCCAGGTCCAGCGTGACCGTCTTCGTGTAGTCGATGTCGCCGGCCTTCGGGATGCCGAACAGCTTCTGCGCCTTGAAGTAGTTTTCGAACGCGGCGATTTCCGCCTTCGTGCGGCCCGTGCCTTCGAAATAGTCGATGGTCTTTTCGTCGACCGGGAAGAAGCCCATCGTCGCGCCGTATTCCGGCGCCATGTTGCCGATCGTTGCGCGGTCCGGCAGCGACAGCGACTTCGTGCCTTCGCCGAAGAATTCGACGAACTTGCCGACGACCTTTTCCTTGCGCAGCATTTCGGTGATCGTCAGTACCAGGTCGGTAGCCGTCACGCCTTCGCGCAGCTTGCCCTTCAGCTCGACGCCGACGACGTCCGGCGTCAGGAAGTACACCGGCTGGCCGAGCATGCCGGCTTCGGCTTCGATGCCGCCCACGCCCCAGCCGACCACGCCGATACCGTTGATCATCGTCGTGTGGCTGTCCGTGCCGACGAGGGTGTCCGGGTAGTACACGGTGTCGCCGCCGTCCGCTTTCTTGTGGACGCCGCGCGCGAGATATTCGAGGTTCACCTGGTGGACGATGCCGACGCCCGGCGGCACGACCTTGAACGTGTCGAAGGCCTGCATGCCCCACTTCATGAACTGGTAGCGCTCGTTGTTGCGCTGGAATTCCAGTTTCATGTTCAGGTCGAGCGCGTCCTTCTGGCGGAAGTAGTCGATCTGGACCGAGTGGTCGACGACGAGATCGACCGGGACCAGCGGCTCGATCTTCTTCGGGTTCTTGCCCGTGCGCTCGGCGACGCCGCGCATGGCCGCGATGTCGGCGAGCAGCGGCACGCCCGTGAAGTCCTGCAGCACGACGCGCGACACCACGAACGGAATCTCGTCGACGCGCTTCGCGGTCGGCTTCCAGTTCGCGAGCTGCTCGATGTGCTCTTCGGTGATTTTCTTGCCGTCGTAGTTGCGCAGCACGGACTCGAGCACGATACGGATCGACACCGGCAGGCGCTCGATCTTCGTCTTCAGCTCCTTGCCGAGTTGCGGCAGCGAGTAGAACTTGCCTTTGCCGGAACCGCTGTCGAATTCCTTGAGGGTCTTGTGGAGATTGTGGGCCATGGTGATTTTCCTGGGTTTAAGGCTAGGAAACAACGTGTCCTGTAGATGACGGCTATATCACATACAAGTCGACGTACTCATCGACCGGCATCGCTTCGAGCTTTGCCTGGTCCAGCGACACGTCGAGAATCGCTTGTTGCTGCTTTGCCGGGAAGCGGCGGGCGAGGTTGGTCCGGAACTTCTCGACCAGCAGCGGGATGCCGTCCGCGCGGCGTCGCTTGTGGCCGAGCGGGTATTCGACCGCCACTTCGGCAAGTTTCGATCCGTCCGTGAACTCGATCGTCAGTGCATTCGCGATCGATCGCTTGTCCGGATCGTGGTAATCCTTCGTGAACTGCGGATCCTCGACGCACACGGTTTTCGCGCGCAGCGCGTCGATGCGCGGGTCCGCTGCGGCCGCATCTTCATAATCGGCCGCGGTCAGCCGGCCGAACAGCAGCGGCACGGCGACCATGTACTGGATGCAGTGGTCGCGGTCGGCCGGATTGGCGAGCGGGCCCTGCTTGTCGATGATGCGGATCGCGGCCGCATGCGTGCGGATCGTGATCCGGCTGATGTCGTCGGTCGATTTCCCCGCCGCGGCGAGCTGCGCGTGCAGCTGCAGCGCGGCCTCGGCGGCCGTCTGCGCGTGGAATTCGGCGGGGAACGCGATCTTGAACAGCACGTTTTCCATCACGTACGTGCCGTACGGGCGCTGGAAGCGGAACGGCTGCCCGTCGAACAGCACGTCGTAGAAGCCCCAGGTTTTTGCGGTGAGCACCGACGGGTAGCCCATTTCGCCGGTTTTCGCGATCAGCGCGAGGCGCACCGCGCGGGACGTGGCATCGCCGGCCGCCCACGACTTGCGCGAGCCCGTATTCGGTGCGTGGCGGTAGGTGCGCAGCGCGTGGCCGTCGACGAACGCGTTGGAGACCGCGTTGATCAGCTCGTCGCGCGTGAGTCCGAGCAGCCGGCCGACGACGGCCGTCGACGCGACCTTCACGAGCAGCACGTGGTCGAGCCCGACCGCATTGAATGAATTCTCGAGTGCGAGGCAGCCCTGGATCTCGTGGGCCTGGATCATCGCGACCAGCACGTCGCGCATGAGCAGCGGCTTCCGGCCGGCCGCGACGGCCGTGCGGGAGAGCCAGTCGGCCGTCGCCAGGATTCCGCCGAGATTGTCGGACGGATGGCCCCATTCGGCGGCGAGCCAGGTGTCGTTGAAGTCCAGCCAGCGGATCATCGCGCCGATGTCGAACGCGGCCTGGACGGGATCGAGCTGGAAGGACGTGCCGGGCACCTTCGCGCCGTTCGGCACGATCGTGCCGGGCACGACGGGGCCGAGCAGCTTGGTGCAGGCAGGGTAGGACAGCGCCTCGAGTCCGCATCCGAGCGTGTCGATCAGGCAATGACGCGCCGTCTCCAGCGCGAGCGCGCTGTCGATGCCGGTGTTCAGCACGTAGTCGACGATGTCGACGAGTACCGTATCCGGAGCAGGGCGGACGTTGGAGACCGGGGCGGACATCGAGGGGCCGGGGGGAACGCGCTTAGTTCGTTGCCGGCTTCAGCTCGTTCGACTGCGTCGGTGCCGGCGTGCCTTGCGCCATTTCCGGCGTCACGCACTCGTCCGCGAGGCGCTCGCCGCCGTTCGCGTCGGAGAACAGCATCGCCTTGGACGGGATCACGACCAGCTTGAAGCCTGCTGCCGGATCGTAGAACGTGTCGGCGCCCGTCGTCGTGGCCTGACGCGGCAGCTTGTAGTTCTTCTTCGCCCAGTGAACCGTGACGACCTGGTCGCGCTTCATGTCGCCGGCGAGGTCGAACGACAGGCCATCCTTACAGGCCCACTTGACCGCGCCGTCCGGTACCGGATCGACCTTGGCAGCGGCGCGCGCCTGCGCCTTCTTGCTGCGCGGGATGATGCGCTTGGCCGGCGCCGGGCGCTTGGCCGCGGCCTTCTTCGCGGTCGTGGTGGCCGTACCCTGGGCGAACGCGCTCGGAGCCGAGACCAGCATCGTGGCGGACAGGGCGCCGATGGCGGTGGCGATCAGGAGTTTCTTCATGGAGTCAGAACCTTTCGATAATCAGTTGACAAGGGCCGGCAATCGAAGCTGCCGGCCGGTTTGAAACTGCACGCGCCCCGAAAGCGCGCAGCGGCCGCTATTTTCACCTATTTGGCCGCGCATACATCAGGTTTTCGGGCTCCGTTACGTTTTTTGTCGTTTCGCAAACCTCTGTCCGGTTCGCGCCCCGGCGAATGCATGAAATTCGTGTATCGGCCGGCGGCGCGCGCTCACTGCGCGTCGCCCGCGGCGGCCGGGCCGAACAGCGGCGCGGCCTCGGCCGGTACGGGCTGGCCGGTGGCCCGCGCGCGGCGCAGCACCGACCAGTAATAGCGATAACTCGCGCGATCGTGCAGCGTATCACCGTGGCGCGTCGGGCCCCAGTCGGCGGCCTGCGCGGCGAGCAGGATCTCGGCGGCCAGCACGACCTCGTCGGTGCGCGGCGCGAATGCGTCGACGATCGGGCGGATCTGCGCGGGGTGGATGCTCCACATCCGCGTGAACGCGAATTCGTCGCGCGCGCGGCGCGCATCGGCGGCGACGACGCTCATGTCGCGCACCTCGGTCGTCACGTTGTGCGACGGCGTCTTGCCGTGCGCGTGGCAGGCCGCGGCGATTTCCAGCTTCGCGCGGCGCACGAGCGGATGTTCGAACTGGCCGGGCGAGCGCATCGCGGCATCGGGAATCGCGCCGTGGTGCGCGGACACGAAATCCATCAGCCCGAAGCTCAGCGTGCCGACCATCGGCAGCGCGGCGAGGGCGGCCGCCTGCGCGAGCGCGCCGTGCGTCTCGACCAGCACGTCGACCGGGATCGGCTGCGCGATGCCGAGCTCGCGGCGCGTACCTTCGATGAACGCGGCCATTTCGGCCGCGTCGGCGACGTTCGCGATCTTCGGCAGCGTGATGTAGGCGGGTGCGCGGGCGGCGCGCAGCACGATGCGGACATCGTCGCGCCAGTGCGGGTGGGAAAAGTCGTGGATCCTTACGCCGACGCGCCCGAAGCGGTTCTCGGCGCTGCCGAGCAGCTCGGCGACGAGTTCCGCGTGCGCGGCTTCCTGGCCGACGGCCGCGCCGTCCTCGCAGTCGAGCGTGATGTCGAATACGGGGCCCGTTTCGGCCTGCAGCGCGAGCGACTTGCGCATCAGCTTCTCGCTGCCCGCGTAGTGATCGCAGCATGGCAGGATCGCGGGCGGGGACGCCCCGTCGTACAGCACTTGTGCAGGAGTGAGCGCGGCCATCTCTTCTACGTCAGGGAAGCGGGTCAACGTGGAGAAAATCGGATTCGGGCGCGTTCTGGGCCGATGCGCGGGGCGCACGAGGCGGCAAAACGTGCCCGGATCGGATCGGGCGGCAGGGCCGGCGGCTTGCCGGCCCTGCGATGACGGGCTGCCCGGAGGCGGCCCGTCGCGGTGCCGAATTTAGTTCTTCAGCAGGTGGGCGACGCCATCGCGCTCTTCGAGCAGCTCGGCCAGCGTGCCGTCCATCTTCTCGCGCGAGAACGCGTCGATTTCCAGGCCTTCGACGCGCTTGTACTCGCCGTTTTCGCAAACGACCGGCACGCCGTAGATGATGTCTTCGGGGATGCCGTACGAGCCGTCCGACGGGATGCCCATCGTGACCCACTTGCCGTTCGTGCCGAGCACCCAGTCACGGACGTGGTCGATCGCCGCGTTGGCTGCCGACGCCGCCGACGACAGGCCGCGCGCTTCGATGATCGCCGCGCCGCGCTTGCCGACGGTCGGGATGAACGTGTCGCGGTTCCACACGTCGTCGTTGATCAGCTTCAGCATCGATTCGCCTTCGGCGGTCGCGAAGCGGAAGTCCGGGTACATCGTCGGCGAGTGGTTGCCCCACACGGCGAGCTTCTCGATCGACGCGACCGGCTTGCCCGACTTGGCGGCGAGCTGCGACAGCGCGCGGTTGTGGTCGAGGCGCAGCATGGCCGTGAAGTTCTTCTTCGGCAGATCCGGTGCCGACTTCATCGCGATGTACGCGTTCGTGTTCGCCGGGTTGCCGACGACCAGCACCTTCACGTCGCGGCTCGCGACTTCGTTCAGCGCAGCGCCCTGAACCGTGAAGATCTCGGCGTTCGCCGACAGCAGGTCCTTGCGCTCCATGCCCTTCGAGCGCGGACGTGCACCGACCAGCAGCGCGACGTCTGCATCCTTGAATGCAACCTTCGGATCGTCGGTGATCACGACGCCCGCGAGCAGCGGGAACGCGCAATCGTCGAGTTCCATCACGACGCCTTTGACGGCGGCTTGGGCTTGCGGGAGGTCGAGCAGTTGCAGGATGACCGGCTGGTCCTTGCCGAGCAGGTCGCCGTTCGCGATGCGGAACAGCAGGGAGTAAGCGATTTGACCTGCGGCGCCGGTGACGGCAACGCGCTTTGCGGGCTTAGCCATTGAAAATCTCCAGGACGGGTGAAGCGTTGGACGCTAGCGAAAACGCCATTCTATGCGCGTTGTGCGTAACGTTGCATTGAAGCAGGGCGGAGGACTCGCGATGGCAGACGCGGTGAACCTGGAGACGGCCGTGGCACGTAGCCTGGGACGCGCTTTTGCACCCGCGAACCCTTGCTCGACCGGGAGTGTAGGAGCCGTCACGCGCAAAGTCAAACGGTATCATATGTCTTATATAAGACAGATGTTTTGCGGAAATTGAGTGGACGAAAAAGTGCGGTTTGTGATGAAATGCGCGCCATGACATCGAACCAGGCGAATACCGCGAATCAGACCGGCGCAGGCGGCCCAGGGCAGCCGGGCGCGAGCGATTCCGCGCCTTCGCCCGCGGCGTCTGCGTCGCCGACGTTCAGCCCGTTATACCAGCAGATCAAGTCATTGATCACGCAAAGTCTCGAAACCGGCGAATGGAAGCCGGGCGAGATCATTCCGAGCGAAGTGGAGCTCGCGGCCCGTTACAAGGTCAGCCAGGGCACCGTTCGCAAGGCGATCGACGAACTGGCCGCCGAAAACCTCGTGGTCCGGCGGCAGGGCAAGGGTACTTTTGTTGCAACGCACAACGAGGATCGCGCGCAATTCCGCTTCCTGCGTCTGCTTGCCGACGACGGTGCCGAGCACCCGCACGTGAGCCGCCTGCTCGAATGCCGGCGCCTGCGCGCGCCGGCCGAGATCGCGCGGCAGCTCGACCTGAAGCCGGCCGATCCCGTCGTGCAGGTGCGCCGCCTGCTGGAGTTCGACAGCGAGGTGACGGTGCTCGACGAGATCTGGCTGCCGGGCGCGATGTTTCGCGGGCTCACGTTCGAGCGGCTGAGCGAGTACAAGGGGCCGCTCTATGCGATGTTCGAGACGGAGTTCGGCACGCGGATGATCCGCGCGACGGAGAAGATTCGCGCGGTCGCGGCGGATCCGGCGGTGGCCGACCTGCTGCACGTGCCCGCGGGTTTTCCGTTGCTGTCGGTCGAGCGCGTGTCCTATACGTACGGGGATCGGCCGGTGGAAGTGCGGCGCGGCTGGTATGTCACAACCGGGTACTACTATCAGAATGACTTGAGCTGACGACGGTTCGGCTCAAGCCGAGTGCATTCGCGTCTCCCACGCTCGCGAAGCACGTTTCGGGCCGCCTTTGTTCTCGTTCGCGCAACTATCCAGAGCAGACTTTCGCTGCAGCGCGATATAAAAAGGCGCTAAAATCGCGGATTAGTGTGACAACATAGTAGGGGTCTAGCATGACTGACGCAGTAAGAAAACCGAGACCGGAATACCGGAACATCGGATTCGGCGATATCACGATGAAATATCGCATGCCGCTGGCAGCGACTTTGTCGATCCTCCATCGAGTCAGCGGCGCGCTGCTGTTCTTGTTCCTGCCGTTCCTGCTGTTCCTCTTCGATCAGAGCCTGACGTCCGAGCTCAGCTTCGAAGTCTTCAAGGCCTTCCTCTCCAACATCGTCGTCAAGCTGATCGTCCTCGCGTTGTCCTGGGCTTTCTTCCACCATTTCTGCGCCGGCATTCGCCACCTGCTGATGGACGTCAACCACGACGCCGTCACGAAGGAAAGCGGCAAGCGGACGGCAGTCGTCGTCTTTGTCGTCTCGATCGCGCTGACGATCGCCATGGCACTCAAACTGTTCGGAGCATTCTAAGAAAATGGCAGCCAATAACCGAATCGGCTCGAAGCGCCTCGTCGTCGGCGCACACTACGGCCTGCGCGACTGGCTTGCGCAGCGCATCACCGCCACGATCATGGCGGTCTACACGGTCATCCTGCTCGTCCTGTTCTTCGGCGCGCACGACTTCTCGTACGAAGGCTGGGCGTCGATCTTCTCCGCGCAATGGATGAAGCTCGCGACCTTCGTGATGCTGCTTTCCCTCTTCTACCACGCATGGGTCGGCGTGCGCGACATCTGGATGGATTACGTGAAGCCCGTCGGTGTGCGCCTGCTGCTGCAATCGCTGACCATCGTCTGGCTGCTCGCATGTGCGGGCTACGCCGCGCAGATTCTCTGGAGAGTGTAAAGAATGGCTGCAATCAAAACTTCCCTCCCGCGTCGCAAGTTCGACGTAGTGATCGTCGGCGCGGGCGGCTCCGGCTTGCGCGCGGCGCTGCAACTGTCGCGCGCGGGCCTGTCGGTCGGCGTGCTGTCGAAGGTGTTCCCGACGCGTTCGCACACGGTGGCCGCGCAGGGCGGCATCGGCGCATCGCTCGGCAACATGAGCGAAGACAACTGGCACTTCCACTTCTACGACACGATCAAGGGCTCCGACTGGCTCGGCGACCAGGACGCGATCGAATTCATGTGCCGTGAAGCGCCGAACGTCGTGTACGAACTCGAGCACTTCGGCATGCCGTTCGACCGCAACGCGGACGGCACGATCTACCAGCGTCCGTTCGGCGGCCACACCGCGAACTACGGCGAGAAGCCGGTCCAGCGCGCTTGCGCGGCCGCCGACCGTACCGGTCACGCGCTGCTGCACACGCTGTACCAGCAGAACGTCGAGGCAAAGACGCAGTTCTTCGTCGAATGGATGGCGCTCGACCTGATCCGCGACGCGGACGGCGACGTGCTCGGCGTGACGGCCCTCGAGATGGAGACGGGCGACGTCTACATCATGGAAGGCAAGACGACGCTGTTCGCGACGGGCGGCGCAGGCCGGATCTTCGCGGCATCGACCAACGCGTTCATCAACACCGGCGACGGCCTCGGCATGGCTGCGCGTTCGGGCATCGCGCTGCAGGACATGGAGTTCTGGCAGTTCCACCCGACCGGCGTGGCCGGCGCGGGCGTGCTGATCACCGAAGGCGTGCGCGGCGAAGGCGGCATCCTGCGCAACGCGAACGGCGAGCGCTTCATGGAGCGCTATGCACCGACGCTGAAGGATCTGGCGCCGCGTGACTTCGTGTCGCGCTCGATGGACCAGGAAATCAAGGAAGGCCGCGGCGTGGGTCCGAACAAGGATCACGTGCTGCTCGACCTGTCGCACATCGGCGCCGAGACGATCATGAAGCGTCTGCCGTCGATCCGCGAAATCGCGCTGAAGTTCGCGAACGTCGATGCGATCAAGGAACCGATCCCGGTCGTCCCGACGATCCACTACCAGATGGGCGGCATCCCGACCAACATCCACGGTCAGGTCGTCGGCACGTCGCGCGATCACAAGGAACCGGTCAACGGCTTCTACGCAGTGGGCGAGTGCTCGTGCGTGTCCGTGCACGGCGCGAACCGCCTCGGCACGAACTCGCTGCTGGACCTCGTGGTGTTCGGCCGTGCGGCCGGCAACCACATCGTCGAGCACGTGAAGAACCAGAAGGAACACAAGCCGCTGCCGGCCGATGCAGGCGAATTCTCGCTGGCGCGCCTGAACAAGCTCGACAAGTCGACGTCGGGCGAATACACGCAGGACGTCGCAAACGACATCCGCGCGACGATGCAGAAGCACGCAGGCGTGTTCCGCACGTCGGCGCTGCTGAAGGAAGGCGTCGACCAGATGGCCGGCCTGGCGGCGCGCGTGGAAAGCATCCACCTGAAGGACAAGTCGAAGGTGTTCAACACCGCGCGCGTCGAAGCGCTCGAGCTGGAGAACCTGATCGAAGTCGCCCGCGCGACGATGGTGTCGGCGGAAGCGCGCAAGGAAAGCCGCGGCGCGCACGCACACAGCGACTACGAACACCGCGACGACGAGAACTGGCTGCGCCACACGCTGTGGTACAGCGAAGGCGATCGCCTCGACTACAAGCCGGTCCAAATGAAGCCGCTGACGGTCGAATCCGTGCCGCCGAAGCCGCGCACGTTCTAAGCCGAGTCAAAGGAATCCGAAATGGCAAAACGCATTTTTGAAGTCTACCGCTACGATCCGGACAAGGACGCAGCGCCGCGCATGCAGACGTACGAGCTCGAGATCCAGCACGAGCGCATGCTGCTCGACGCACTGGTCAAGCTGAAGGCAGTGGACGAGACGCTGTCGTTCCGCCGTTCGTGCCGCGAAGGCGTGTGCGGTTCGGACGCGATGAACATCAACGGCAAGAACGGTCTCGCGTGTCTGACGAACCTGAACGACCTGCCGCAGAAGATCGTGCTGCGTCCGCTGCCGGGCCTGCCCGTGGTGCGCGACCTGATCGTCGACATGACGCACTTCTTCAACCAGTATCACTCGATCAAGCCGTACCTGATCAACGACGCGCCGCCGCCGGAGAAGGAACGCCTCCAGTCGCCGGAAGAGCGCGACGAGCTCGACGGCGTGTACGAGTGCATTCTGTGCGCGAGCTGCTCGACGTCGTGCCCGAGCTTCTGGTGGAACCCGGACAAGTTCGTCGGCCCGGCCGGCCTGCTGCAGGCTTACCGCTTCATCGCGGACAGCCGCGACACGGCCACCGGCGAGCGTCTCGACAACCTGGAAGACCCGTACCGTCTGTTCCGTTGCCACACGATCATGAACTGCGTCGACGTTTGCCCGAAGGGCCTGAACCCGACGAAGGCGATCGGCAAGATCAAGGAACTGATGGTTCGCCGCGCGGTTTAAGGCCGGAGCAATGAGCGACGATTCGCATCAATCCGACCCGCACCGTCGCGCGCGCCTTCGCTGGCGCGCGCGGCGGGGTCTGCTGGAAAACGACATCATCTTCGAGCGTTTCTTCGGCAGATACGAGCATGACCTCACCGATGCAGACGTAGGCGCGTTGTCGCGCCTGCTCGATCTGAGCGACAACGACCTGATGGACTTGCTCCTCGCGCGCAAGGAACCAGAGGGCGACCTAGACAGCCCGGATATCCACCGGCTGTTGGAGATGCTGCGCAACGTGTAACGCGTTACGCCCGTTATCGAATCCCGTTTCTTTATTTCGATTGAGGATGTGCCATGACTCCGTCTGATGTTAAAGCCACGCTATCGTTCAGCGACAACTCGCCGAGCGTCGAACTGCCGATCTACAAGGGCACGATGGGCCCGGACGTAATCGACATCCGCAAGCTGTACGGCCAGACCGGCAAGTTCACGTACGACCCGGGCTTCATGTCGACGGCAGCTTGTAATTCGGCGATCACGTACATCGACGGCGACAAGGGCGAACTGCTGTACCGCGGCTACCCGATCGACAACCTCGCGCAAAACGCGGACTTCCTCGAAAGCTGCTACCTGCTGCTGAAGGGCGAACTGCCGAACGCAGCGCAGAAGAAGGAATTCGTCGACACCGTCACGAAGCACACGATGGTGCACGAGCAGATGCACTTCTTCTTCCGTGGCTTCCGCCGCGACGCGCACCCGATGGCGATCCTGGTCGCCGCGGTCGGCGCGCTGTCCGCGTTCTACCACGACTCGCTCGACATCAACGACCCGCGTCACCGTGAAGTGTCGGCGATCCGCATGATCGCGAAGCTGCCGACGCTCGTCGCGATGGCGTACAAGTACAGCATCGGCCAGCCGTTCGTGTATCCGAAGAACTCGCTGTCGTACAGCGCGAACTTCATGCACATGATGTTCTCGAACCCGTGCGAAGAGTACAAGGTCAACGACGTGCTCGTCCGCGCACTCGACCGCATCCTGATCCTGCACGCCGACCACGAGCAGAACGCATCGACGTCGACGGTCCGCCTGGCCGGTTCGTCGGGCGCGAACCCGTTCGCATGTATCGCGGCCGGTATCGCATGTCTGTGGGGCCCGGCGCACGGTGGTGCGAACGAAGCCGCGCTGAACATGCTCGAGCAGATCGGTTCGCCGGACAACATCCCCGAATTCATCAAGCAGGTGAAGGACAAGAATTCGGGCGTGAAGCTGATGGGCTTCGGCCACCGCGTGTACAAGAACTACGACCCGCGTGCGAAGCTGATGCGCGAGACGTGCTACGAAGTGCTGAACGAACTGGGCCTGCACGACGACCCGCTGTTCAAGCTCGCGATGCAGCTCGAGAAGATCGCGCTGGAAGACGAATACTTCGTGTCGCGCAAGCTGTACCCGAACGTCGACTTCTACTCGGGCATCGTCCAGCGCGCGCTGGGCATCCCGACGTCGATGTTCACGTGTATCTTCGCGATGGCACGTACGGTCGGCTGGATCGCGCAGTGGAACGAAATGATTGCGGATCCCGAGCAGAAGATCGGCCGTCCGCGCCAGCTGTTCATCGGCGATACGCCGCGCGAAGCGAAGCCGATCAACGCACGTTAAGTCGTGTGCGGCGCGACGGCCGGCAGGCCGCTCGCGTCGGGCAATCGCAACGCCACGACACCCCGACGGTTCAGCCCGTCGGGGTGTTTTCATTTGCGCGCCGGATCGGCGCGGCGCTCCAGCGACGGCGGCCGCGTATCGAGCGCCGGCGCGTCTTCGTCGGGCGCGTGGCCGTGCCGCAGGAAGAACTGCCGGTACGCGCCCGGCGTCATCCCGCGCGCGGCGAGGAACTGGCGGTTGAAGTTCGCGGCATTCGGAATGCCGCAGCGCGCGGCGACCGTCGCGATCGGCCAGTCGGTGCCGACGAGATGGCGGCATGCGTGCGCGAGCCGCAGCCGCTGCACGTAGCGACCGACGCTTTCGCCGAGATGCCGGACGAACAGGCGCTGCAGCGTGCGCTCGGACATGTGCGCGGCAGCGGCGAGTGCGTCGATACGCAGCGGTTCGTGGAAGTGCCGGTCGATCGCGTCGAGCACGCGATCGAGGCGCTCGGCTTCGGGCGCGGCCGCGTCGGCGTGCGGTGTCGTGCCGTCGGGCCCGCGGTACGCATGCGCGGTGGCGAGCGGCTCGCCGCCGGCTTCCGCGAGATCGGCGAGCGTGTCGAGCGCGGCCGCGAGTCTCACGCGCGGAGCAGGATCGAGCAACTGCGGCAGCCGTGCGCGCATCGCGCGGGCCGTGTCCGCGTCGAAGCACAGACCCGGCGCCGCGCGCCGCAGCAGCGAGCGCAGCGGTGCGTATTCGGGGCAGCAGTCGGCAAGCCGCCGCACCCAGTCGCCGTCGAACCAGACGACGAGCGCGACTTCGGGCGCATCGCGATCGATGCGCGCGTTCGACGACCAGGTGTGCGGCAGGTTGGGCGGCACGAGCACCAGATCGTCGTCCGCGTAGCGCGCGACGTGATCGCCGATGAAGCGCTGGCCGCGGCTGTTGAGCGTCAGCGTCAGTTCGTATTCGGGATGGCGGTGCCATTCGAACGGTATGCGCGCGAGCTGGCGGTGGTACACCCGGATCGAACAGCCGGGAGCGAACGTCACGTGCTCGTACTGCGGTTTCATCGCGGCCTCCGGGTGGCGCGGGCTGCGCGCCGTGGCATGATCGTGAGCGATCGTCACCACGGAGCGATGCCATGTTTTCACATGTTTGCGTGGGCGTCGGCGATACGACGCGCGCCTACGATTTCTATGCGCCGCTGTTCGCGGAACTCGGGTTGCGCCTGAAGTTCCGCGAGCCGGACGGCTGGTCGGGCTGGATGCCGGCCGACGCCGACCGGCCGCTGTTCTTCTTCGGCCATCCGCTCGACGGCCGCGCACCCGAGCCGGGCAATGGCCACACGATCGCGTTCGACGCGCCGACGCGCGCGCACGTCGACCGCTGCCACGCGCTCGCACTGCGACAAGGCGGCACCTGCGAAGGGCCGCCGGGCCTGCGGCCGCATTACCACCGCAACTACTACGGCGCATATTTCCGCGACCCGGACGGCAACAAGCTCTGCGTGGTCTGCCATCGTCCCGAGTAACGTACGGTTGTCAGGATTGTATCGATAGTTGGCCGGATAGCGGTGATGGCGGTCGTGCGCCGGCCGTACGCTGGCAGCACATCACGACACGCTTCAGCGAGGAGACACGATGCAACTGACGATTGACGATCTGCCCGCCGCGATCCGCGCGGCGAAACAGGCGCTGCGCGCCGACCTGCCCGGTTATGCGGCCACGTTCCGCGAGCTGGAAGGCGACATCGCGCGGCAGGTCGACGCGATCCGCCGCGCGCATGCGCATGGCCTCGACGTGATTCCGGTCGTGCCGTTTGCGGATATTGCGGGCGGCGCCGTCGATCCGCACGCGATTGCCGCGATCCGCGCGCATGGTGCGGTCGTGATTCGCGGCGTGTTCGATGCGCGGCAGGCGCGCGACTGGAACGACGAGATCGGCGCGTATCTGGATTCGAACCGTTTCACCGACCGGCTGCATGCGCGCGCCGAGGATCGCTATTTCGGCAATCTCGCGTCGGGCAAGCCGCAGATCTACGGCGTCTACTGGTCGAAGCCGCAGGTGGCCGCGCGCCAGTCGCCGGCGCTCACGCAGGCGCGCGTGTTCCTGAACCGCCTGTGGCGGCATGCGGACGGCGCGCGCACGCATTTCGATCCCGACCAGGTGCCCGCCTACGCGGACCGAATTCGCCGCCGGCCGCCGGGATCGACGTCGCTCGGGCTGTCGCCGCATGTCGACGGCGGCTCCGTCGAACGCTGGCTCGGCGCGAACTTCCGCCAGGTCTATCGCCACGTGCTGGCCGGCCGCTGGCGCGATTACGACCCGTTCGATGCCGCATTCCGTCCCGACGTCGAGGAGATTCCGTCGCCGGCCGTGTGTTCGATGTTCCGCACCTTCCAGGGCTGGACCGCGCTGACACCGCAGGGGCCCGGCGACGGCACGCTGCAACTGATCCCGGTCGCGAACGCGATGGCCTATGTCGTGCTGCGCGCGCTGCAGGACGACGTCGCCGACGACGATCTGTGCGGCGCGCGTCCCGGCCGCGCGCTGTCGATCCGGCCCGAATGGCACGCGCTGCTGCTCGACGGGCTGGTGCCGATCCCGCACATGGAGCCGGGCGACGCGGTGTTCTGGCATGGCGACGTCGTGCATGCGGTCGAGGATGCGCATCGCGGCAGCGGCGACAGCAACGTGATGTACATCGCGGCCGCGCCAGGCTGCGCGAAGAACGACGCGTACCTGCGGCGCCAGTTGCCCGCGTTCTTGCGCGGCGAGAGCCCGCCCGATTTCCCGGCCGATCATTTCGAGATCGAATTCGACGGGCGCGGCGGGGAGGGCGATCTCACGGCGCTCGGCCGTTCGCAGATGGGGTTCGGGCCCGGCGCGTAACGGGCGCGCCGCATACGAAAGCGGTCGTTCGCGATGCGGCGAACGGCCGTCTGCCGAATCCGCTGCGTGCCGCGCGCAATTCGACGCAATCGGCTGTCGGCGCAGCCGAAATCGACGCGAATTGCGCAATTTGGCTTCCGATAATGGTCCGGACACAATGCCGCTGCCCCGTGCGCCGCACGGGCGTGGCGATGACCAAGGAGGAGTCGATGCAATTCACGCAAGCGATCGTTCGCCGTCCCGCGCCGTCCTGTGGCGCGGGCCTGACCACCGCCGAACTCGGCGCACCCGACTACGACAAGACGCTCACGCAGTTCCACGCGTATTGCGACGCGCTGCGCACGCTTGGCGTCGAGCTGACCGAGCTGCCGCCGCTGGACGCATTCCCCGATTCGCATTTCGTCGAGGACGTGGCCGTCGTGACGCCGGAATTCGCGGTGATCACGCGTCCCGGCGCGCCCGCGCGGCGCGGCGAGACGGCGCACATCGAAGCGGCGCTCGCCGCGCATCGCGACCTGCTGCCGATGCAGGACGGCCGTCTCGACGGCGGCGACGTGATGCTGGTCGGCAAGCGCTTCTACATCGGCCTGACCGGCCGCACCGACGCCGAAGGCATTGCCGCGTTCGAAGCGCTCGTGTCGCGCTACGGCTATTCGGTCGTCGCGGTGCCGGTCGGCGCCGGCCTGCACCTGAAGTCGGTCGTCAACGCGCTCGGCGACGACACGCTGCTCGTGACCGAAGCGCTGGCCGCGCACCCGGCGTTCGCCGACTACCGCCGGATCGCGATTTCGGCCGCCGACGAATACGCGGGCAACACGCTGCGCGTGAACGGCACGCTGATCACGCCGGCCGGCTATCCGCGCGTGCACGATGCGATCGCGTCGCTCGGGCTGCCGCTGCACGTGATCGACACGAGCGAGTTCCGCAAGATGGACGGCGGCCTGACCTGCCTGTCGCTTCGGTTCTAGCCGATTGGCGATTGGTGTGCAGCCGCTTCGGCCGGATAATGTGGCCCCCGCGCGGACAAGGAGACGTTCCGCGCACCAGCCACGACCCGACCGGAGCGAACGCGGATGACCGACAAGAAGATGCAGCTCGACAAGATCGATCTCCGGATCCTCGACATCCTGCGCACCGACGGGCGGATTTCATACCGGAAGCTGTCGGAGCTCGTGAACCTCACGCCGCGGCCCTGCCAGGCGCGCGTGGAGCGGCTCGAGGCGCTCGGCGTGATCGAAGGCTACCGCGCGGTGATCAACCCGCCGCGCGCGACCAAGCCGATCGTCGTGATCGCGCAGATCGTGCTGGCCGATCACGGGCGTTCGCAGGCGCCGTTCGAGGATGAAATGCGGGCGAATCCGGCCGTACTCGATTGCTGGCTCGTCAGCGGCACGTTCGATTTTCTCGTGCGGCTCGCATGCGAGGATCTCGACGAGTACCGTCGGATCGCGAACGCGTGGCTGGAAAGCCCGCGGTACCGGATCGAGAAGATCGTGACGACGGCCGAACTGCAGGCGATCAAGCGCAGCGTCGTTTGACGCGGCCCGGGTAGGCCCGACCACGCAAGCCAGGCTTCAATGCGAATGACTGGCTCAATCGTTTTGCATTCCGAATAAAATCAGGATGAGCACTATGGATGCTTTGCAAGCGGCAGCGCAGACGGCCGCGCCGTCCGGGACGACGCTGAAGCGCCGTCTGCAGGGCCGCCACATCGCGATGATCGCGATCGGCGGCTCGATCGGCACGGGGCTGTTCGTCGCGTCGGGCGCGTCGGTCGCGCAGGCGGGGCCGGGCGGCGCGATCGCCGCGTATCTCGCGATCGGGATCATGGTCTACTTCGTCGTCACGGGGCTCGGCGAGATGGCGGCGCTGATGCCAGTGTCGGGCTCGTTCGCGATCTACGGCGAAAAGTACGTCGACGAAGGCTTCGGCGTCGCGCTCGGCTGGACCTACTGGTATAGCTGGGCCGTGACGATCGCGATCGAGCTGGTCGCTGCGCAGATCGTGATGCGCTACTGGTTTCCGGCCGTGCCGGGCGTATGGTGGGGCGCGACCTTCCTCGTGCTGATCTTCCTGCTGAATACGCTGTCGGTCCGTGGCTTCGGCGAATCGGAATACTGGTTCTCGCTGATCAAGGTCGTCACCGTGATCGCGTTCATCGCGGCCGGGCTGCTGATCGCGGCCGGCGTGCTAGGCAGCGGGCATCCGGTCGGCTGGCGCAACTTCACGACGGGCGACGCGCCGTTCGTCGGCGGCGTGCACGCGATGATGAGCGTCGCGCTGATCGCGGGCTTCTCGTTTCTCGGCACGGAACTGGTCGGGATCACGGCCGGCGAATCGGAAAACCCGCGCAAGACGATCCCGCGCGCGGTGAAGCAGATCTTCTGGCGGATCATGCTGTTCTACGTGCTCGCGATCTTCGTGATCGGCCTGCTCGTGCCGTACACGGATCCGAACCTGCTGAAGAGCGACGTGACCGACATCGGCGTGAGCCCGTTCACGCTGGTATTCGGCCACGCGGGCTTTCCGCTCGCGGCCGGCGCGATGAATCTCGTGATCCTGACGGCCGTGCTGTCGGCCGGCAATTCCGGCACCTACGCGGCGACGCGGATGCTGTACAACCTCGCATCGGAAGGCCGTGCGCCGGCGATGTTCGCGACGCTGTCGCCGGGCGGCGTGCCGCGCAACGCGCTGTACGCGACGATGGCCGTCGGCGGGCTGTGTTTCCTCACGTCGCTGACCAACAACCAGAGCATCTATCTGTGGCTGTTGAATACGGTGGGCATCACGGGTTTCATCGCGTGGCTCGGCATCGCGGTCTGCCATTACCGGTTCCGCAAGGGCTTCCTGAAGCAGGGCTACCGGCTCGATCAACTTCCGTATCGCGCCAGGTGGTTTCCGTTCGGGCCGCTGTTCGCGATCGCGATCTGCATCGTGATCTCGCTCGGGCAGGATTACCAGGCGTTCTTCGCGGCCCGCATCGACTGGATGGAAGTGCTGTCGATCTATGTGTGGATTCCGCTGTTCGTCGCGATCTGGTTCGCGTATCGCCGTGCACGCAAGAGCCGGCTCGTGCGCTACGAGGAGATGGACATCGGGCCGTGGCTGACGCGCTCGGTCGAGGCCGTCGACGCGGCTGCGGACCCGCGCGAGCGATCGCGCGGCGCGTAGTGCGCGGCGTGCGGCCGGCCGCACGCCGGGATACCATCGCGGTTCGCGCGGCGTGTCGCTCAGGGCCTGCGGCACGCCGCGTATTTCCCGATCGATTCCGCGTCCAGCACACAACATGACAACACAGCCGAACCGCGTTTCTTCCCAGTCACTTGCTTCCGGCGCCAGCGTGCGCGAGATAGCCGATGCGGTGCGCACGGCCGGACGGCGTGCCGTCGATGTCGCCGGCGACGCACTCGCGCGTCTCGCGGCGATCGCGCCGCTCAATGCGATGGTGCACGTCGATGCCGATCTCGCGCGCCGCACGGCCGAGCGTGTCGATGCGCGCGTCGCGCAAGGCGACGCGCTGCCGCTTGCCGGCGTGCCGTTCGTGATCAAGGACAACCTCGATACCGTCGCGATGCCGACGCTCGGCGCGAGCCCGGCGGTGAGCGGCTATCGTGCGGCGGAAGACGCGCTCACGGTGCGGCGCCTGCTCGACGCCGGCGCGGTGCCGCTGGGCAAGGCGAACATGCATGAACTCGCATTCGGCATCACGAGCGGCAACGGGCATTTCGGCGCGGTCGGCAATCCGCATGACCCGCGGCGCATCGCCGGCGGGTCGAGCGGCGGCACGGCGGCGGCCGTCGCGGCCGGCATCCCGTTCGGTCTCGGCACCGACACGGGCGGCTCGGTGCGGATTCCGGCGGCCTTCTGCGGCGTGTACGGGCTGCGGCCGTCCGCGCAGCGCTATTCGCCGCACGGCGTGCTGTCGCTGTCGCCGACGCGCGATACGGTCGGACCGATCGGCCAGGGCATCGACGACCTGCTGCTGCTCGACGCCGTGCTGACGCGCGACGACAGCACGGCCGTCGCGCCCGAATGGCACCGCCTGCGCATCGGCGTGCCCGGCGCGCCTTACTTCGACGCGCTCGACCCGGGCGTCGCGGCCTGCATCGAGCATGCGCTCGCGTCGTTCGCAGCGGCCGGTGCGACACTCGTGCCGCTGCCGGCGACGCCGCTGCACGAGGCGAGCGACGCATGCGGCTTTCCGATCGCCGCGTTCGAGGCGAACCGGTACTGGCGCCGTTTCGCGGCGGAACGCCTCGGCATCCCGTTCGAGAGGTTCGTCGAGCGGATCGCGAGCAACGACGTGCGCGACATCTTCCGGTCGTTCGTGTCCGCGCCGATCGATGCCGGCGCCTATGCGGAAGCGATCGTGTGCCGCCGGCATCTCGTGCACTGGTACGACGACGCATTCGGCACGCCGGTCGACTGCATCGCGATGCCGACGGTGCCGGGCGAGCCGCCGTCGCTCGACGACGTGGCCGCGATGACGGCCGGGCAGGGCGCGGCGCTGTTCGAGCACGTCGCGCGCCAGACGTCGCCGGCGACACTCGCCGGCGTGCCGTCCGTGTCGATCCCGGCCGGGCGTTCCGCGCAAACGGGGCTGCCGGTCGGACTGATGCTGGAAGGGCCGTGGGGCAGCGATCGCCGCCTGCTGGCGATCGCGCGCCGGATCGACGCGCGGCTGCGGGAGCACGCGACGGCCGCCTGAGCCGCCGCGCTCAGGCCAGGTAGGCCTTCATGAAGTCGACCCACGCGCGCACCTTCTGCGGCACGTGCGGGGTCGACGGGTACAGCGCGTAGACAGCCTGTGGCGGAAACCGGTAGTCGGGGAGCGCGTCGACCAGCGCACCGCTCGCGAGGTCGTCGCGCACGAGCCATTCGGGCAGCAGCGCGACGCCGCTGCCTTGTCGCGCGAGCACGCGCAGTACCGACGCGTTGTCGACGACCACGCGCGGCTTGGCGCCCGGTTGAAATGCGTGCGGGTTGCCGTCGCGATCCGCGAGCGTCCAGGTGGCGATCCGCTCGAGCCGCGTGTGGCCGAGCTGCGGCAGGCGCGCCAGCACGTCGGGCGAATCGATGCGCGACAGGCCGGCAGCGGCGAGCAGCGACGGGGCGATCACGGGCCGCACTTCGTAGGTCGCAAGGCACGCGCCCCGGTACGGCAGGTCCTGGAACTGTTCGAGGCGCCCGAGCCGGATCGCGACGTCGACGCGCTCGCGCACCAGATCGACCTGCGACGCATGCGTCTCGAGCCGCACGCGCAGCGCGGGATGGCGCTGCATGAATTCGTGCAGCGCCGGCGCGACGACCATCGTCCCGTACTCGACGGTCGACGTCACGCGCAGCACGCCGTGCATCCCGCCATGCTCGCTGCGGGCGTCGTCGATCGCGCTCTCGGCTTCCTCCAGCACGCGCAGGCAACGCGCATAAAAGCGCTCGCCCGCGTCGGTCAGCTCGACGCGCCGCGTCGTGCGCGTGAGCAGCGTGACGCCGAGCTCGGTTTCCAGCTGCTTGATGTTGAAGCTGACCGCGGCCCGGGCCTGATTCAACTGGGCGGCGGCGGCCGTAAACGACCCCGATTCCACGACGGCGCGGAAGACGGCGAAACGATCGAGACTCACCATGGCATGTCGGCTGCTCTGCGGAAAACCGACATGTTGCCCTGATTGTCAAAATTTTTCGACCAGTCTTGCCGGCCGGGCGGTCTTATCGACGCGTGCGGCGAACCTTACACTGCGGCGTTTCGTTCGTCTTCCGCCGTCATGACCGATCGCTCGAAAATTGCCGCTGTCTACCTGCTCGGGTTCGCGATCGACCTCGCCAACATGTTCGTCATCAATGCCGCGTATCCGACGATCCAGCGCGAGCTGCACGCATCGGTCGCCCAACTGGCGTGGATCGGCAACATGTACGTGCTCGGGCTGACCGTCGTGATCCCGCTCGGCACGTGGCTCGCGCGGCGTTTCGGCGAGCGCCGGCTGCTGATCGCGTCGCTGCTGCTGTTCGCGCTCGGCAGCCTCGGGGTCGGGCTGTCGGCGTCGATCGGCGCGCTGCTGGCGTGGCGGCTGATCCAGGGGCTCGGCGGCGGGCTGCTGATTCCGGTCGGGCAGACGATGGCTTATCGTGCGTATCCGCCCGATGCGCGCGCACACCTGACGTCGATCGTGATGATGGTTGCGCTGCTCGTGCCGGCGTTGTCGCCGGCGCTCGGCGGCGTGATCGTCGATCGCGCGTCGTGGCGCGCGATCTTCTTCGGCATGCTGCCGCTGGCCGCGGCCACCAGCGTGCTCGCGCTCGCGTGGCTGCCGCCCGACGACGCGAGCGAACGCCCGGCGGCGCTCGATGTGCGCGGCCTCGCGTTGAGCGCCGTGGCGCTCGTCGCGCTGCTGCTCGGCCTGACGTTCGCGGGGCAAGCGGGGGCGGCCCGCCAGGCGATCGCGCCGCTCGCGATCGCGCTCGTCGCCGCCGGCGCATACGTCGCGCATGCGCGACGCGCGGCCGCGCCGCTGCTCGACCTGAGCCTGGTCGCGCAGCCACTGCTGCGGATCGGCCTGATCGTCTATCTGTGCGTGCCGGGCGTGTTCACCGGTGTGAACCTGGTCGCGGCGCTGTATCTGCAGAACACGCTGGGGCTCAGCGCGACGCATACGGGCGCGCTGATGGTGCCGTGGGCGATCGCGTCGTTCGTCGCGATCGCGACGACGCGCCGCTGTTTCCCGAAGTGGGGTGCGAGGCCGCTGTTCATGTGCGGGATCGTGATCGACGGGATCGGCATCGCGCTGCTCGCGACCCCGCTCGCCGGTTTCGAGGCCGGGCGCGTGCTGGCTTTCGTCGCGATGGGGCTCGGCGCCAGCATGTGCACGAGCACGTCGCAAAGCGCGGCGTTCCTCGACGTGCCTGCCGCGCGGATGGGCGATGCGAGCGCGCTCTGGAACATCAACCGGCAGTTGAGCTTCTGTCTCGGCGTCGCGGTGCTGGGCAGCGCACTGAATTTCCTGCTGTCGATGCACGGCGACGACGCGCGGCTGCCGTACCAGCAGTGCTTCGGCCTGGCCGCGTTGCTGACGCTGCTGCCGCTGCCGTTCGTCGCGCGCGTCGCGGGGCGCCGCGCGCCTGCCGGGCAGCCGGTTTCCCAACGTTCGTGAGTGTCGAGATGAATTCGTCAAACCCGTATTTCCAGGAAGTCGTCGGCGCGCATGTCGACATCGAGCAATGGCTGTCCGGCAGCGCCGCACGCGAGGCCCTCGCGCCGCTGCTCGCGCGTTTTTCGCGGCGTTTCTCGATGATTTCGCTGCAGGGGCATGCGCTGGACTTCGCGGACATCGACGTCCTGTTCTCGCGCGGCTTCGGCGCGCGTCCCGGCCTGCGGATCGCGATCGACGAACTGCACGAAGTGAGCGCCTGGCAGGGCGGCGCGGCGATCGCCTATCGCGAGACGCAAGTCGACGGAGAGGGGCGGCGCAGCGTCCGCCGTTCGACCGTCGTGTTCGAGCGTGACGCGAGCGGCCGCATCGGCTGGCTGCGCCTGCACGAAACACCGGTGACGGGCTGACCGTCACCGTCACGCCAGCCGCCGGGTGCCCGGCGGCTGGCGCACGCTGCCCGAGCAGCACCCAAGACCAGAAACCTGAGAGATGACCATAAAAGCAATCGAATCCGCGCGCCGCGAGGGCGCGCGGCGGCAGCGCGTCCGCGGCCGGAGGTGTGCATGACGGCGCAACCGTTCAACGATGCGGTGGCGGCGCTCGTGCGCGAGACCGAGGTGCACAAGGATCTCTACCTGTCGCCGCGGATCTTCGAACTGGAGATGCGCCACCTGTTCGCGAACACGTGGGTCTATGTCGGCCACGTCAGCCAGATTCCGGATACCGGCGACTACGTGACGACGACCATCGGCGCCGAGCCGGTCGTGATGGTGCGCCACGTCGACGGATCGGTGCGCGTGCTGCACAACCGCTGTTCGCACAAGGGCACGCAGCTCGTGACCGATGCATGCGGCAACACGGGCACGTTCTTCCGTTGTCCGTACCACGCATGGTCGTACCGGACCGACGGCAGCCTCTATGCGATCCCGCTGCGGCGCGGCTACGAGAACACCGGCTTCGAATCGTGCGAGGCGAGCAAGGGCATGCAGGCGGTCGGCGCGACCCATGACCATCGCGGCTTCGTGTTCTGCCGCCTGAATCCGTCGGGTGTCGATTTCCACGACTATTTCGGCGATGCGCTGTCGTCGCTCGACAACCTGGTCGACCGCTCGCCGGAAGGGCGTGTCGAGGTCGCGGGCGGCGTGTTCCGGTACGTGCACGCGTGCAACTGGAAGATGCTGGTCGAGAACCAGACCGACACCTGCCATCCGATGGTCGCGCACGAGTCGTCGGCCGGCACGGCCGTGCGCGTGTGGGAGCGCGACGGCGCGGAAGGTGCGAAGCCGATGGCGGTCGAGCTGCTGGAGCCGTTCATCCAGCCGCATGCGTTCTTCGAGCAGATGGGGCTGCGCGTGTGGCCCAACGGGCACGGCCACACCGGCACGGCCGATTCGATCCATGCGCGCTATACGCCGATTCCCGGGTATCACGAGAAGATGGTGGCGGCCTACGGCGAAGCGCGTGCGGCGCGCATTCTCGGCGAGGTTCGTCACAACACGGTGCTGTTTCCGAACGCGATGGTGAAGGGGCCGATCCAGATCCTGCGCGTGTTCAAGCCGCTCGCGGCCGACTGCACGCTGGTGGAGTCGTGGTCGTTCCGCCTCGTCGGCGCGCCCGATTCGCTGTTCGAGCGCACGCTTGCGTACAACCGGCTGATCAACGCGCCGACGTCGATCGTCGCGCACGACGATCTCGAGATGTACGAACGCGCGCAGCGCGGCCTCGCGACGCAGTCGCGCGACTGGGTGCACGTGGGACGGCTGTTCGATCCGCAGGAGTTCGCGCAGCCGACGTCGGAAACGAACGGCACCAGCGAGCAGCAGATCCGCAACCAGTTCCGTGCGTGGCTGCGCTACATCGCGCCCGCAGCGACGAAGGAGGCGGCCGATGCGCACCTTTCCGCACGATGAACTCGCCGCGTTCGTCTACCGCGAGGCGCGCCTGCTCGACGAGCGGCGCTACGACGACTGGCTTGCGCTCTACGCGGACGACGCGCGCTACTGGATGCCGCTGTCGCCGGACCAGCCCGACACCGGGCTGCACGGCGCGCTGATGGACGAGGACCGGCTGCTGCTGCGCATCCGCATCGAACGCCTGGCCGGCCGCCGCACGTTTTCGCAGCAGCCGGCGAGCCGCGGCCACCATCTGCTGCAGCAGCCGCAGGTCGAGCGTGCCGACCGCGAGCGCGGCGTGTACGTACTGCGCACGCCATTCCATTACGTCGAAGCGCGGCGCGACGAGCAGACCCTGTTCGCCGGCTGGTACACGCATGAACTCGCGGTGCGCGACGACGCGTTGCGCATCCGCGTGAAGCGCGTCGACCTCGTCAATGCCGACGCACCGCTCGGCAGCATCCACCTGCCCGTATGAGCGCGGGCTCGCGCATCCGGCTTCCACCTTTGATCCCGATTCCATGAACGCCCCTGAACGCCTGCCGCACACGCTACCGTACATCGACACGCTGTACGACTATGGCGCTTTCCTGTCCCGCACCGGCGGCCGTCTCGGCACGCTGCCGGCCGAAGGCGCGCACGATGCACGGATCGCGATCGTCGGCGCGGGCGTCGGCGGCCTCGTCGCGGCGTGCGAACTGCTGCGTGCGGGTGCCCGGCAGGTCGTCGTGTTCGAGGCGAATCGTGCGCGCGTCGGCGGCCGCCTGCTGACCCAGTCGATCAATCCCGATCATCCGCATCTGCTCGCCGAAATGGGTGCGATGCGCTTTCCGCCGTCGCAGGCCGCGCTTTACCACTACCTCGACCGGTTCGGCGTCGACAGCGCATCCGCGTTTCCCGACCCGGGCATCGTCGATACCGAGATCCACTACCAGGGCCACGCGTATCGCTGGCCGGCCGGCGATGCACCGCCCGCACTGTTCGAGCGCGTCGACCGCGGCTGGCGCGCGTTCATTCGCGACGGCGTGCGGCTCGACGACGGCACGCTGCTGCCCGCGCCGGCCGAACTGACGGCACTGCTGCGCGCGCATCGCTACGACGACGCGCGGCGCGGCTGGCAGCAGTACATCGACCGGTTCGGCGACGAGTCGTTCTATTCGGCGATCGTGAAGATCTTCACGGGCGCAACGCCGCCCGGCGGCGTGCGCTGGCGCAGGGGCGAGGACCTGCGCCTGTTCGGCACGCTCGGCATCGGATCGGGCGGCTTCCAGCCGGTCTATCGCGCGTCGTTCCTCGAAATCCTGCGGATCGTCGTCAACGAGCTCGAGGTCGACCAGCGGCTGATCCCGGCCGGCATCTTCGCGCTCGCGCAGGGGCTGCTGGACGACGGCGCCGACGGCGCGCACGTGCGCGACTGCATCGTTTACGCGGCCGTGCGCGGCGTGACGAAGCAGCCCGACGGCACGTTTGCGCTCGCGCTCGACGACGGATCGACGCGCGTGTTCGACCGCGTGATCGTCGCGACGACGACGCGCGCGATGCAGGTCGGCATGGGCATGACGGGCATCGCGAACCTGTTCGCGCCGGACGTCGTCCGCGCGATCAACGAGACGCACATGGTCAGTTCGTCGAAGCTTTTCGTGCTGACCCGCGACAAGTTCTGGCTCAAGCACGGGCTGCCGCACAACATCCAGACCGATACGCTCGCGCGCGGCATCTACTGCCTCGACTACGCGCCCGACGATCCCGACGCGCATGGCGTCGTGCTGATCAGCTACACGTGGGAGGACGATTCGCACAAGATCCTGTCGCTCACCGACAAGATCGAGCGTTTCAAGCGGCTCGTTGCCGAGATCGGCGTCGTGTCGCCGGCGTTTGCCGCACACCTGCGCCCGCTCGACGACGACTACGCGCGCAACGTCACGAGCCACGACTGGCTGTCGGACCGCTACGCGCTGGGCGCGTTCAAGCTGAACTATCCGGGTGAGGACATCCACTCGCAGGCGCTGTTCTACCAGTTCCAGACGGCGGCCGATCCGTCGACCGACCGCGGGATCTATCTGGCCGGCTGCTGCTGTTCGTTCACGGGCGGCTGGATCGAGGGCGCGGTGCAGACCGCGATCAACGCGGCGAGCGCGGTGATCCGCAGCCTCGGCGGCACGCTCGCCGACGGCAATCCGCTCGATGCGATGCGCAGCCGCTATCGGTACGGCGACTGATGCGGCACGCCGCTATTGGTCCAGCTCCGGATAGTGCCGGAAGATCCCCATGTCGTTGAACGGGATGCGGCGCTCCGAGTCGAGATAACGCGCGACGGGCGGATGCCGCGCGACGCGGTCGTGCAGTGCGACGAGCGCCGCGACCTTCCGCTCGGCGCGCTTCATCGCCTTCGGAAACGCGTAGCGCAGCCCGTCGATCAACTGGAACATCGACAGGTCCGCATAGCTGAGCGCGCTGCCGGCGATATAACCGCTCTTGTGCGGATTCTGTTCGAGCACGCGATCGAAATAGCCGAGGAATTTCGGTAGCCGATTCTCGAGGAAATCGGCCGCGCGCTCGGCCGCTTCCGCTTTCTGGTCCTCGTAGTACAGGCCGCTTGCGATCGGATGATGCGTGTCGTGGATCTCGGTGACGAAATCGGCGACGGTCAGCTGGAGCTGGTGCACCCACAGCCGGCCGGCCTCGTCGTCGGGCGCGAGCCCGAGCCGCGCACCGAGGAACAGCAGGATATTTGCGGTCTGCCCGACGACCACGTCGCCGGCCTTCAGGAACGGCGGCGCGAACGGCACGCATTCCGCTTTCGTGCTGTCCATCATGCGCATCATCGCCGACACGCCCATGCCGCGCCCCGATTCGCGCGCGACGTCGACATAGTCGGCTTCGGCCGCCTCGAGCGCGAGCCGCACATATTCGCCGCGACCCTGGATCTCGGGCCAGTAATAGAGTTCGTATCGCATGCTGTTCTCCTGTCCAGTTGAACCGGATGCTTGAGCTATCGTGATGACCGGGCGGCCGTGCGCGGTCCGCCGCGAATTGACAGTCCAGGCAATCGCAAGAAAAGTGCTGCGCGTCATGCGCCGCGGTTGCCGCGTTCGCCGCCTTCGGGGCCGTAGAAGAACACCCAGGTCGAGAAGTCGTCGGAGAAACCGACGAAGCGGTGCTCCGCGTGCGCAGGGACGAACAGCGCGTCACCGGCTGCGACGTCGCATTCGCGTCCGTCGACGACGAAGCGCGACGTGCCGGTGGCGATCACGTAAACCTCGTCGCGCGTATGCGGCTTCTGCTTGTCCTCGATGCGCGGCCGGTACAGCTCGACGTCGAGCGTGCCGTGCTGAAACAGCGTCGTGAACAGCGTGCCTTCTTCGTCGAGGCGAGCAAGCGATTCGTTCAGGCCGAGCTTCATCGTGGTGGGCTCCGGGTCGGATCGTGGGGGCGTGCGTTGCGCCATCGTAACGCGAAATCCGGAGATCACCGTGCAGTGCGCGACCATGCGCGCGAATCGCATGCTCGCCACCGGTGAAACGGCGGCTGCGTTCGCTCGCCACGGATGAAACGCACTCGTCCATCGATGAAACGGCTTGGCAATCGCCTGCATTTGATCGACAGGTTCACCGCAATTTAATAAACGCCCACTACGATCCAGCATCGTCGATCGACAGAGTGCAGCGATCCGATCCGCGCGTCGATCCCGTCGCCCGTCTCCCAGCCGCGCGACGTGCCCGATTGTCATTCTCCCCTGAACCCGCGATTTGCAACGCCGCGACGAGCCGCCGGCGTTGTTCGCATCGCTTCGTATCTCTTATGAATCTGAACCCGTCGGCTGCTTCACGCAGAAAATTTCTTGCCGCCGCACCCGCCGTCGCGGCAGCACCGCTGCTGAGCGCATGCGGTGGCGACGACGTCACATCGGCGCCCATCACCGATAGCGCACTTGCCGCGCAGATGTCCGCGAAGCTGAACGCGCAGCTCGGCGATGCGGCGACGGTCAATGCAATCATGCCGGCACTGACCGATGTCGGCTTCACGTGGGATCTGCCGACGGTGCCGGCCGCGCAGGTCGGCGCGATCGTCGCATACAGCTTCGGCAACCGTCCGAACGCGGCGAGCGGCAACACGTCGAGCACGGGCGGCAACCAGTCCGCGCTGCCCGATCCGGGGCCGGTCAACGAAGCGCTCGCGGACGCCGTGTACCGCATCCGCCAGTTGAAACCCGTCAAGGTCTACGCGCAGTGGGAAATCGCGCGCTTTCTCGTGTCGAAATACGGGATGGGCGCCGACGTGCTGTCGTCGATCGAACCGGTGATCGCGAGCGACGGCACGATCGTGTACCTGAGCACGGCAGGCGTCGCCGCCGTGGCCGTGTCGCGCGCGGGCGGCGCGGCCGCGATGGGCAGCGTCGCGGTGGTCGGCCATCGCGATCACGCGAAGCGCTGCATCCAGACCTCGCAGCAGGCGGGCATGAAGGCGGCTGCCGTTGCCGAGGTGCCGCTCCCGACGCTCTACGACCCTCAATCGGGCCAGCCATGGACGCGCAACCGCAGCCTGTATCTCGTGCACGACATGTATGCGCAGATGCTTGGCCGCGCGATGACCGCCACGACGCAGGCCTTCCCGAAAGGCTGACGATTCCCGCTTTCCACACGATTTCGATGACCATGACGACCCGCCGCCATTTCCTGGCTTCCACTTCCGTACTCGCCGCATCGTGCGCGGCCGCCGCGCCCGTGTTCGCAAGCGACGCACCGGCATCCGATGCCGAACTGCAGCGCCAGATGCTCGGCAAGCTGACGAACGAACTGAACGATCGCGCGACCGCCGCCGACGAGACGGGTTACCTGTTCGACACGTTTTTCTCATGGGCGCCGCCCACCGTCGCGGCGGCCGGCATCAATGCGATCGCCGCGTTCAGCTTCGGCAGTCGCGCCGCGGCATCCGGTGCCGCGCCGGTGCCGGGCCCGGTGAACGAGGCGATTGCCGACGCCGTGTTCGCGCTCCGGCAGAAGGTCGCCGTGCCGGTCTTCGCGCAGCAGGAAGTCGCGAGCGTGCTCGCGTCGAAATACGGGCTGACGGCCGGCGTGACGTCGATCGCGACGCCAGCGGCGGTCGCCGGCAGCCCGATACCGACGCCCGCCGGCGTCGCCGCCGCGATCGTCAAACAGGCCGGCTCGGCCGCGGCGCTCGGCAAGGTCGCGGTCGTCACGCACGCGGATCAGGCGTCGATCGCCGTGCGCGTGTCGAATGCGGCGGGGATGCAGGCGGCGGTGCCGGCCGGGCTGGTGCTGCCGGTCGCCTACGACACGTCCGCGCAGCAGCCGGCGATGCGCCGCCGCGATCTCTACCTGATGAGCAACGCCGGCATGCAGCTTGCGATGCTGCGGCTCGACCTGATCAACCGCGAATATCCGAACGGCTGAGGCCGCCGGGTTCCGGCCCGTCGCGCCCGGTCCGGGCGACGCGATCCGCGATCGCGGTCATCCGGACCCGGCGTGCCCCATTTGCCGGGTAATGCCGATACAGGTATTGGCACTACCAGCCAAACCACTGTTTTTAATGGGTTTTTTCGCGTCCGGCCTGCGCCGCGACGCGTTCTGCGTGGCATAATCGACCGCATCCGCAAGGCTTGTAGTCACAACGACCCCGCATACCCATGGCACAGACTCTCTACGACAAACTGTGGAATACCCACGTCGTCCACACCGAGGATGACGGCACGACCTTGCTGTACATCGACCGTCAGCTGCTGCATGAAGTCACGAGCCCGCAGGCGTTCGAAGGGCTGAAGATGACGCAGCGTCCGGTGTGGCGCATCAGCGCGAACCTGGCCGTGTCGGATCACAACGTGCCGACGACGGACCGCAGCCACGGCATCGCCGATCCCGTCTCGAAGCTGCAGGTCGACACGCTCGACTCGAACTGCGATGCATTCGGCATCACGCAGTTCAAGATGAACGACGTGCGCCAGGGCATCGTCCACATCATCGGGCCGGAGCAGGGTGCGACGCTGCCGGGCATGACGATCGTGTGCGGCGATTCGCATACGTCGACGCACGGCGCGTTCGGCGCGCTCGCGCACGGCATCGGCACGTCGGAAGTCGAGCACGTGCTGGCGACGCAGACGCTGCTGCAGAAGAAGAGCAAGAACATGCTCGTGAAGGTCGAGGGCGCACTGCCGCGCGGCTGTACCGCGAAGGACATCGTGCTCGCGATCATCGGCAAGATCGGCACGGCCGGCGGCACGGGCTACGCGATCGAATTCGGCGGCTCGACCATTCGCGCGCTGACGATGGAAGGCCGCATGACGGTCTGCAACATGGCGATCGAGGCCGGCGCGCGCGCGGGCATGGTCGCGGTGGACGACACGACGATCGATTACCTGAAGGGCCGTCCGTTCGTGCCGACCGGCGCGGAATGGGATCAGGCCGTCGAATACTGGCGCCAGTTCAAGTCGGACGAAGGCGCGCAGTTCGACCGCGTCGTCGAGCTGAACGCAGCCGAGATCGTCCCGCAGGTCACGTGGGGCACGTCGCCGGAAATGGTCACGTCGATCGACGGCCGCGTGCCCGATCCCGAGCGCGAGAAGGATCCGGTCAAGCGCGACGCGATGGAGCGTGCGCTGGCCTACATGGCGCTCGAGCCGAACACGCCGATCGAATCGATCAAGGTCGACAAGATCTTCATCGGCTCGTGCACGAACGCTCGGATCGAGGACATCCGCGCGGCCGCGTATGTCGTGAAGAAGCTGAACCGTCGCATCGCGTCGAACGTGCGGCTCGCGATGGTCGTGCCGGGCTCGGGCCTCGTGAAGGCGCAGGCCGAACGCGAAGGGCTCGACAAGGTGTTCACCGACGCCGGTTTCGAATGGCGCGAGCCGGGCTGCTCGATGTGCCTCGCGATGAACGCCGACCGGCTCGATCCGGGCGAGCGTTGCGCGTCGACGTCGAACCGCAACTTCGAAGGCCGGCAGGGCGCGGGCGGTCGCACGCACCTCGTGAGCCCCGCGATGGCGGCGGCCGCGGCGATCGAAGGCCATTTCGTCGACATTCGCAAGCTGGGGTGACGCGTGACGGCATCGAAGATCATTGCGCGGCTGGTTGCCGCGCTGGCGCTCGCGGGGCTGGGCTTCGGCCTCGCGGGCTGCAATACCGTCCAGGGCTTCGGGCAGGACGTCAACGCCGCCGGCAACGCGCTGAAGCGCGCCGCGGAGTGACGTTTCCCGCCGAGAATTTGTCGATGTGCGCCGGCTGAACGCCGGCCCTCCAACCGGATAGACGGATCATGGAAAAATTCACAGTACATACCGGCGTCGTGGCGCCGCTCGATCGCGAGAACGTCGACACCGACGCGATCATCCCGAAGCAGTTCCTGAAGTCGATCAAGCGCACGGGCTTCGGTCCGAACGCGTTCGACGAGTGGCGTTACCTCGATCACGGCGAGCCGGGCCAGGACAACTCGAAGCGTCCGCTGAATCCCGATTTCGTGCTGAACCAGCCGCGCTACCAGGGCGCATCGGTGCTGGTCGCGCGCAAGAACTTCGGCTGCGGCAGCTCGCGCGAGCACGCGCCGTGGGCGCTGCAGCAGTACGGTTTCCGCGCGATCATCGCGCCGAGCTTCGCGGACATCTTCTTCAACAACTGCTACAAGAACGGCCTGCTGCCGATCGTGCTGACCGAGCAGCAGGTCGATCACGTGTTCAACGACACGTACGCGTTCAACGGCTACCAGCTGACGATCGACCTCGACGCGCAGGTCGTGCGCACGGGCGACGGCCGCGAGTATCCGTTCGAGATCGCCGCGTTCCGCAAGTACTGCCTGCTGAACGGCTTCGACGACATCGGCCTCACGCTGCGCCATGCGGACAAGATCCGCCAGTTCGAAGCCGAGCGGCTCGTGAAGCAGCCGTGGCTCAACACCAAGCTGGTCGGCTGATAGATCGCCTTCGAGGCGGGCGCGCTATCCGCGCGTTCGCCGGCCTGCTCCATAACCTACCCAGTCAGGAATAACGCATGAAGATTGCAGTGCTGCCCGGCGACGGCATCGGTCCGGAAATCGTCAACGAAGCGGTCAAGGTGCTGAACGCACTCGACGAGAAGTTCGAACTCGAGCACGCGCCGGTCGGCGGCGCGGGCTACGAGGCGAGCGGCCATCCGCTGCCCGACGCGACGCTGAAGCTCGCGAAGGAAGCCGACGCGATCCTGTTCGGCGCCGTAGGCGACTGGAAGTACGACTCGCTCGAGCGCGCGCTGCGCCCCGAGCAGGCGATCCTCGGGCTGCGCAAGCATCTCGAGCTGTTCGCGAACTTCCGTCCGGCGATCTGCTATCCGCAGCTCGTCGATGCTTCGCCGCTCAAGCCCGAGCTCGTCGCGGGCCTCGACATCCTGATCGTGCGCGAACTGAACGGAGACATCTACTTCGGCCAGCCGCGCGGCGTGCGTGCCGCACCGGACGGCCCGTTCGCCGGCGAGCGCGAAGGCTTCGACACGATGCGCTACTCGGAACCGGAAGTGCGCCGCATCGCGCACGTCGCGTTCCAGGCGGCACGCAAGCGCGCGAAGAAGCTGCTGTCGGTCGACAAGTCGAACGTGCTCGAAACGTCGCAGTTCTGGCGCGACATCATGATCGACGTGTCGAAGGAATACGCGGACGTCGAGCTGTCGCACATGTACGTCGACAACGCGGCGATGCAGCTCGCGAAGGCGCCGAAGCAGTTCGACGTGATCGTCACGGGCAACATGTTCGGCGACATCCTGTCGGATGAAGCGTCGATGCTGACGGGCTCGATCGGCATGCTGCCGTCGGCGTCGCTCGACAAGAACAACAAGGGCCTGTACGAACCGTCGCACGGTTCGGCACCGGACATCGCGGGCAAGGGCATTGCGAACCCGCTCGCGACGATCCTGTCGGCCGCGATGCTGCTGCGCTACTCGCTGAATCGCGCGGAGCAGGCCGATCGCGTCGAGCGCGCGGTGAAAACGGTGCTCGAACAGGGCTACCGCACGGGCGACATCGCGACGCCGGGCTGCAAGCAGGTCGGTACGGCGGCGATGGGCGACGCGGTGGTCGCGGCGCTGTAAGCAGGCAGTAAAGGGTGCGAACGCGGCCGGTAAAAACGGCGGGTTCGCACCGGGTTGGCCGTTGTGCGGCCGAATAGGTTTGTGTAGACTCGAACGATGGCGCAAATTTCCCTGATCTCCCCGGTCTTGAAACTCCACGGCAACATTGCCCGTGCGGGTGCGCGCGCCATCGTCATCACGAAAACCATTACCACGAAAACGATCATTAAACGCTGATCGTCCGTCGTGCCCGCCTTTTTCCCCGCGCGGTCACAGCGGGGACGGAAATGGCGGGGAAGCTCCATTCAAAGGGTTAGTCATGAACGTAGGTCTCGTAGGTTGGCGCGGCATGGTCGGCAGCGTCCTGATGCAGCGCATGCAGGAAGAGGGCGATTTCGACCTGATCGAACCGGTGTTTTTCAGCACCAGCAACACGGGCGGCAAGGCGCCGTCGTTCGCGAAAAACGAGACTACGCTCAAGGACGCGACCAACGTCGACGAGCTGAAGAAGTGCGACGTGATCATCACGTGCCAGGGCGGCGACTACACGAACGACGTGTTCCCGAAGCTGCGCGCGGCCGGCTGGAACGGCTACTGGATCGATGCGGCATCGTCGCTGCGGATGAACGACGACGCGGTCATCATCCTCGATCCGGTCAACCTCGACGTGATCAAGGATGCGCTCGTCAAGGGCACGAAGAACTTCGTCGGCGGCAACTGCACGGTCAGCCTGATGCTGATGGCGCTCGGCGGCCTGTTCCGCGAGAACCTCGTCGACTGGATGACGGCGATGACC
Organism: Burkholderia sp. GbtcB21; assembly: GCF_019091065.1. Classification (NCBI taxonomy): domain Bacteria; kingdom Pseudomonadati; phylum Pseudomonadota; class Betaproteobacteria; order Burkholderiales; family Burkholderiaceae; genus Burkholderia; species Burkholderia sp. GbtcB21. The sequence goes on from NZ_JAGXKA010000007.1 coordinate 259,984, forward strand.
TACCAGGCCGCCTCGGGCGCGGGCGCGCAGAACATGCGCGAGCTGCTGTCGCAGATGGGCACGCTGAACGGCGCGGTGCAGGAACAGCTCGCCGATCCGGCTTCCGCGATTCTCGACATCGACCGCCGCGTGCTGGCCGCGATGAACAGCGACGCGATGCCGACCAGCAACTTCGGCGTGCCGCTCGCCGGCTCGCTGATCCCGTGGATCGACAAGGATCTCGGCAACGGGATGTCGAAGGAAGAGTGGAAGGGCGGCGCGGAAACCAACAAGATCCTCGGCAAGCCGGCGATGGGCGAGCCGGGTTCGATCCCGGTCGACGGCCTGTGCGTGCGGATCGGCGCAATGCGCTGCCACTCGCAGGCGCTGACGATCAAGCTGAACAAGGATGTGCCGCTCGACGAGATCAACGGCATCCTCGCATCGGCGAACGACTGGGTGAAGGTCGTGCCGAACGAGCGTGAAGCATCGATGCGCGACCTGTCGCCGGCGAAGATCACCGGCACGCTGACGGTGCCGGTCGGCCGCCTGCGCAAGCTCGCGATGGGCGGCGAATACCTGTCGGCATTCACGGTCGGCGATCAGCTGCTGTGGGGCGCGGCCGAGCCGCTGCGCCGCATGCTGCGCATCCTGCTCGACAAGTAAGCCCGTTTGCGTGCCCGGCCCGCGGGCCGGGCTGCACAAGATGACGCGCCGCGTCGGCCTTGACGATGTCAAGGCTGGCGCGGCGCGTTTTTCATGCGCGGATCAGCGCAGGTTCAGCAGCGTCTGGTCGACCGTCTGCTGGGTCTTGATCGTCTGCGCGTTGGCCTGGTAATTGCGCTGCGCGGTGATCAGGTTCACGAGCTCCGTCGTCAGATTGACGTTCGAGTTCTCCAGCGCGCTGCCCTGCAGCGTGCCGTGGTTCGTGCTGCCCGGCGCGGAGATCTGCGGCACGCCCGACGCAGAGGTCTCCGCATACTGGTTGCCGCCGATGTTCACGAGCCCGTTCGGGTTGTTGAAGTTCGCGAGCGCGATCAGGCCGAGCACCGCGCTCTGGCCGTTCGAGTAGTTGCCGGTCAGCTTGCCGTCGGCGCCGATCGAGAACGTCGTCAGCGTGCCGCTCGCGAAACCGTCCTGCGCGAGGTTGTTCACGCCATCCTTCCCGCCATACTGTGTCGTGCCGGTCAGGTCGAGCGTCAGGTTCTGCGGGTTGGCGCCGCCCGTCGTGTTGGGGATCGAGAACGCGAACTGACCGAGGCTCGGCGTGGGCAGGCCGGTGGCGGCCGACGTCGTCGAGCTGATCCGGCCCGACGCATCGAACGTGACGGTGCCGAGATTCGTCGGCGTCTGGCCCTGTACGCCCGCATAGGCCTGCCAGGTGCCGGCGGCGCTTTTCGCGAAATACATCGTGACCTGCTGCGAGCCGCCGAGCGTGTCGTAGACCTGGATCGACGAATTGTAGTTGTATGTCGTGTTGTCGCTCGCGTTGAACGGCGTCTTGGCCGGCACCTTGTCCTGCGAGTTCAGGTTGAACTGGCCGGTGATCTTGCTCGTCGCCTGCGGCGCGATGTTGCTGGTCGGCGCCTGCAGCGGCACGGTCTGCGCGGTGTTGATCACGCCGCCCGCGCCTGCCGCATAACCCATCAGGTTGCGGCCTTGCGAGTCGACGATGGCGCCGGTCTTGTCGCGGTGGAACGTGCCGTCGCGCGAGTACGTCGTCGCGCCGTTGCTCGACATCTGGAAGAAGCCGTTGCCGTTGATCGCGATGTCCAGCGACGAGTGGGTCGTATTGATCGTGCCCTGGCCGAATTGCTGCTGCACCGACGCGAGCCTCGTGCCGATGCCGATCTGCGTATTGACCGACGTCGCGACCGAATTCGCATACATGTCGGAGAAGTTCGCGCGGCCCTGCTTGAAGCCGGTCGTGTTTGCGTTCGCGATGTTGTTGCCGATCACGTCGAGATTGCTCGACGCGCCGGCCAACCCGCTCAAACCCTGCTGATAGCCCATGTTCGATCCCCGTAACGAGCTGGTGAGTGAATGCAGTCTTGCAACTGCGCGATGACCCTCTGGCGCCTCACGGCGTCAACCCGGCCGATCGCAGTCCCGCCTTTCCGGCATGTGCGAACGCGATGGCCGGATTGCGCCGATTCCTGTTTGAAGTCGATCGTAGCGACAGCAATTATTTGATCTGTGTAATTTTGTGTAATGTAATTGAATTGTTGTCGGGATGATCGCTTTTGTATGAGTAATGGTTTGTGCTGTCAGGTATGTAAGCCTTGTGGGGCGGGGATTTGGCGGGAGGGATGTTCAATTCGACGATAAGAGGTGGGAATTGCCTTCTTATCGTTCAATTGAAATTGATTTGAGTGAGATTGGCGGGGCAGCGGGTTTTATTTGAAATGTTGGCTGTTAATCAATTAACGGCAGGTAATGCGAATTGTTGAGCGAACGCGCCCGATTCTCCGGTCGTGGTTCGGCGCCGGAACGGGCCGGCGGAAACATGGAAGCGCCGAATCGCTTGCGCGGTCGTTCCTGCATCGCATCGTTTGGCGCGAGTAGAGGAAGCGGCGCGGCGTAAAGCCTTGCCATTCGTTCCGGATGAGATGTTGTCGCAAGGATTCTCATCCATTGATGCCTATCCTTTCGATCGATCCGGCGTGCCGGCTGCAGTGTGCGAACCGGTGCGGCAGCCCGACGCGATCGCTGCGTGCGCCGCGACGCGCGAGCGCGGCCGGTTGCACCCGCAGCCGATGAATTCGGCCCGAACGCGAGCACGTGAAGTAAACTACGCGGTTACGACGCACAGACCCGCCGAAAGCGTCGCGTTCCGCGCGACGCTTTTGCATTTCTGCGGCAACTTTATTGACGCTTCCAACCGTGAATCCGAGCCGCGCCCGCGCGCGGCGATAGAGCCTACGATGTCCCGAATTTCCTTGTTTCCGCGTCAGTCCCGTCTGTCGCGCGCCGTGCGTGGCGCGCTGGCGATCCTGGCGCTCGGCGCAGCCGCGTCGGCCTGGGCGGCCGGCACTGGCGAACTGCCGGCGTCTGCTGCCGGCGCCGCCGCGCCGCTTACCGTGACGGTCCAGCCGGGCCAGTCGCTGAACGACATCGCGAAAGCGGCGACGCAATCGCACGATCCCGGCGTGCTCGCGCGTGCCGGTCGCGCGCTGTTCGACGCCAATCCGCAGGCGTTCATGAAGCGCGACGCGAGCCGCCTGAAAGTCGGCGCGACGCTGACCGTGCCCGCGCTCGACGCAACGGGCGCGGCGCTTGCGCCGGCTGGCGCATCCGGTGCATCCGGTGCGGCGGCTGCCTCCGCGCCCGTCGCTGCGTCGGGCGGTGCGGCGCTCGCGCAGCCCGGTGCGTCCGCGCCGCATCCGGGGTCGGCCGTGCAATCCGCGCCGGTGGCGCCGGCCGTGCATGCGGCGCCGGTGAGCGGTGCGAGTGTCGCGACGGCAGCAGGGGCGTCGGCTTCGGTCGGCGCTTCGGTCGCGCACGGCGCTTCGGCTGTCGAAAACATGCAGCCGGCGGCGCCTGCTGCCGGCGCCAGCGGCCCGCATGTGTGGAGCGGCGCGATCCAGTCGGCACCGTCGTCCGCGAGCGAGGCCGCTGCCCAGCCTGCGCCGGGCAGCCAGGTTTCGGGCACGAACGAACCGGCTGGTGCGGCATCCGCCACGGGGGCATCGCAGCCGCGGCCGTCGAGCCTGCAGCAACTGCTGGCATTGAAGAACCGCGTGCTGATGGAGTTGCAGAAGCACGGCATCGGCAAGCCGGCCGCGACGAACAACGTCGCGCCTGCGCCGGCGCCTGCCGCGCCGCGTCCGGCCGCGAACGATGCGGGTGCACCGTCTGCCGCATCGCCAGCAGCTGAAGCGGCGTCCGGCGTGGCCGCCAGCGCTGCGCCGCCGGTATCGGCGCCCGCGCAGCCGGTCGCACCCGTGACGGCGCCTGCGCGCGCTGCGGATCAGATGGACTGGCGTCCGGTCGCAGCGGCCGGCGCGGCCGTGATCGTCCTCGCGGCCGGGTTCGCGTGGCGCAGGCGCCGGAAGGGTCGGCACACGGACGCTGCGGACACGACGGCTGCAGCCGCTGCAGCGGGCGGTGCCGAGGCTGCCGAAGCAGAAGCGGCGCCGTCCGTCGAACGTGAACTGCCGATCCTGCCCGAGATGCCGGTTGCCCGCGACGCGGCTGCCGACATGAATCTCGCCGCGGCGACTGCCGCAGCGGCGGAGACGGTCGCGCCGCCCGAGGTGGATGCATCGCCGGCGCCCGAAGTAACGAAGCCGCATGACGGCCAGCCTGAATTGCCGCCTGCGCCTGCCCACGCCGCAGTACCGCCGGAGAACGATGCGACTTCGGCCCCGGTCCCGGCCCCGCACGACGCAGAACCGGTAGAACAGGCGGCCGCCGACAAGCCTGCCGAGACACTCGCCGAGCCTTCGGCGACCGAAACGCAGCATGCGGCGCTGATGCAGAACGCGATCAGTGCGCTCAGCAGCCTCGATATGCCGCTGCCGCCGCGCACGCAGGACGATCCGTCGCTGACGGCGGACGAGTCGGCCGCACGAGCAGGGCAGTCCGACGCCGATAAAATTGCAACTAACGGTCAATCCGCGTCGCACCCGCCAATTGGCTCGAACGATCCGGCCCCGGAACACCCGGCCGACCAGGACGACGAGTTCGAATGGGATCCGGACGCGACGACACCGGCCGACCACGTGGGCAGCCCGTCCGCGACGTCGTCGCTGCCGCCGCTCGGCGGCGCGCAGTTCGGCGCGCTGAAGCTCGATTTCGACCTCGACCTGCCGTCCGCGCCGGGCGCCGCGCTGCCTGCGCTGACGCCGGACGAACTCGCGCGTATCGCACGCAACAAGCTCGACCTCGCGGCCGAGTACGTCGAACTGGGCGACCTGTCCGGCGCGCGGACGCTGCTGCAGGAAGTGGTCGACGCGAACGACGCCGCGACGCGCGACGATGCGCGTGCGCTGCTCGCGAAACTCGCGGACGAGGCGTGATGCGGATCGCGCTGGGCATTCAGTACGACGGCGCGGCATTTTGCGGCTGGCAGGCGCAGCCGCACGGCAAGACCGTGCAGAACGCACTCGAGCATGCGCTGGCCGAGTTCGCGCGGGTGCCGCTGCATACGACGGTGGCCGGGCGGACCGACACCGGCGTGCACGGGCTCGGGCAGGTCGTGCACTTCGACACGGATCTCGACCGCGAGGCATTCTCGTGGGTGCGCGGCACCAACGCGTTCCTGCCGTCGACCGTGTCGGTGCAATGGGCGAAGCCGATGCCGGAGACGTTCCACGCGCGTTTCTCGGCGTTCGAGCGCACCTATTACTACGTGCTGTACGTGCACCCCGTGCGCTCGCCGATGCTGGCCGGACGCGCGGGCTGGATCCATACGCCGCTCGACGACGACGCGATGCGCGCCGCCGCCGCGCACCTGATCGGCGAGCACGATTTCTCGTCGTTCCGGTCGTCGGAATGCCAGTCGAAGACGCCGGTCAAACACCTGTACCAGATCGACGTGCGGCGCGCGGGCCATTTCATCCATTTCCGCTTCCGCGCCAACGCGTTCCTGCACCACATGGTGCGCAACCTGATGGGCTGCCTCGTCGCGGTCGGTCGTGGCCGCTATCCGGCCGACTGGGTCGCCGACGTGCTGGCAGGGCGCGACCGCAACCTCGCGGCGCCCACGTTCATGGCCGACGGGCTGTATCTCGCCCACGTCGGCTACCCGGCGGAATTCGCCGTCCCGCCCGCGCAGCTCGGCGGCGTGCCGTGGAGCAGCGTCTGGGCCGATCTGGACCCGCAATCATGACGGATCACGCCGTGTCTCCTTCGACTTCCGCCGCCGGCCTGCCGCCGCGCACGCGCATCAAGCTGTGCGGGCTGTCGCGCCCCGAGGACGTGCTGCACGCAGCGGCGCTCGGCGCCGATGCGATCGGCCTCGTGTTCTACCCGAAGAGCCCGCGCGCGGTGACGCTCGCGCAGGCGGCCGAGCTCGCGCGTCTCGCGCCGCCGTTCGTGTCGGTGGTCGGGCTGTTCGTGAATGCGACCGCAGCCGAGATCGAAGCCGTCGTGCGCGACGTGCCGCTCACGCTGCTGCAGTTCCATGGCGACGAGACGCCGGAGCAATGCGACGCGCTCGGCCGCGCGGCACACCTGCCGTGGTTGCGCGCAGTGCGCGTCGGGCCCTCGACGCAGCCGTCCGATTTGGTAGAATCGGCTCTTCATTATTCGAAAGCGCGCGGCCTCCTGTTCGACACCCTGGTGCCGGACTACGGCGGTAGCGGCAAGGTCTTCGATTGGTCTCTTATTCCCGCAGAGCTCGCGCATCGGGCCGTTTTGAGTGGTGGCTTGAGCGCGCAAAACGTCGGTGATGCGATCCGCCAGTTGCGCCCGTTTGCTGTCGATGTCTCGAGTGGCATCGAAGTGGAGGGCGCGAAGGGCGTGAAGGATCACGCCCGGATGGCGGCGTTCGTACGCGCGGTGCGCGAAGCGGACGCCGGGTGATGCAAGCCGGTGCGGCCCCGAAAGCGGGCGCATCGACCGATCGAGAGAGACACCATGTACAACCTTCCTGATGCTCGCGGCCACTTCGGCCCGTACGGCGGCACGTTCGTCGCCGAGACGCTGATTCACGCGCTGGACGAACTGCGCGCGGCGTATGAAAAATTCCAGCACGATCCCGACTTCGTCGCCGAATTCGAGCGCGAGCTGAAGCATTTCGTCGGCCGTCCGTCGCCGATCTACCACGCGCAGCGCTGGAGCGAGACGCTCGGCGGCGCGCAGATCTACCTGAAGCGCGAGGACCTGAACCACACGGGCGCGCACAAGATCAACAACGTGATCGGCCAGGCGCTGCTCGCGAAGCGCATGGGCAAGAAGCGCGTGATCGCCGAGACGGGCGCCGGCCAGCACGGCGTCGCGACCGCGACGATCTGCGCGCGCTTCGGGATGGAGTGCGTCGTCTACATGGGTTCCGAGGACGTGCGCCGGCAGGCCGCCAACGTCTACCGGATGAAGCTGCTCGGTGCGACGGTCGTGCCGGTCGAGTCGGGTTCGCGCACGCTGAAGGACGCGCTGAACGAAGCGATGCGCGACTGGGTCACGAACATCGAGAGCACGTTCTATATCATCGGCACGGTCGCGGGCCCGCACCCGTACCCGATGATGGTGCGCGACTTCCAGCGTGTGATCGGCGACGAGTGCAAGGTGCAGATGCCCGAGCTCGCGGGCCGGCAGCCCGACGCGGTGATCGCTTGCGTCGGCGGCGGCTCGAACGCGATGGGCATCTTCTATCCGTATATCGACGATGCGTCGGTGCAGCTGATCGGCGTCGAAGCGGCCGGCGACGGGCTCGACACCGGCCATCACGCGGCATCGCTGATCGCCGGCAGCCCGGGCGTGCTGCACGGCAACCGCACGTACCTGCTGCAGGACGACAACGGCCAGATCATCGAGACGCATTCGGTGTCGGCGGGCCTCGACTATCCGGGCGTCGGCCCCGAGCATGCATGGCTGAAGGACAGCGGCCGCGCGCAGTACGTCGGGATCACCGACGAGGAAGCGCTGAAGGCGTTCCACGACTGCTGCCGGATCGAGGGGATCATTCCCGCGCTCGAGTCGAGCCACGCGATCGCGTATGGCGTGAAGCTCGCGCCGACGTTGCCGAAGGACAAGATCCTGCTCGTCAACCTGTCGGGCCGCGGCGACAAGGACATGCACACGGTCGCCGAGCGATCGGGCATCGAGCTCTGACCCCGACCGATGCGTGACCTGATCGAAGAGCCGGGCGGCGGTGCCGCGAGCGAGGCGGAGGCGGTTCAGCCCGCCGCCGTCGTGCCGCGCGCGCTGCCGTCCGGTATCGAACTGCATAACCGCGATTTCCTGACCGATGCCGCACACCTGCCGGATGCGTCGATCGACCTGATCGTCGCCGATCCGCCGTACGGGCTCGGCAAGGACTACGGCAACGACTCGGACAAGCGTTCGGGCGACGACTTTCTCGCGTGGACGCGCGAGTGGCTCGAGCTCGCGATTCCGAAGCTCAAGCCGAGCGGGTCGATGTACATCTTCTGCACATGGCAGTACGCGCCGGAAATCTTCAGTTTCCTGAAGACGAAGCTCACGATGGTCAACGAGATCATCTGGGACCGGCGCGTGCCGAGCATGGGCGGCACGACGCGCCGTTTCACGTCGGTGCACGACAACATCGGCTTTTTCGCGGTTTCCAAGGCGTATTACTTCGATCTCGATCCGGTCCGCATCCCGTACGACGCCGACACGAAGAAGGCCCGCTCGCGCAAGCTGTTCGAAGGCAGCAAGTGGCTGGAGATGGGCTACAACCCGAAGGACGTCTGGTCGGTCTCGCGCCTGCACCGGCAGCACGCGGAGCGCGTCGATCATCCGACCCAGAAGCCGCTGGAAATCGTCGAGCGGATGGTGCTCGCAAGCTGCCCGCCGGGCGGCCGCGTGCTCGATCCGTTCATGGGCAGCGGCACGACCGCGGTGGCCTGCGCACGGCAGGGGCGCGACTTCGTCGGCTACGAGATCAACGAAAGTTATTGTGCGATCGCGCAAGAGCGCGTGAGCGCGCTCGCCGCGCCGGCATGCGCGTGAATCGCGTAGCCGCATCGCCGAACGCATCAAGGAAAATAGCCATGTCCCGTATTCAGCAGACCTTTGCCGCGCTCGCCGAACAAGGCCGAAAGGGCCTGATCCCGTTCATCACGGCCGGCGACCCCGATCCCGCGAAGACCGTCGAATTCATGCATGCGCTCGCCGCAGGCGGCGCGGACGTGATCGAGCTCGGCGTGCCGTTCTCGGACCCGATGGCCGACGGCCCCGTGATCCAGCGCTCGTCGGAACGCGCGCTCGCGCGCGGCGTCACGCTGAAGAGCGTGCTCGCCGACGTGAAGCGCTTCCGCGAAACCGACGCGAAAACCCCCGTCGTGCTGATGGGCTATGCGAACCCGATCGAGCGGATGGGCGTCGACGCGTTCGCGGCCGAAGCGCAGGCGGCCGGCGTCGACGGCGTGCTCGTCGTCGACTATCCGCCTGAAGAGGCGGGCGTATTCGCCGAAAAGATGCGCGCCGCGCAGATCGATCCGATCTTCCTGCTCGCGCCCACGTCGACCGACGAACGTATCGCCGACGTCGGCAAGATCGCGAGCGGCTACGTGTATTACGTGTCGCTCAAGGGCGTGACCGGCGCGGGAAATCTGGATGTTTCGAACATTGCGGGTAAAATCCCGGCCATCAAGTCGCGCGTGCCGGTTCCGGTGGGCGTCGGCTTCGGCATCCGCGACGCCGAAACGGCGCGCGCGGTGGCCGAGGTGTCGGACGCCGTCGTGATCGGCAGCCGCCTCGTGCAGCTGCTCGAAAGCGCCGCGCCGGAAGGCGCCGCCGCCGCGCTGAAGGCGTTCATCGCCGAGCTGCGTGCCGCGCTGGACGGCGCAGGCAAGGTGGCGCGATAAACACAACACAGGGAGCGGGCGGGCCATGCGGCCCGGCCCGCCACGGAACAGGAAACCATACGATGAGCTGGCTCGACAAACTGTTGCCGCCGAAGATCAAGCAGACCGACCCGAAAAGCCGCAAGGGCATTCCGGAAGGCCTGTGGGTCAAGTGCCCGTCCTGCGAGGCCGTGCTGTACCGCAACGACGTGGACGCGAACCTGCACGTGTGCCCAAAGTGCGATCACCACATGCGCATCGGCGCGCGCGAGCGCCTCGACGGGCTGCTCGATCCGGAAGGCCGCTACGAGATCGGCCAGGAAATCGTGCCGGTCGACTCGCTGAAGTTCAAGGACAGCCGCAAGTACCCCGATCGTCTGAAGGAAGCGATGGACGAGACGGGCGAGACCGACGCGATGGTCGTGATGGGCGGTGCGATCCACACGCTGCCCGTCGTCGCGGCCTGCTTCGAGTTCTCGTTCATGGGCGGCTCGATGGGCTCGGTCGTCGGCGAGCGCTTCGCGCGCGGCGCGCAGAACGCGCTGGAACAGCACGTGCCGTTCATCTGCTTCACGGCGTCGGGTGGCGCACGGATGCAGGAAAGCCTGCTGTCGCTGATGCAGATGGCGAAAACCACCGCGATGCTGACCAAGCTGGCCGAAGCGAAGCTGCCGTTCATCTCGGTGCTGACCGATCCGACGATGGGCGGTGTGTCCGCGAGCTTCGCGTTCCTCGGCGACGTCGTGATCGCCGAACCGAAGGCGCTGATCGGCTTTGCCGGCCCGCGCGTGATCGAGCAGACGGTCCGCGAGAAGCTGCCGGAAGGCTTCCAGCGCGCCGAATTCCTGCTGACCACGGGCGCGATCGACATGATCGTCGACCGCCGCAAGATGCGCGACGAGATCGCGCAACTGCTCGCGCTGCTGCAGCGACAGCCGGCCGACGCGCTGGCCTGACCGGCGCGAGGTGGTGAACTCTGCGCGTCGCCTGGCTTCAGCGTCAGGCGGCGCGCTTCGTTTTTTGGCGTAGTGGCGGTACCGATCCAGATTTGATCCGATGAGCACTTTTCCCACTCTCGACGCGTGGCTCTCGCACCTCGAACGCGCGCACCCGGTCGGCATCGACATGGGCCTGACCCGCATCGGGCAGGTCAAGGCGGCGCTGCAGCTCGAATTCGCGTGCCCCGTCATCACCGTCGGCGGCACGAACGGCAAGGGCTCGACCTGCGCGTTTCTCGAGACGATTCTCGTGCGCGCGGGTTACAAGGTCGGCTGCCACACGTCGCCGCACCTGCTCGAATTCAACGAGCGCGCGCGCGTGAACGGGCAGAACGTCACCGATGACGAACTGCTGCCTCACTTCGAGGCCGTCGAAGCCGCGCGCACGTCGCTGCCCGAGCCCGTGTCGCTCACGTACTTCGAATTCACGACGCTCGCGATCCTGCATCTGTTCGCGTCGCGCGGGCTCGATGCGGTGATCCTCGAAGTCGGCCTCGGCGGCCGGCTCGATGCGGTCAACATCATCGATACCGATTGCGCGATCGTCACGAGCATCGACATCGACCACACCGAATACCTCGGCGACACGCGCGAGAAGATCGCGTTCGAGAAGGCCGGGATCTTCCGTGCCGGCAAGCCGGCGATCTGCGGCGATCCGGCCGCGCCGCAAACGTTGATCGACCATGCCGAAGCGATCGGCGCCGACCTGTGGCTCGTCGGCCGCGATTTCCGCTACGAGGCGCAGGCGGGCGCGGAGCGCCAGCAGTGGAGCTACCTCGGCCGCGAGAAGCGCTATCCGGCGCTTGCGTATCCGGCGCTGCGCGGCGCGAATCAGCTGATCAATGCATCGGCCGCGCTCGCCGCGCTCGAGGCGCTGCGCCCGGTGCTGCCGGTATCCGCGCAGGACATCCGGCTCGGGCTCGCGAACGTCGAGCTGCCGGGGCGCTTCCAGGTGCTGCCCGGCAAGCCGGCGATCGTGCTCGACGTCGCGCACAATCCGCACGCGGCGGCCGTGCTCGAGCAGAATCTCGGCAACATGGGCTTTTTCCCGTACACGTACGCGGTGTTCGGCGCGATGCACGACAAGGACATCGACGGCGTGCTGCGGCATCTGAAAGGCGAGATCGACCACTGGTGCGTGACCGACCTGCCGCTGCCGCGCGCGGCCTCCGCGGAGCAGCTCGAAGCCGCGCTGCGCAAGGCTGGCGTGGAGGACGGGGCCGATTCGAGCGTGACGCGTTACGCGTCGCCCGCCGAAGCGTTTCGCGATGCACTAAAAAGAGCATCCGAGAATGATAGAATCGTGGTTTTCGGCAGTTTCCATACGGTTGCCGGCGTGCTGGCCTACCGTAAATCGCAGCAACACTGACTGACGGGCAGTTTCGGACTCAGCCATTCATGGGAATTTTCTCGTTCGGCAAAAAAGACGACGACGCGCCCACGCGGCGCGGCGGTCGCACCGGGACCTCCCGGAACGTGCGCACGGAGCGCACTGAACGCGTCGAGCGGCGCCCGCGCCGCACCGAGCGTCCGGAATCGGACGCGCTGCTCCTCGATCCGACCCTTCCAGAAAAGCAACGCGCGCGCCGTCGCCTCGTCGGCGCGATCGCGCTCGTCGTGGCCGCCGTGATCGTGCTGCCGATGGTGCTCGATTCGCACCCGAAGCCAGTCACGGACGATATCGCGATCGACATCCCGAACCGGCCCGCGCACCAGGCAGTCGCGCCGCGTGACGACGACGCTTCCGACGTGCAGGCAGGTGTCGCGCACGACGAGCCGCCGGCATCCGACGCCGCCGTCGCGGCGGTCCCGGCGCCTGCGCCGAAGGAGGCCGCCAAGCCGGCCGCGAAACCCGATACGACGACCACGGCGAGCGTGACGCCGCCGAAGCCCGCGCCGAAGCCGGCTGCTCCCGCGGCGAAACCGGCCGCGCCGAAGCCGGCGCCCGCGACCGTCGCGAATGCCGACGGCGCGAGCCCGGACAGCGGCGATGCATCGTCGCCGTCGTCGCCGGCCGGTGCGCGCTTCGCGGTGCAGCTCGGTTCGTTCAAGGATGACGCGACGGCCCGTTCGTGGGCGACCAAGTTGAAATCGGCGGGCGTGCCCGCATATGTCGAGCATCGCAAGCAGGCAGACGGTGGCACGGCTACACTGTTGCGTGCCGGCCCGTTCGCGGATCGCGCGGCGGCTTCCGCCGCGATCGCGAAGGTGCGCGAAGCCGGCCTGACGCAGTAACGCACGATGCTGACCGCTTTCGACTACGCTGTATTGGCGGTGATCGTGTTGTCGGCGCTGCGCGGTGCGTGGCGCGGCTTCGTGTCCGAGATTTTCGGGCTGATCGGCTGGATTGCGGCGATCGTGATCGCGGGCCGCTACGTCGGGCTGGTCGTACCGTATATTCCGGCGAACTGGCCGGGCGGCGCGCTGACGCAGTGGGTGATCGCCTTCGCATTGCTCGTGATCGGCGTCGTGCTGGTCGCCGGCGTCGCGAACGCGCTGCTGTCGCGGATCGCGCAGGCGAGCGGCCTCGGCGGTGTCGATCGCTCGCTGGGCATGATGTTCGGACTGGTCCGCGGCGGCGTGCTGGTGGTGCTGCTGGTCGCGGCGGCCGGGCTGACCGAACTGCCCAAACAGGATTTCTGGCGCAATGCGCTATTGCGTCCTTTCGCCGAACAGGGCGTGCATGAGCTGAAGCAGCTCCTGCCCGACGGCATGGCCCAGTACGTACGCGTGTGACGACGCGGCCGGGCAGGACGTAACCGATTTTGTCATTCTGAAGGACATGCCATGTGCGGCATCGTAGGCGTTATCTCCCAATCTCCGGTCAACCAGCTGATCTATGACAGCCTGCTGCTGCTGCAGCATCGCGGTCAGGACGCAGCGGGCATCGCGACGGCGGACGGCAGCAATTTCCACATGTACAAGGCGAACGGCATGGTGCGCGACGTGTTCCGCACGCGCAACATGCGCAGCCTGCCCGGCACCTACGGCATCGGCCAGGTGCGCTACCCGACGGCCGGTTCGGCGTCGAGCGAAGCCGAGGCGCAGCCGTTCTACGTGAACGCGCCGTTCGGGATCATCCTCGCGCACAACGGCAACCTGACGAACTGGCAGCAACTGAAGGACGAGATGTTCCGGATCGACCGCCGGCACATCAACACCAATTCCGACAGCGAAGTGCTGCTCAACGTGTTCGCACACGAGCTGCAGCTGTCGACCACGGGCCTCGAGCTCGATCCGGCCTCGGTGTTCAAGGCGGTCTCGGGTGTCCATCGCCGCCTGCAGGGTTCGTATGCGATCGTGTCGCTGATCGCCGGCTACGGCCTGCTCGCATTCCGCGATCCGTTCGGCATCCGCCCGCTCTGCATCGGCAAGCTCGAAACCGAGCACGGCACCGAGTGGATGGTCGCGTCGGAGTCGGTCGCGGTCGAAGGCATCGGCTTCGAATTCGTGCGTGACCTGGAGCCGGGCGAAGCGATCTTCATCGACAAGGCCGGCAACTTCCACAGCCAGCAGTGCGCGGAGAACCCGACGCTGAACCCGTGCATGTTCGAATACGTGTACCTCGCGCGTCCGGATTCGTGCCTCGACGGCGTGCCCGTCTACAACGTGCGCCTGCGCATGGGCGACTATCTCGCCGAGAAGATCAAGCGCGAACTGCCGAACGTGCCGATCGACGTCGTGATGCCGATTCCCGATTCGTCGCGCCCGGCTGCGATGCAGGTCGCCGCGAAGCTCGGCGTCGAGTATCGCGAAGGCTTCTTCAAGAACCGCTACGTCGGCCGTACGTTCATCATGCCGGGGCAGGCCGTGCGCAAGAAGTCGGTGCGCCAGAAGCTCAACGCGATGAGCATCGAGTTCAAGGACAAGCACGTGCTGATCGTCGACGATTCGATCGTGCGCGGCACGACCTCGCATGAAATCGTGCAGATGGCGCGCGATGCGGGCGCGAAGTCGGTGATCTTCGCGTCGGCGGCGCCGCCCGTGAAGTTCCCGAACGTGTACGGTATCGACATGCCGACGCGCGGCGAGCTCGTCGCGCACGGCCGCACCGACGACGAAGTCGCGAAGATCATCGGCGCCGATCACCTGATCTACCAGGACGTCGACGACCTGCGCCGCGCGGTGCGCGACATCAACCCGAAGCTCGAACGCTTCGAGGCGTCGTGCTTCGACGGCAACTACATCACCGGCGACGTGACGCCCGAGTATCTCGACGCGATCGAGCGCGCGCGCCTCACGCCGGCGTCGCAGGCCGATCGCGACACGGCCGGCGACACCGGGCGCTCGCAGATGAACCTGCAGCTGTCGGTCGAGTGACACCGGCGTACGCTTTTGCCGAAGCGTGATAGGATGTGGCCTTGCGTCGATTTGATATCAGCTTGCGGACGCGGGGCGACTTCCCAAAACAGCTAAAGCGAAGGCCGGCGGCAGTCGGCCCGAGTCGATCGCTGTCGTACCGCCCGAAGCCCGCTGATGCCGACGCATAGCGGGCTTTTTGTTTTGGCCTGGTTTTGACTTGGCCTGCGCGACACGCGCGGCCATCGAATACGGAAAACGGAACATGGACGACTCCCTCAACTTCGACACGCTTGCCGTGCGTGCGGGCACGCTGCGCAGCGACTTCAACGAGCACTCGGAAGCGCTGTTCCTCACGTCGAGCTTCTGCTTCCAGAGCGCGGCCGACGCGGCCGAGCGCTTCGCGAATTCGGAAGACTACTTCACCTATTCGCGCTTCACGAACCCGACCGTCACCATGTTCCAGGAGCGTCTCGCGGCGCTCGAGGGCGGCGAGGCGTGCATCGCCACCGCGTCGGGGATGGCCGCGATCATGTCGGTCGTGATGTCCGCGCTGCAGGCGGGCGACCACCTCGTCAGCTCGCGCAGCCTGTTCGGCTCGACGCTCGGGATGTTCTCGCAGATCTTCAGCAAGTTCGGGATCACGACGACCTTCGTCGATCCGACCGACCTGAACGCATGGCGGGAAGCCGTGCGGCCCGAAACGAAGATGTTCTTCCTCGAGACGCCGTCGAACCCGCTGACCGAACTCGCCGACATCGAGGCGATCGGCAAGATCGCGAAGGCCGCGAACGCGCTGTTCGTCGTCGACAACTGTTTCTGCAGCCCGGTGCTGCAGCAGCCGCTGAAGCTCGGCGCGGACGTCGTGATGCACTCGGCGACGAAATTCCTCGACGGGCAGGGCCGCGTGCTCGGCGGCGCGCTGGTCGGCTCGAAGGAATTCATCATGGGCAAGGTATTCCCGTTCGTGCGCAGCGCGGGCCCGACGCTGTCGGCCTTCAACGCGTGGGTGCTGCTGAAGGGGATGGAGACGCTGTCGCTGCGCGTCGAGAAGCAATCGGCGAACGCGCTGGAAATTGCGCGCTGGCTCGATTCGCATCCGGCGGTGGCACGCGTGTTTCATCCGGGCCTCGAGTCGCACCCGCAGTACGAACTCGCGAAGCGTCAGCAGAAGGCGGGCGGCGCGATCCTGTCGTTCGAGCTGAAGGGCGACACGCCCGAGCAGCAGCGCGCGAACGCATGGCGCGTGATCGACAACACGAAGCTGATCTCGATCACCGGCAACCTCGGCGATACGCGCACGACGATCACGCATCCGGCGACCACGACGCACGGCCGCATCACGCCGGAAGCGCGCGCGGCGGCGGGGATCACCGAAGGTTTGATCCGCTTGTCGGTCGGCCTCGAGCACGCGGGCGACCTGCGTAACGATCTCGCGCGCGGCCTGGAGGGCTGAGCGACGCGGTGCTTTCGCCGCATCGACATCGACGCATCAACGACGACGGGCCGCCTGCAAAACAGGCGGCCCGTTGTTTTTTCCGCATGAAGGCATTACGTCCGGCGCACCGCGCTCGCGCATGCACCGCGTGATTCAGCCGCCGTGCCCTTGCGGCGCGGCGCGCATCGCATCCACCATCCACCGCAGCGTTTCGTCGAGCGGCGTGACGGGCAGCTCGCCCACCGCGCGCCGCAGCTTGTCGCGCGACCCGCTCAGGCTTTTCACCTCGTTGTGCCGCACGAAACGCGGATCGACCGTCACGTCGATCACGTAACCGGCGATGCGCGACAGCATCGCCAGCACCTCCTTCAGCGAATACGCGCGCTCCGAGCAGACGTTGAACGTCTCGCCGGTCGGCGCCGCTTCGAGCAGCTTCAGATAGGCGGTTGTCACGTCGCGCACGTCGGAGAAATCGCGGCTCACGTCGAGATTGCCGAGCGAGATGCGCGGTTCGTTGCGCGCGTAGTGCGCGGCGAGCTTCGGCAGCAGATACGCTTCGCCCTGGCCGACGCCCGTGTAGTTGAACGGCCGCGCGATCACGATCGGCAGCCGGTCGGCCCACAGCTTCGCCGCGTATTCCATCGCGAGCTTGCTGACCGCATAGTCGTTGGCGGGGGCGGGCGAGACGGTCTCGTCGAGCACGCCGGCCGTCGAATTGCCGTAGATGTTCGCGCTGCTCGCGAGCAGCACGGCCGACGGACGTTGGTCGAGACCCGCGAGCGAGGCCAGCAGGTTGCGCGTGCCGACGATATTGACTGCGTAGGTCTGCGACGGCTCGTCCTGCGCGACATGCGCGCGCGCGGCGAGATGCACGACCGCATCGGGCCGTGCATCGGCGGCCGCCGCACGCACCGCGTCCGCGTCGAGCAGGTCGACGGGCAGCAGCGTGCAATGCGCGAAGGCCGGATCGTCGGGCCGCGGCGCGCCGGGCGCGATCGTGCCCCAGACGTCATAGCCGGCCGCCTGCAGGCGTTCGGCCATGTAGCGGCCCGTGAAGCCCGTCAGGCCGGTGACGAACGCACGGCGCGACGGGCGTCCGGCTTCAGAACGTGTCATGGTGCTGGTTCCGCATCAAATCCGCTTCGACCATCATCTGGCAAAGTTGTTCGAGCGTCGTCTCCGGCACCCAGCCGAGCTTGGATTTAGCCTTGTCCGCGCAGCCGATCAGCAGGTCGACCTCGGCGGGGCGGTAGAACTTCGGGTTCACTTCGACGAGCACGTTGCCGTTCGACGCGTCGAGGCCGCGTTCCTGCTCGCCCTTGCCGGTCCATTCGAGCTGGTAGCCGGCAGCCGCGAATGCCATCTGCACGAAGTCGCGCACGGTCTCGGTGCGATTGGTCGCGAGCACGTAGGTGTCGGGCTCGTCGGCCTGCAGCATGCGCCACATCCCTTCGACGTATTCGAGCGCGAAGCCCCAGTCGCGCTTTGCGTCGAGGTTGCCGAGCTCGAGGCGGGTCGCCTTGCCGAGCTTGATCTTCGCGACGGTGTCGGTGATCTTGCGCGTGACGAACTCGCGGCCGCGCAGCGGCGATTCGTGGTTGAACAGGATGCCGCTGCTGCCGAACAGGCCGTACGACTCGCGGTAGTTCACGGTCATCCAGTGCGCGTACAGCTTCGCGACGCCATACGGGCTGCGCGGATAGAACGCGGTCGTTTCGGTCTGCGGAATCGCCTGTACCTTGCCGAACATCTCGGACGTAGACGCCTGGTAGAAGCGCGTTTTCGGGCTCACCACGCGGATCGCCTCGAGCAGGTTCAACGGGCCGAGGCCCGTTACTTCGGCAGTCGTCGTCGGCTGGTCGAACGACACGCCGACGAAACTCTGCGCGGCCAGGTTGTACAGCTCGTCGGGCTGCGTGCGTTCGAGCAGGCGCAGGCTCGAGCCGGCGTCGGTCAGGTCGTGTTCGACGAGCGTGAGGTTCGGGTGCGTGTCGACGCCGAGCTCGGCGATGCGCCAGAAATTGACCGAACTGGTGCGGCGATAGGTGCCCGTGACCTCGTAGCCCTTGTCGAGCAGCAGTTTGGTCAGGTAGGCGCCGTCTTGCCCCGAGATCCCGGTAATGATGGCCTTTTTGCGAGTTTGGCTCATGGCGTTGTCCTGGTAGAAGCGAAAGGGAAAATCAGGCGGTCGTGCTGGTGGCGGCAGTTGGCAGCGCCCGGCGTGCGGGGCTGCGCGTCAGGCGCCGTTCGAAGCCGTACCAGCTCAGGGTCGCGTAGGCGAGCGTGATCGCGAGCGCGAGCGCGGCCGTGACGAAGCGGTTCAGGTGCAGCGGCCAGAGCGCGTACAGCACGCTCAGGTGGATCAGGTACACGGTGTAGCTGACGGTGCCCACGTAGACGAGCATCGGGTTCGTCAGCACGCGTTGCACGATGCCGCGGCCGCGCAGTGCGATCACGACGATCGACGTGCACAGCAGCAGCGAGATGCTGTAGAGCGCCGCATTCGACAGCGGCGTGTTCGCGGCGCGAAAGCGCGGGAACGACAGGTGCAGCCAGCCGAGGATCGCGAGCGACACGAGCGCGCCGACGATCGCGAGCGGGTAGAACGGCTCCAGCGCGCGCCGGTCGCGGCGCAGCACGATCGCGAGCAGCGCGCCCGCGGCGAGCAGGTCCATCCGGAACGGCGTCAGGTAGTAGATCGGCCAGAACGAGTCGAACCACGGCGTCGCGATCGCGCGCAGCACCGGCGCTGCGACGATCAGCGCGGCGGCGACCCACAGCAGCACGCGCTCCGAACACCACAGCACGACGAACGGCCAGAAGATGTAGAACTGCTCCTCGACCGCGAGCGACCACAGCACGTTCAGGCTGTCGTGGCCGATGCTGCCGAGCGACAGCCCGATATTGGTCGAGAAGAACGCGAACCACGGCCAGTGCGGCAGCCAGCTCGCGCCGAACAGGATCGTCGACACCACCAGCAGCAGCACGTACGGCGGCAGGATGCGTCGCACGCGACGCGCGTAGAAGTGGCTGAAGTACGACTGCCCGCGCGCCTTGCGATCGAGCAGGATGCCGGTGATCAGCAGGCCGCTCAGCACGAAGAACAGGTCGACACCCATCCACAGCGGCGCCTTCAGCGCGTGCTGCAGGAACACGGCGCCGACCGCGATCGCGCGCAGCCCGTCGAGCTGCACGATGCGGCCGTGTTGCGGCGGGGCCAGGTCGGCGGATCGCGAGATGCCCGTCATCGCGCCGCTCCTTCGCGACGCGCGGCGGGGGCCGCGGCGTGTCGCACATCCGATGCGTGAACGTAATGCATGCCTTTAAATGAAATATCGAATCGAAAACGATTCTAGGGAAAAGAAATCGGCAAAAAAACGCGCGCCATTTATCTGACGACAAACATTCAAATACCGATTATTCCGGTCGTGAGATGAAAGGTTGATGCCCGGGCAGCCGCGACAGGCGGTGCGGGGCGGCATTTTCTACAGGGCGGCGCGTGAAAGGCGGTCGTTATTGCCGTTTCCGGGTGCCATTTTCGGCCTGTTCCGGTTCGATATTTCAGGCGGAAACATCCCCAAATATTTCCAAATTTCTTGTGATTATTTTTGCTTGTAACCTGCATCGCGACGTTTGAAACCCATTTAGCGACAGGGTGCGCCGGCGGCAGTCCGCGGCGTCGCCGGTCGCTGTTGCATCGAGTCTGGAGAAGCGCATTGCGACGTCTGATTCTGGTAGGCATGACGGTATGCGCGACGCTGCTGACGAGCGCCGCACCGGCCGAAACGGTGTTGCCCGCGACGACGTCGTGGATCGGCAACACGTTCGGCTATGGCGACGGCAGCTGGACGCAGATCGACATCCGAGCGATCGCGGTGACGCCTGAAGGCAAGGTATATACGAATGCGCCATGGGACGAAAGCGGCGCCGAGGCGAGCGTCTACCAGGACGGCAAGATGCTCGGCTTCGCCGGCGGCACGCACGGCTGGGGCAATCTCGGCGGCAATGCGATCGCCGTGAACAGCAAGTACGCGTATGTCGCGATCGGCGTCGGCAACGAACGCGGCCACCTGCAGTCGCCCGGCATCTGGCCGGACAAGGGCAAGCAGTGGTTCGGCATCTCGCGGCGCACGATCGGCGACATGAAGCAGCCCGCGCCGTTTCGCGCGGCACCGCAGGTCGCGCCGGGCGGACGCGCCGATGCCGGCCGCGCGCGCATGGCCGCGAGTTTCATGATGATGAACGAGGTGCCGGCTCCCGCGCGCTCGGAAGTGGGCGAGGTGAAGGCGGAAGTGGGCGGTCTCGCGGCTGACGACAAGACGCTGTTCGCGACGAATCCGTCCCACGACGTGGTGGACGTGTACGACGCGGAGACGATGCAGCAGAAGGGCACGTGGAGCGCGCACGAACCGGGCCGCATCGCGCTCGCGGGCGACGGCACGCTGTGGTTGCTCACGGACACGCTGAACGGCCCCGCGCACCTCGTGCACGTGCGTGCGGACGGCCGCAAGCTGGACGACGCGCCCGCGCTGCCGGAAGGCACCGACGCGGTGGACGTGGCGGTCGACGCGAAAGGGCGCGTGCTCGTCGCGGACAACGGGCCGCGCCAGCAGATCCTGATCTTCTCGAAAGGCGGCAAGGGTTATGCGCAGTCCGGCACGCTCGGCGAGCGCGGCGGCATCTTCGCCGGCCCGGTGCCGGGGCGGCCGGGGCCGCAGCGCTTCAACGGGCTGACGGGCGTCGGCGTCGATCGCGCGGGCAACGTGTATGTGTCGATGAACGGCATCGGACCGCGCCACGACACGATCGGCGCGGGGCTCGGCGCGGTGCTCGAAAGCTACACGCCGGACGGCAAGCCGCGCTGGCAGGTGCAGGGGCTGCTGTTCGTCGACGGCGCGTGGCTCGACCCCGCGCGGCCGAACAGCGTGTACACGGGCAACAAGCGCTTCGAGCTCGACCTGTCGAAGCCGCCGGGCCAGGACTGGAAATACGTCGGCTTCCTGTCGAACCGCTTCAAGTATCCGGACGATCCCGTGTTCCACACGGACCAGTGGCCGGGCATGCCGATCGCGCGCCGCGTCGACGGCCGTACGTTCCTGTACCTGACCGACATGTACGCCGATCACCTGAAGATCTACCGCTTCGACGCGAAGCGCGACGGCGAGGTCGCGATTCCGTCGGGCCTGATCGCGGGCCGCGCGCGACCGGTCGACAAAGTGCCGAACAAGCCGCCCGGCGGCGACTGGCTGTGGCGCGACGCGAACGGCAACGGCCGGCTCGACGCCGACGAGTTCGAGATCAACACGACCGGCAAGGCGAAGGCGGGCGGTTGGGGCTGGTGGGTCGACACGAAGGGCGACATCTGGCGCACGAGCGACGTGCGCGGCATCCACCGCTTCCAGTACGGCGGCGTCGACAAGGCCGGCAACCCGGTCTACTCGTACGACAAGGTCACGACCTACCCGATGCCGCAGCCGTTCACGCAACTGCGCCGCTCGATCTACGACGCGCAAGCCGACACGCTGTACGTGACCGGCTACACGGCCGACGCGCCGCCGCAGCCGGGCATCAACAAGGAAGTCGGCCGCGTGCTGGTGCGTTTCGACAAGTGGTCGACCGGCTCACCCGTCGTGCGCTACACGGTCGCGCTGCCGTGGCAGCTCGACGCGAAGCCGATCCTGGACCTGATCGGGATCACGGTCGAGGGCCGCTACATCTTCACCGTGGAGCCGGTCGGCAAGATCCACGTGTACGACAAGGACACCGGCAAGGAAGTGGGCGTGATGAGCCCGGGCACCGAGGTCGGCAAGGCATCCGGCTGGGTCGACGTGCCGTTCGGCATCAGTGCGTTCCGGCGCGAGAACGGCGAATACCTCGTGTTCGTCGAGGAAGACGCACGCGGCAAGGTGCTGATGTATCGCTGGAAACCGTGACGGGCGGCGCGCCGTTAACGACGTCGTCGCCGTCACATAAGGCACAAGCATGGACAAAGGCATACTCAAGAACGTTTCGATCAATTTCATCGGGCTGATCCTGCCGACCTTCGTGTCGCTGGTGACGGTGCCCGCTTATATCCACGCGCTCGGCGTCGAACGCTATGGCGTCGTCAGCCTCGTGTGGACGCTGATCGGCTATTTCGGGATCCTCGATCTCGGGATGAGCATGGCCGCGCAGAACCACATCTCGAAGGCGCTCGCGAGCGGCAACGACGACGAAAGCGCGCGCGTGTTCTGGAGCGCGTTCTGGCTGAATCTCGGCACCGGCGTCGTGGGCGGGCTGCTGATCTATTTCGGCGCGTTCGTCTACACCGCGTATTTCACGAAGGTGTCGGCCGCGATGCAGCACGAGGTGTATCTCGCGCTGCCGTGGCTCGCGCTCGCGATTCCGCTCGCGAACGTGTCGTGGGTGTTCGCCGGCGCGATCAACGGCGCCGAACGGTTCGGCGTGTTCAACACGAACCAGACGATCGGCACGTTCCTGTTCCAGTTGCTGCCGCTCGGCGCCGCATGGTGGATCGCGCCGAACCTGCAGACCGTGCTCGCCGCGGCAGTCGTCGCGCGGCTGATCGCGGCGGTGATGCTCGGCCACGCCAGCATCAAGGTGCTCGGCATCCGCCGCATCGATCCGCCGCAGTGGGGCACCGCGAAGGGGCTGTTCAACTTCGGCGGCTGGATGCTGATCGCGAGCACGACGAGCATGATCGCGGACACGCTCGACCGCGTGATGCTCGGCGCCGGAATGGGCGCGAAGTTCGTCACCTACTACACGGTGCCGCAGAACCTCGTCACGCGCCTGAACATGCTGCCGAACGCGCTCGTGCGCACGCTGTTCCCGCGCCTGTCGGCGGTCGGCCGCGATCACGCGGACACGCTCGCGCGCCAGTCGCTCGAATTCCTGAACGGCGTGTTCACGCCGGTCGGCATCGTCGCGATCTTCGCGCTCGCGCCGTTCCTCACGCTGTGGGTCGGCGCCGATCTCGCCGCGCATTCGGCGCCGGTCGGCCGCGTGCTGGTGATCAGCGTGTGGCTCGTCGGCCAGGCGAGCGTGACGCGGATCCTGATCCAGTCGCAGGTCAACCCGGCCCGCGCGGCGTTCGCCGGGCTCGTCGAGATGCCGTTCTTCGTCGGCGGCCTGTGGTTCGGCATTCATCACTTCGGGCTGATCGGCGCGGCGGTGGTCGTCGCGGCGCGTGCGTTCGTCGACTACGGCGTGCTGCTGTATCTGTCGGCGATCCGGATGCGCGCGATCGTGCTCGACATGCTGGCGCACCTGGCCTTCCTGCTCGCGAGCCTGTTTCTCGCGCAGGCGTGGCCGGGGCTCGGCGAATCGATCGGCATGTGCGCGATCGTGCTGGTGCTGAACGTCGCGTGGTCGCTCACGATGACGCCGGGGCTGCGTGCGCTCGTGCGTGACCTGTTTGTCCGTCTCAATGCGAGGAAAACGATATGAATCGCGATCTGGCGGAACACGCCATCCTGAACCTCGCCACCGCCGATGCGGCTGCGGCCGAAGCGGGCGATGCCGCCGCGCTGCGCCGGTCCATGCCGGCCGAGCGGGCCAGCGCGCGCCAGCCGGCACGCGCGCTGCGCGTGGCGATCGTCCACGACTGGCTCGTCACCTATGCAGGCGCCGAGCGCGTGCTCGAACAGATCGTCGCGTGCTTTCCCGACGCGGACCTGTTCAGCCTCGTCGATTTTCTCGACGACCGCGCGTTCGTGCGCGGCAAGCCGGTGACGACGTCGTTTATCCAGAAACTGCCGTTCGCGCGCACCAAGTACCGCAGCTACCTGCCGCTGATGCCGCTCGCGATCGAGCAGCTCGACGTGTCCGACTACGATCTCGTGATCTCGAGCAGCCACGCGGTCGCGAAGGGCGTGCTGACAGGGCCGGACCAGGTGCACATCAGCTACGTGCATTCGCCGATCCGCTATGCGTGGGACCTGCAGCACCAGTACCTGGAGCAGTCGAACCTCACGCACGGGCCGAAATCGCTGCTCGCGCGGATGATTCTTCACTACATCCGCAACTGGGACACGCGCACCGCGAACGCGGTGGACGGCTTCGTCGCGAACTCCGCGTTCATCGCACGGCGCATCAAGAAGGTCTACCACCGCGACGCGGCGGTGATCTTCCCGCCGGTCGACGTCGACGGTTTCTCGCTGAACGCGGTCAAGGACGATTTCTACCTGACCGCGTCGCGGATGGTGCCGTACAAGAAGATCGACCTGATCGTCGAGGCGTTCTCGAAGACGCCCGAGCGCAAGCTGGTCGTGATCGGCGACGGCCCCGAGATGCAGAAGATCCGCGCGAAGGCCGGCCCGAACGTCGAGATCATGGGCTACCAGCCGTTCGCGGTGCTGCACGACCGGATGCGGCGCGCGAAGGCGTTCGTGTTCGCGGCCGAGGAGGATTTCGGGATCTCGGTCGTCGAGGCGCAGGCCTGCGGTACGCCGGTGATCGCATACGGCAAGGGCGGTGCGCTCGAAACCGTGCTCGACCCGCAATCGGGCGCGAATCCGACCGGGCTGTTCTTCGACGAGCAGACGCCGCACGCGATCGTCGCGGCCGTCGACGATTTCGAGCGCGCGCCGCAGCGCTTCACGCCGAACGCATGCCGTGCGAACGCGGAGCGGTTTTCCGCCGATACGTTCCGGCGGCGCTTTCTCGACTATGTGGAAACCGCGCTGCCCGGCTCGACCGCGCAGCGCGGCACGGCCGTCGCGCCGATGCCGGCCGCGCGCGGCCCGGCGACGCTCGTGCTCGACCAGAGCGGCGTGCTCGGCGGCGCCGAGCTGTCGCTGCTCGAGATCATGAAGCACATGCGCGCGAACGCCGACGTGCTGCTGTTCGACGACGGCCCGTTCCGCGCGGCGCTCGACGAGATCGGCGCGCGTGTCGACGTGGTCGACCAGGGCGCGCTGGCGGCCGTGCGCAAGCAGGGCGGCGTGTCGGCCGGCGCATTGAAACAGCTCGTGCGGCTCGTGCGCGACGTCGCGCGGCGCGCGCGCCGTGCCGAGGTGATCTACGCGAACACGCAGCGCGCGATGGTGGTCGCCGCGCTCGCCGGGCGGCTCGCGCGCAAGCCGGTGGTCTGGCATCTGCGCGACATCGTCAGCACCGACCATTTCGGCAGCAAGCAATTGCTGGCGATCAAGTACTGCGCGCGGCTCGGCGTCACGCGCGTGATCGCGAACTCCGATGCTTCCGCGCAGGCGTTCCGCACGCTGACGGGCTTCACGCCGCAGCACGTCGACGTCGTGTTCAACGGCATTTCGGCCGAGCCGTTCGATGCGCTGGAAGGCGTCAGCCAGGCTGCGCTGCGCGCGCGCCTCGGGTTGCCGCAGGATGCGTGGCTCGTCGGCTCGTTCAGCCGTCTGGCGCGCTGGAAGGGGCAGCACGTGCTGCTGGAGGCTGCCGCGCGGCATCCCGACATGCACGTGGTGCTGGTCGGCGCGCCGTTGTTCGGCGAGGACGAATACGCGGCGCAACTGCACGAATACGTCGCGCGGCACGGGATGGGCGCGCGCGTGCATTTCCTCGGGTTCCAGCGCGACGTGGCCGCGTGCATGACGGCGGTCGACGTCGTCGCGCACACGTCGATCACGCCGGAGCCGTTCGGGCGCGTGATCGTCGAAGGGATGCTCGCGCGCCGGCCGGTCGTCGCGGCCCGCGCGGGCGGCGTCGTCGAGATCATCGAGGACGGCGACAACGGGCTGCTCTGCGAGCCGGGCGATGCGACCGCGCTGGCCAATGCGCTGGATACGCTGAAGCGCGACGGCGCGCTGCGCGAGCGGCTCGTCGCGAGCGGGCGCGTGACGGCGGTGCGCCGGTTCGGCACCGAGACCTACGTGGAGCGGGTCGAGAAGATTCTCGCTGATACGGCGAAGGCTGCGAAGGCGAAGAAGCGGGCGTAGCAGACGGCGCCAGCCGGCGGGAAACGAAACGAGCCCTCATGCGGTGTTGTGCCGCGTGGGGGCTTCGTATTTCAGCGGGTGCGTTTGGTCGGGCGAGTGGCGGGTGGGCTGGTGCGGGCCGTGTCGTGCACGGGCGTGGGATCGACCGGTTGCCGTTTCGATCGGGATCGTGCGGCTGACGGGGCGGCAAGGCGGCCAGGTGGCCAGGCGGCGCCGGGACGAATCCGATAGGGGGCAGCCCAGGGCCGGTGCATTGCGACCGGACAGGCGGCCGTCACGCGCGCCGGCATACAGGGTTGGTTGTGTATCCTCCTGACCCGCCATGCAACCGCGCTTCGGTCGTGAAAAAGCCCCCGCGCAGCAAGGCGCTGCACGGGGGCTTCGAAACCGGTCCGGCCGTGGATCAGACGGCCCGCTCGGGCGCCTGCGCGACGACTCGGGCAGTGCGCGTCGGCTTGAAACTGGCCGACCACGTCATCGCCGGCCGTTCGAACATCCGGTAGAACAGGTACGCGACCGGAATCGCGGCGGCCATGAACGCGATCGACGGCCAGATCGACAGTTGCAGTTCGGAGTGGAACAGCACCGAGCCGAGGCACACGAACAGCGGCAGGTGGATCAGGTACAGCGAGTAGCTGAAGTCGCCGAACCAGCCGAGCACGCGCAGCGGCGGCGTCGGGCGCGGCGGGCGCGCGAGCGCGCGGTACAGGAAGCACGCGAAGCCGGCCGACCACAGCTGGAACGCGCCGTACTGGCCGAAACGGAACGCGCCGCAACCGGCGGCCAGCAGCACGGCGGCCGCGACGTACCACGCGCGCGACGGCACGGCGGCCGCGCCGCGCGCCTGCTGAGCCCGCACGTCGGCGATCCATGCGCCGATCGTCCAGGACAGCCAGTACGACGTGAAGAACTGCAGGTCGTGCCGTTCGAGCAGCCACGCCGACGCGACGTTGACGAGCGCGACCGCGGCCACGACGGCCGGCATGCCGATGCGCCGGCGCAGCGCGAACAGCAGCGGGTAGATCGCGTAGAACTGCACTTCGAGCGACAGCGTCCACAGCGCGCCGTTCGACCCGTATGTGTAGCCGGCGACGCCCTGCAGCGAGAACAGGTTCACGAGGAACGCGGTGATGCCGATGTCGCGGATCTTGTGGCTGACGGGCTCGATCTGCAGGCTGACCAGGTCGAGCGCGAGCGTGAACAGCAGCGCGGCGAGCAGCACCGGGTAGATGCGGGCGAACCGGCGTGCCCAGAAGTTGGGCGCGTCGAGCCGGTACGCGGGATCGGCCGCGAGCTTGAGCGCCGCGTTGCGGTGGATGCAGTAGCCGCTGATCACGAAGAAGATCGGCACGCCGGCGGAGCCCCACGCGAACGGGAAGGTCAGGTAGCCGACGATCACGCTCGGGTCGAGCGCGCGACCGTAAGCATGATGGAAGGTCTGCATCCCGACCCAGACGACCTGGCGGCAGTGGAAATAGGCGACGAGCAGCGCCGCGAAGCCGCGCATCGCGTCGATGACGTGTTCCTTGTGATCGGCGACGGGCGGCGCGGTCAGAGACGATCCGCTGAATGCTTGCATGCGATTCGATTCCTTGCGACGGATGGTGTGGAAGACGGACGAACGGGAAGTCTCATCGTAATGCGCAAGAATTCGATCAATGAATAAAAAAATCTCGCCCGGAAATAACGGAATTCCGCATGATGGTTTTATCTGGATTCTGAAAGCGGTTCCGCAGGCGCGTCAATTATTTGCCGATTTTTTTCTGATAGTTTGAAGCTCCAGTTGATTGATGCAAGGAGCGGCAAGATGGACATGCATTGGATCGCGAGCGCTGCAGTACTGCTGGTCATGGCCGTGCTGTCGGCGTACCGCGAAGCGCTGAAGAACGAGCCGATTCGCCCGGGCCTCGAACGGGGCGGCGTGCCCTATATCGAGGAATTCGAATCGTAAGAATTTGTATCTGGAAAATCGGTAATTTGTTTCTGCTTCGGCACTCGGTCCGGCAATATCGACCGGATTGAAAGGATTATATTTTTTTCGGAAACATTGGGCAATCAGTCCATATCGAAAATGAGCGGAGTGGAATTGGCAGTGCCGTCGATTCTCGATATGCCGTTCGGAACACAATCGCGCCGGGTCGCAGGTGGACGCGGCGCAGTCAACGCAATCAGGATGCGAACATGTTGAAAGTCACCAAGGCCGTGTTCCCCGTTGCCGGTCTCGGCACGCGGTTCCTCCCGGCAACGAAGGCGAGCCCGAAGGAAATGTTGCCCGTCGTCGACAAGCCGCTGATCCAGTACGCGGTCGAGGAAGCGATCAACGCCGGTATCACCGAGATGATCTTCGTCACCGGGCGCAGCAAGCGCGCGATCGAGGATCATTTCGACAAGTCGTACGAGATCGAGGCCGAACTCGAGGCGCGCGGCAAGGAAAAGCTGCTCGAACTCGTGCGCGGCATCAAGCCGAGCCACGTCAACTGCTTCTACGTGCGCCAGCCGGAAGCACTCGGTCTCGGCCATGCGGTGTTGTGCGCGGAGAAGCTCGTGCACGGCGAGCCGTTCGCGGTGATCCTCGCCGACGACCTGCTGCACGGCGAGCAGCCGGTGCTCAAGCAGCTCGTTGACGTGTTCGACCACTATCACAGCTCGGTGATCGGGGTAGAGACGATCCCGCGCGAGGACAGCCGCTCGTACGGCGTCGTCGAAGGCCGCGAATGGGAGGAGGACATCATCAAGCTGTCGGGCATCATCGAGAAGCCCGCGCCCGAGGATGCGCCGTCGAATCTCGGCGTGGTCGGTCGTTACGTGTTCATGCCGACGATCTTCGATCACCTGCGCAAGCTCAAGCCGGGCGCGGGTGGCGAACTGCAATTGACCGACGCGGTCCAGACGCTGCTCGCGAACGAGCAGGTGCTCGCGTACCGCTACTACGGCACGCGTTTCGACTGCGGCAGCAAGATCGGCTATCTCAAGGCAACCGTCGAGCTCGCGCTCCAGCATCCGGAAGTGAGCCGCGAATTCGAGGCGTACCTGCGTACCTGCTTGCCCGCGCTGGCTGCCGTCGCGTAGGCGGCTGCGCGCTCCGTTGTTTCAGGTGGTGGTTGTTCCGTTGGCCCCGGCCGCTCAGGCGCCGGGGCTTTTTTGCATTTGCCGGTGCGCGATCGTGGTGCGTTCGGCCGGCTTGTCGTGCGGTCGGGTTCGCGTGGAGCGTGGTGCCGTGTGTGGAACGGGGCGCTCCGGCGCGGTCCGGCGTCACGCCTGAAACCGGTGCCGAAGCACTTGCCGGGGTGTGCGGTGCGGCGTTGTTGTCGTTGCGCGATGCATTGTCGACGTTCGCGCCGGCGTCGGTCCGCCGGTTTATGACGCAGCGCCGCCGCGCGTCAGCTTCCCGGCGCTACCTGCCTCGCGGTCTTCCCGCGCATTTCCCGCCCGGTGTTTTCCGCTTCCGCGTGGCGCTCAACGCGCCGACGTACTCGGCCGCGCGACGAAATGCCGGGCGAGCATCGCGGCGATCGGCTTCTTGAAGTCGAGCAGTCTTTTTTCGAGATAGCGCCAGGACAGGTGCGCGAGCAGCACGGCGAGCGCGAATTGCAGCATCTCGGGCAGCGCTTCGCGGACGATTTCCGGCATCGGCACGTGCGCGAAGAGCGCGGGCATCACGCCGAAGCGCGTCGGAATCAGGTTGTGGAACAGGTAGAAGCCGTAGCTGATCGTGCCGAGATAGACGAGCGGCGCCCAGTCGAGCAGTGCGACGACGGGATGCTCGGGCTCGCTGACGATCCACAGCATCAGCGCGCCGAGCGACGCGGACAGGCCGAGATCCGCGAGCCCCGCGACCGCGTCGGGCAGTGCCGTGCACGCAGGCAGTGCGAGGAAAAACACGACGCCTGCCGCGCCGAGCCAGCCGGGCGGGACGCGGCGCACGGCGGCCGGGCCGTGATCGGCGAGCGCGATCGCGCCGACGCCGCCGAGCGCGATCAGCGCGAAATTCCACGGGGAAAACGCGTAGATCAGCACCGGCGACGCATCGGACAGGTAGAGCGCGAGATGCGCGGCCGCGCACAGCGCGACGGCCGCGACGCCGAGTGCGACGTGTCGCGCGGCGGGCACCGCGAGCAGCGCGAGCGGTGCGATCAGATAGAACTGCTGTTCAACCGCGAGGCTCCAGAAGTGCGACGTGGAGCCCGGCCAGCCGTCCTTGACGACGCCGATCCAGTAATTCGACAGGAACGCCGCGTGCCACGCGAGCCCGAGGTTGACGCCGCGCTGGTAGAAGAGCGCGTGCGCGATCGCGAGCGCGGCGAGCAGCAGGTAGTACACGGGGAAGATCCGCAACGCGCGCTTCGCGAGGAACAGCGCGAGCGCATGGCGGCGCGTCATGGTGCCGCATTCGACCGCCCGGCGGTTGCGATGCAGTTCGCCGACGATCAGGAATCCGCTGATGAGGAAAAACGTCCACACGCCAAGCTTGCCGACGTCGACGGCAAGGACGTGGCCCTTGTGGGACAGGAAAACGAGAATGACGGCGATGGCTCGCAGGCCGTCGAGTCCTTTGACGTATCTGACTTCGCGCATGGAGGCATCCGGGCATTGAGCGAGCCCAGTATAGGTGCGCAAATATCGAACGTAATTCGCGTTCGGACGCATACGTGAAGGCGTTTTTTGACGCTCGAGCGTCGGCGAAGTCGGTCGCGCGCAACAAAACCTGCGGGAAACCCCGCGAAAACGCATAAAAGTACTGCACGAAGCGTCAAGGCGCTTGTAGAATCCGGCGTTGAAGCGTGCGCAGTGCACGCTTCGTGTATCCAACGAACGACCACACCTGGTAGGAGAAACATGGCGACTTCCGCAAAAAAGGTGGCCAAGAAGGCTGCCGCCGCACCGGCCAAGAAAGTGGCTGCTAAGAAAGTAGCGCCCGCGAAGAAAGTAGTGGCCAAGAAGGCCGCCGTCGCGAAGGCGCCCGCTGCTCCGACGCCGCTGAAGGACAAGTTCACGAAGGCATCGCTCGCAACGCACATCGCTGAGCGTGCAGCCGTGGAAGTGAAGGCGGTCAAAGCAGTGCTCGTCGCACTCGAGAACGTCGTGCTGGGCTCGGTCCACAAGAAGGGCGCAGGCGAGTTCACGCTGCCGGGTCTGCTGAAGATCACGGCACAAGTCGTGCCGGCGAAGAAGAAGCGCTTCGGCAAGGATCCGTTCACGGGCGAAGAGCGTTGGTTCCCGGCGAAGCCGGCCAGCGTGCGCGTGAAGGCACGTGCGCTGAAGAAGCTGAAGGACGCGGCGGCGTAATGCCGCGCAACGGCTGCCGAATGCATGTCGGCAGCCGTTGCGATGTCCTGCGATCCCCGTACGCGAAAGCGTGCGGGGATTTTTATTGCGCCGCGCAAATCGCGCGGCAGCGAAAACGCGAAGCGCCGGCGATGCGTGGTTCGATGCGTGCCGCGTGCCGCGTGCCGCGTGCCGCGTGGCGAATGGCGAATGGCGAATGGCGAATGGCGAATGGCGTGCCGCGCTTGCGCAATGACGGACGGCAATCGTCGTCCGCGCGTGCCGTTATACCGCCGCAGCCCGTCGCTCTCGTCGCCTCACCTCGTTACCTCGTCGCTCCCGCTGCATCTGTTGCGTGCGTATCGTGAGGCCCGCGCATCGTGACTGAATTCGTCCCGTCTGAAATCGCCGGGCAGGTCGCCACCGCGCGCGCCGCGCTCGAGCGGCATCTCGGTGCGACGCTGGATGCGATCCACCTGTTCGGTTCGGCGCTCGACGGCGGCTTGAAACCGCGCAGCGACATCGACCTGCTGGTGACGGTGGCCGTGCGACCCGACGAAACGGCGCGGCGTGCGCTGATGTTCGACGTGCTCGCTGCGTCGGCGCCGCCCGGTCACGCAGGCGGCATGCGCGCGCTCGAGGTCACCGTCGTCGCGCACGGCGACGTGGTGCCGTGGCGTCATCCGGCGCGACGCGAACTGCAGTTCGGCGAGTGGCTGCGGCGCGATCTCGAA
The DNA here is from genome assembly GCF_019091065.1 of Burkholderia sp. GbtcB21. Lineage (NCBI taxonomy): Bacteria > Pseudomonadati > Pseudomonadota > Betaproteobacteria > Burkholderiales > Burkholderiaceae > Burkholderia > Burkholderia sp. GbtcB21. The sequence continues at coordinate 292,084 of NZ_JAGXKA010000007.1, forward strand.
GCAGGCATCGTCGAACCGGCGCTCGCCGATCACGATCTGGCGATCCTGTTGACGAAGGCGCGGCAGCACAGTGTCGCGCTGGTCGGTCCGCCGGCGGCCACGCTATTCGAGCCGGTGCCCGCCCGCGACTTTGTCGCCGCGCTTCTCGCTACCGTTGCGCAGTGGAATGCCGAACCGGACTGGCGCGGCGACGAGTGCAACGTGGTGCTAGCGCTCGCACGCATCTGGTACAGCGCGGAAACCGGCAGGATCGCGCCCAAGGACGTCGCCGCGGCATGGGTGCTGGAGCGCCTGCCGGCCGCTTACCGGCCGGTTGTAGCGGCTGCGCGTGCCGCCTATTTCGGTGGCGAAGCGGGCGCGGCGATCCTGTCGGGCGAACCGCTCGCCGCGTTCATCGGCTACGCGCGGCGGACCGTCGAATCGATGCTGTCGGCGTAGCGGCGGATGCCACGGTGCGCGCGATCGGCTTGCGGGCCGGCGCCTTGGTGGATCATGAGCGCTTTCGCCGCCGCACGCGCAAGCCGCCGATCCGGGCCGCCCGCCGGCGATTCGCGGTTCGCGACACGCTTGACCGGCACGCCGTCACGCATCCGCGGCACGACGCGCTTCGTCAACCCGCCGTGCCCGCATAGGCAGCCTTCAGCGCGGCGTCGTCGAACTTGGTCATCTGCATCATCGCTGCGGCCACGCGTGCCGCCTTGACCGTGTCTCGATCGGCCATCATCGGGATGAGCGCTTCCGGAACGATTTGCCACGACACGCCGTAGCAGTCCCTGAGCCAGCCGCAGCCGTCGGCCGTGCCGCCGTTGTCGAGCAGGGCGTTCCAGTAGCGGTCGAGTTCCGCCTGGTCGGCGCAACTGACCAGCAGCGAAATCGCGTGGTTGAACGTCTCCGTGCGTTTGTGGCTCATCGCGATGAACGGCTGCCCGAACAGCTCGAACTCGACCATTCGCGTACCGTCAGTGCCGGACACCGACGTGACGCGCACGACGCGTGAATCCGGAAAGATGCCCGCATAGAAGGCCGCTGCTTCCTCGGCTTCCGTCGAGTACCAGAGAAAAGGCGTGATCTTCTGAATCGTCATGGCGAATCTCCTGTCTGTAGTGGCCGGGCCGCAAACCGCGTGCCGCTGTCGATACGACGGACGACGGCCGCCGAATTCGACACACGTGGGGCGAATGGCCGTCGCGCCGGATGAGCGGCGCCGACAGTGCGGATGGTAGTCGCCTGGAGGAAAGACGGCGACCTGGCCGGACACCCGGAAGCGGCATTTGCAGCGCTTTGCAGCCGCCAGGCGCCGTTGCCGGCCCGCCGACGTGCGGTCGGGCATCGGCTTCGTTCGCCGGCCCGTACAGGCGCTGTGGGCACGCGTGAGACGGACGAAAAAAAGCCAGCCGCGGCCGAAACCGGGGCTGGCTTTCCAGTTCGGCGGCAAGGCGTCGGAGACGCCATGCACGCCGGATACATCGTTTTTAGAACTTGTGGCGAATGCCGAGTGCGACCATTTCGGCCGAGCTCTTGCCGGCGAAGCCGTACGAAGCGATCGACGCTTGCGCGCTTTGCTGCACGCCGTCGACGAGCTGCGTGCCGCTCGCGTGCTGGTATGCGCCAACCAGGTAGATGTCCGTGCGCTTCGACAGCGAGTAGTCCGCGCCGACGCCGACCTGATGGTACTTCGCCGACGTGTCGCCGCTTGCCTTCGTGTACGAGTAGCCGAGGCCCAGCAGCAGCGGCGGCGTGACCTGGTACGTCGCGAAGCCGCGGATCGTGTTGTACTTCTCGGTCGAGCCGAAGCCCGAGAACGCGTCCGGCTTGTACTGTGCGTTGCTGTAGCCGACGCCGAACGTCACCGGGCCGATCGCGTACTGACCTGCGACTTGCGCGATGGCGATCGACTTCGCCGTGGCGTAACCCGAGTTGATCGGGCCGTCGAAGATCGCGTCGGACGTCGTCGAACCCCAGCCGCTGCGCAGGGCCGTGGCCGTCGGCGACGGGTTGTTCGCGTAGAAGTAGCCTGCGGCAACGCCGACCGGGCCGTTGTTGTAGGCGGCTGCGACCGACCAGGTCTGGCCCGCGCCCGTCTTGCCCGCTACACCGCCGAGGCCGTACATGCCTTCGACCTGGAAGCCTGCGAAGACCGGCGACGTGTACTTGATTGCGTTGCTGACGCGCAGGCTGTTGTCGTTGTTGTCGACGTCGCCCGGCGTGGCCATCACGCTGCCGAAGTAGTTGTCGGCCGTGACTGCCTGGACCAGGTCGACCAGCGGGTCGTACTGGCGGCCGAGCGTCAGCGTACCGTATTGCTTGCTGTCGAGACCGACGAATGCCTGACGACCGAACATGCGGCCGCCCTGGTTCAGCTTGCCCGTACCCGGATCAAAGCCGTTTTCCAACTGGAAGATCGCCTTCAGGCCACCGCCGAGGTCTTCTGCGCCCTTCAGGCCGAAGCGGCTGCCTTGCAGGTTGCCCGACAGCATTTGCCACGAGTTGTTGGCTTGACCGTCATTGCCGTGCACCCATGCGATCGACGTATCGATCACGCCGTACAGCGTCACGCTCGACTGAGCGTGCGCAGCGCCAGCGGCGCCCAGCAGGGCGAGCGAGAGGGTCGAGAGAGCAAGTTTCTTCATCGTTGAGATTCTCCACGCAAGTGATTCATCGTTATTTGTTGCGGATTGGAGAATAGCTCAGTGCCATCCACGCAAGAAAGCTTAAAAAATAAAGTGTCTCGAAAAGGTAACAGCGTGGAAAAGTCCATATATATCAAGCACATCAACGACTGTTCCTGTTTTTGAAATAGTTGACAATTGCTGCGGCGCGATTGTTTCAATGCTTGATGCACATTGCGGCAGACGTACTGTTTCGGCCGGTTGGAGCAGCGAAATGAGTGCTTGCAAACGTTTGCCGTTGCAACTGCGAACGCGCCGACGTACGAGAAACGCGTCAACGCCGCGCGAATGCACGGCGGACAGCGTGGTTGCCAGGAGTCGGGCGGATGTGCGAGGGGGCATTGGCGGCGCGCGCGATGCCGGCGCGCAGCCGCTTTGCGGAGGAGGCGGGTGAATCAGTCGTTGTGCATGCGATCGGTCTGAGCGTGTACGGCCGGTGCGATACCGGCGGGCCGGTGCGCGTTGCCGCGGGCCGCCGCGAATTCCGCGCCGAGCAGCAGCACGATCGCAGAGAAGTACAGCCACATCAGCAGGACCGCGAACGATCCGGCCGCGCCGAACGCACTGGCCGTGCCTGCATGCGCGAGGTACAGCGCGAACAGCTTCTTGCCGCCGGAGAACAGGATCGCGGACACCACGCCGCCGACCGCGGCGTCGCGCCACGCGACGCGCGCATCGGGCAGGAACTTCATCAACGCGGCGAACGCGCCGGCGAGCACCGCGATGCCGACGAAGAACTGCACGAGGTTCGTGACGACGACATACGGCGAATCGCCCAGCAGCCAGGTGCCGACGAACGTGATCGCAGTGTCGAGCACGAGCGACACGATCAGCAGGAACGCGACGCCGAGCACGAGCCCGAACGAGATCAGCCGCACGCGCACGAGCCCGAGCATGCTCGACCAGCGGTTTTCGGTGGCCGGCCAGATCACGCTGAGCGCGGCGCTGAGCGACGCGAACGTGGCCGACGCGCCGACCGCGAGCGCGGCGAACGAGATCAGCGTCGCGAGGCCGCCGCGCTCGCCCGCGCGGTGCGCGTTCTGCACGATCGTCTGGATGCTGGCCGCCGCGTCGTCGCCGATCAACTGGTGCGCCTGTTCGAACACCTGGCCGCGCGCGGCGTCGTCGCCGTAGAACCAGCCGGCCACCGCGATCACCATTACGAGCGTCGGCGCAAGCGAGAACGCGGAGAAAAACGCGATGCCCGCGGCCATCGACGAGCAGCGGTCGGACGAGAAGCGCTTGAACGCGGTGAGGGCCCAGTTGGCCTGTTGCTGGGCAAGACGGGTTGCTTCGGAAGTGATCTGTCGTTTCATGACGGTTAGGTTGCGCGCGGAACGCGGATCATCGTTGGTAATCAGACAATTCAGCATTGATCCGAGGATTCGATCATAGTTGCTCGAACTGTCTATAATTCCTTTCAGTTTCCTCCACCCCACAATAACGCCGAGACCACCATGCTACAAATGTCCCGGCGCCAGTTCCTGAAGGTGACGGCCACGTCGCTTGCCGGATCGAGTCTTGCCCTGATGGGCTTTTCTCCATCCGAAGCGCTTGCCGAAGTCCGACAGTACAAGCTGGCGCGCACCGTCGAAACGCGCAACACCTGTCCTTACTGCTCAGTGGGTTGCGGCATCCTCATGTACAGCCTCGGAGACGGCGCGAAGAATGCGCAGCCGAGCATCATCCATATCGAGGGAGATCCCGACCATCCCGTCAATCGCGGCACGCTGTGCCCGAAGGGCGCGAGCCTGATCGACTTCATCCACAGCCCGAACCGCCTGACGCACCCCGAATACCGTGCGCCCGGCTCGGACAAGTGGGAACCCATCTCGTGGAACGACGCGCTCGACCGGATCGCGAAGCTGATGAAGGCCGACCGCGACGCGAACTTCGTCGAGACGACGGAAGACGGCGCGAAGGTCAACCGCTGGCTCACGACCGGCATGCTGGCCGCGTCGGCGGGCAGCAACGAGGTCGGCTACCTGACGCACAAGACTATCCGTAGTCTGGGAATGCTCGCATTCGACAATCAGGCGCGTGTCTGACATGGCCCGACGGTGGCAGGTCTTGCCCCGACGTTTGGCCGTGGAGCGATGACGAACCATTGGGTCGACATCAAGAACGCGGACGTGATTCTCGTGATGGGCGGCAATGCAGCCGAGGCCCATCCGTGCGGTTTCAAGTGGGTAACGGAGGCGAAGGCGCACCGCAAGGCGCGGCTGATCGTCGTCGACCCGCGCTTTACGCGTACGGCCTCGGTGGCCGATTACTACGCGCCGATTCGCACCGGCACCGACATCGTCTTCCTGGGCGGCGTCATCAACTATCTGCTGACGAACGACAAGATCCAGCACGAGTATGTGAAGAACTACACGGACTTCACGTTCATCGTGCGCGAGGATTTCGCGTTCAACGACGGCATCTATTCCGGCTATGACGCGGAGAAGCACGCGTACCCCGACAAATCGAGCTGGGACTACGAGCGCGGCGACGACGGATTCGCGAAGGTCGACCCGACGCTGCAGCATCCGCGCTGCGTGTACAACCTGCTGAAGCAGCACTACGCGCGCTATACGCCGGACATGGTTGCGCAGACCTGCGGCACGCCGAAGGAGAAGTTCCTGAAGGTGTGCGAGATGCTCGCGACGACGGCCGTGCCAGGCCGCGCCGGCACGATCCTGTACGCGCTCGGCTGGACCCACCACTCGATCGGCGCGCAGATGATCCGCACCGGCGCGATGGTGCAGCTGCTGCTCGGCAACATCGGCATCGCCGGCGGCGGGATGAACGCGCTGCGCGGCCACTCGAACATCCAGGGGCTGACCGACCTCGGGCTGATGTCGAACCTGCTGCCGGGCTACATGACGCTGCCGATGCAGTCCGAGCAGGACTTCGAGGGCTACATCAAGAAGCGCACGCAGCTGCCGCTGCGGCCGAACCAGTTGAGCTACTGGAAGAACTACAAGGCGTTCCACGTCAGCTTCATGAAGTCGTGGTGGGGCGATGCGGCGACCGCCGAGAACAACTGGGGCTACGACTACCTGCCGAAGCTGGACAAGCAGTACGACCTGCTGCAGGCGATCGAGCTGATGAATGCCGGCAAGATGAACGGCTACATCTGCCAGGGCTTCAACCCGCTCGCGGCGGCGCCGTCGAAGGTGAAGACGGCCGCGGGGCTCGCGAAGCTGAAGTGGCTCGTCATCATGGATCCGCTCGCGACCGAGACGTCCGAGTTCTGGAAGCATCACGGCGACTACAACGACGTCGATGCGTCGAAGATCCAGACCGAGGTGTTCCGTCTGCCGACCACGTGCTTTGCGGAGGAAAACGGCTCGCTCGTCAGTTCGAGCCGCGTGCTGCAATGGCACTGGAAGGGCGCGGAGCCGCCGGGCGACGCGAAGAGCGATCTCGAGATCATGTCGGGGCTGTTCCTGCGCATGCGCAAGATGTATCAGGCAGACGGCGGCAAGTATCCGGACCCGATCGTGAACCTGACCTGGCCGTATGCGAACCCGGCAAGCCCGACGCCCGAAGAGCTCGCGATGGAGTTCAACGGCAAGGCGCTCGCCGACTTGCCCGACCCGAAGGATCCGACCAAGACGCTCGTGAAGAAGGGCGAGCAGCTCGCCGCGTTCGCGCAACTGAAGGACGACGGCACGACCGCGAGCGGCTGCTGGATCTTCTGCGGCGCATGGACGCAGGCCGGCAACCAGATGGGGCGGCGCGACAACTCGGATCCGACCGGCATCGGCCAGACGCTGAACTGGGCGTGGGCGTGGCCGGCGAACCGGCGGATCCTGTACAACCGCGCATCGTGCGACGTGAACGGCAAGCCGTTCGATCCGACCCGCAAGCTGATCGGCTGGAACGGCAAGGCGTGGGCGGGCCCCGACATTCCGGACTTCAAGGCGGACGAGCCGCCCGAGAACGGGATGGGGCCGTTCATCATGAACCCGGAAGGCGTCGCGCGCTTCTTCGCGCGCGCGGGGATGAACGAAGGTCCGTTCCCCGAGCACTACGAGCCGTTCGAGACGCCGATCGGCACGAACCCGCTGCACCCGAACAACCCGCAGGCGCTGAACAACCCGGCCGCCCGCGTGTTCCCGGATGACCGCGCGTCGTTCGGCAAGGCACCGGAGTTCCCGCATGCCGCGACGACTTACCGCCTGACCGAGCACTTCCACTACTGGACCAAGCATGCGCGGCTGAACTCGATCATCCAGCCCGAGCAATTCGTCGAGATCGGCGAAGACCTCGCGAAGGAAGTCGGCGTCGCGCATGGCGAACGCGTGAAGGTGTCGTCCAAGCGCGGCTACATCATCGCGGTCGCACTCGTCACGAAGCGGATCAAGCCGCTGACGGTCGACGGCAAGAAGGTCCAGACGGTCGGCATCCCGTTGCACTGGGGCTTCAAGGGTCTGACGAAGCCCGGCTATCTCGCCAATACCCTGACTCCGTCCGTGGGTGACGGCAACTCGTACACACCGGAATTCAAGTCGTTCCTGGTGAAGGTCGAAAAGGCGTAAGGGGAAAGAGATGGCATTGCAATCGCTGGATATCAAGCGCGTCTCGGCCACCACGACGCCACCGCCCACGGTGCGCGAACCGGTGACCGGGAGCGTCGCGAAGCTGATCGACGTATCGAAGTGCATCGGCTGCAAGGCATGCCAGACGGCGTGCATGGAGTGGAACGACCTGCGCGACGAGGTCGGCACCAACGTCGGCGTGTACGACAACCCGGCCGACCTGACCGAGCACTCGTGGACGGTGATGCGGTTCTCCGAATACGAGAACCCGGCAGGCGACCTCGAATGGCTGATCCGCAAGGACGGCTGCATGCACTGCGAGGATCCGGGCTGCCTGAAGGCGTGTCCGTCGCCGGGTGCGATCGTGCAGTACAACAACGGGATCGTCGATTTCCACGAGGAGAACTGCATCGGTTGCGGCTATTGCGTGACCGGCTGCCCGTTCAACGTTCCGCGGATCTCGAAGAAGGATCATCGCGCGTACAAGTGCACGCTCTGTTCCGACCGCGTCGCGGTCGGCCAGGAACCGGCCTGCGTGAAGACCTGCCCGACGGGCGCGATCGTGTTCGGTACCAAGGAGGACATGAAGCAGCACGCGGCCGAGCGGATCGAGGACCTGAAGGAGCGCGGCTTCGAGCATGCGGGGCTGTACGACCCGCAGGGCGTCGGCGGCACGCACGTGATGTACGTGCTGCACCATGCCGACAAACCGTCGCTGTACCACGGGCTGCCCGACAACCCGTCGATCAGCCCGATGGTGAAGCTGTGGAAGGGCATCGCGAAGCCGCTCGCGGTCGCCGGCATCGCGCTGACGGCGCTTGCCGGGTTCTTCCACTATGTCCGGGTCGGTCCGAACGAGGTGAGCGACGACGAGGAATCGGCCGCGCGCGACGAGGCGCGACGCATCAAGGAGGACGCGAAATGAAGCACGACGACCCCAACCTGATCGTCCGCTACTCGGCGAACGAGCGTACGAATCACTGGATCACCGCGATCACGTTCGTGCTGCTCGCGCTGTCCGGGCTCGCGCTGTTTCATCCGTCGATGTTCTGGCTGACCGCGCTGTTCGGCGGCGGCCAGTGGACGCGGATCCTGCATCCGTTCGTCGGCCTCGTGATGTTCGTGTCGTTCGCGATCCTGGTCGTGCGCTTCTGGCACCACAACGCGCTCGACGCGGACGACCGGCAGTGGCTGAAGCAGATCGGCGACGTGCTGACCAACCAGGAAGACAAGCTGCCGCCCGTCGGGCGCTATAACGCCGGGCAGAAGCTGCTATTCTTTACGTTGGTGGCATGCCTGCTGTTGCTCCTGCTGTCGGGGATCGTGATCTGGCGGCGCTACTTCTCGTTCTACTTCCCGATCGGGGTGATTCGCGCGGCCGCTGTCGTGCATGCCGTGGCGGCCTTCGTGCTGATCGCGAGCATCATCGTGCACATTTACGCGGCGTTGTGGGTGAAGGGCTCGATCGGCGCGATGGTGCGTGGCACCGTCACGCTGGGCTGGGCCCGCAAGCACCACCCGAAGTGGTTCCGTGAAAGCGTGAAATAACGCACCGGAGCGGGGCGGTTCGCCGATCGCGGCGGGCCGCTCCGTCAGCCGTCGGAACTGCCCGAAGCGCCGATCCGTCGGCGCTTGTTTATTTGGAATACATTTCTGTGACACAACGCATTCTCGAACCGACCGAGATCTCGGCACTCGATCATTCGGCCATTCCGCGCTTTCGCCTGCCGGAGCGCGCCACCGCGTTTGCGGCGCGCGCCGCGCGGCTGCGCAAGCTTGCCGACCTGAACCCGATCAGCGGCTACCTGCGGCTGATGGCCACCGTCGCCGATGCGCAGCACGCGACATTGCAGACGCTGGAGCTGCCGCTGCCGTCGAAGGAAGCGATCGCGCGTGCGCAGCAGCATTCGATGCCGCTCGTGCCGGCGCTCGACGGCGAGCGCGATCCGCGCTGGCGCGCCGTGCTGTACGAACTGCTCGATCGCGTCGAAGGCGCCGGGCTCGTCAATCCGTCGCTCGCGAAGCTGCTCGACCGGCTGCGCCTGATGGCGCCCGCCGAACTCGACGCGCAGGCCGACGCGATCCTCGCGCTGCGTTTCGCCGAGGTCGACCCGGCCACCGCGCCGTTCCTGATGGCCGCGCTGCAGGTCGTGTGGACCGATCTCGCCAGCCGCGTGACGCCGGCCGACGTTCCGTATCTCGACCAGCCGGGGCTGTGCCCGGTGTGCGGCTCGCATCCGGTCGCGAGCGTCGTGCGGGTCGGCGGCCAGTTCCAGGGCTACCGTTTCCTGCAATGCGGGCTGTGCACGACCGAGTGGCACATGGTGCGCACCAAGTGCTCGCACTGCGATTCGACGAAGGGCATCGCATACCACGGGATCGAGGGCGGCAGCGAAGCCGTCAAGGCCGAATCGTGCGACGAGTGCAAGACCTATCGCAAGATCGGCTACCAGGAGAAGGACTACGAATTCGAGCCGCTGGCGGACGATCTCGCGAGTCTCACGCTCGACCTGCTGATGAACGAGGCCGGATACCAGCGCAGTTCGCCGAACCCGCTGCTGTGGCCGGACGTGTCGCGGGAAGCGGATTGACGGCACGGGGCCGGGGGCGGTGCGCGAGCGCCGGCCCCGGCCGACTGCGAAGCATGAGACTGGAGCCACTACTACGTGACCGAACCGGGTGTGAATGAACTGAATGCGGTGCTGGCGCGCGTGCCGTCGGTCGAGCGCGTGCTGTCGTCGGCACCGCTGCAACCGCTGCTTGCCGACCATGGCCGCACGCGCGTGCTGAATGCCGTGCGCGCCGAACTCGAACGCTGGCGTACCGCCGCGCAGCACGATCCGGCGGCGGCCGAGCCGCTCGACGAGCCGCGCATCGCCGCGGCCGTCGCGCGCACGCTGGCCGCACAGAGCGCCGGCGCCGTGCGCGCGGTGTTCAACCTGACCGGCACCGTGCTGCATACGAACCTCGGGCGCGCGCTGCTGCCCGACGAAGCGGTGCGCGCGGTGATCGACGTGCTGACGCGGCCCGTCAACCTCGAATTCGATCTCGCCACGGGCCGTCGCGGCGATCGCGACGACCTGATCGACGATCTGTTGTGCGAACTGACGGGCGCGGAAGCGGCGACCGTCGTCAACAACAATGCGGCGGCCGTGCTGCTGACGCTGTCGGCGCTCGCGACGAAGCGCGAAGTGGTCGTATCGCGCGGCGAGCTGGTCGAGATCGGCGGCGCCTTCCGGATTCCCGACATCATGAGTCGCGCTGGCGCCAGGTTGCGCGAGGTCGGCACGACCAACCGCACCCATCTGCGCGACTACGCGGACGCGATCGGCCCGCGCACCGCGCTGCTGATGAAGGTGCACTGCAGCAACTATGCGATCAGCGGCTTCACGAAGGAGGCGACGCTCGCCGAACTCGCGCCGCTCGCGCGCGAGCATGGGCTGCCGGTCGCCGTCGATCTCGGCAGCGGCACGCTCGCCGACCTGTCGTTATGGGGACTGCCGCACGAGACGACCGTGCAGGAAACCGTCGCCGCCGGCGCAAACGTTGTCACCTTCAGCGGCGACAAGCTGCTTGGCGGGCCGCAGGCCGGCCTGATCGTCGGCGATCGTGCACTGGTCGCGAAGATCAAGAAGCATCCGCTCAAGCGCGCGCTGCGCGTCGGCAAGCTGACGCTCGCGGCGCTCGAGCCCGTGCTGCGTCTCTATCAGGCACCCGAATTCCTGCGCGACCGGCTCACGACTTTGCGCCTGCTGACGCGTCCGCAGCGCGAGATCGCCGAGGCTGCCGAACGCGTGCGCCCGGCGCTGCAGGCCGCGCTCGGCAACGGTTTCGACGTGACGGTCGAACCGATGTTCAGCCAGATCGGCAGCGGCGCGCTGCCGGTCGACCAGCTGCCGAGCGCCGGGCTCGTCGTGCGCACGCCGGACGGCAAGCGCAGCGGCCGCGCGCTTGCGCAGCTCGAGAAGCGGCTGCGCGAATGGCCGCGCCCGGTGATCGGCCGCATCGCCGACAACGCGCTGCGGCTCGACCTGCGCTGCCTCGAAGCCGCCGACGAAGCGGCATTCGTCGCGCAATGCGTGCCGCCCGCGGAGCCCGCTGCATGATCGTCGGTACCGCGGGACACATCGATCACGGCAAGACGACGCTCGCGCGGGCGCTGACGGGCGTCGATACCGACCGGCTGAAGGAAGAGAAGGCACGTGGCATCTCGATCGAGCTCGGCTACGCGTATACGCCGCTCGAGAACGGCGACGTGCTCGGCCTGATCGACGTGCCGGGCCACGAGAAGCTGATCCATACGATGGCGGCCGGCGCGTGCGGGATCGACTTCGCGCTGCTCGTGATCGCCGCCGACGACGGCGTGATGCCGCAGACGCGCGAGCATCTCGCGATCCTGCAGCTGCTCGGCGTCACGCACGGCGCGGTCGCGCTGACGAAGTGCGATCGTGTCGACGCCGCGCGCGTCGCCCAGGTGCGCGACGAGATCGCCGCATGGCTGCACGACTCGACGCTGGCCGGCGCGCCGATCTTCGAAACCCGTGCGACGGCCGTGGACGATCCGGGCGTCGCCGCGTTGAAGCGTCACCTGGCCGACGCGGCGATCGCGTGGCGTGCGCGCCGCGACGACGGCCTGTTCCGGCTCGCGGTCGATCGCGTGTTTACGCTCGCGGGGCAGGGGACCGTCGTGACGGGCACCGCGTTCGCGGGCCGCGTCGCGACGGGCGACACGCTCGCGATCGTGCGCACGGGCGGCGCGGCGCGCGTGCGCAGCATCCATGCGCAGAACCGGCCGGTCCAGGCCGGCCGCGCGGGCGAGCGTTGCGCACTGAACCTGGCCGGCGTCGACAAGGCCGACGTCGAGCGCGGCGATACCGTCGCCGATGCGCGGCTCGCCGCGACGTCGCCGCGCGTGGACGTCGAGCTGACGCTGCTCGCGGACGCGGGGCTGACGCTGACGCACTGGGCGCCGCTGCACGTGCATCTCGGCACGCTGCATCGCGTCGCGCATGTCGCGCTGCTCGACGGCGATACGCTCGCGGCCGGCCAGCGGATGCGCGTGCAACTGGTATTCGACGAACCGGTGTTCGCGCTGCCGGGCGACCGCTTCATCGTCCGCAATCCGCAGGCGACCCGCACCGTCGGCGGCGGTCGTGTGCTCGATCCGTTCGGGCCGGCGCGCAAGCGCCGCACGCCCGCGCGCCGCGCGTGGCTCGATGCACTTGCCGAGTGGCTCGACGAAGGGTGCCTCGATGCGCTGCTCGCGCAGGCGCCGCTCGGCATCCCGCGCGCGATGCTCACGCACCTCACCGGTTTCGCGCCGGATGCGCTCGCGTTGCCGGACGACGCGCAGGCGATCGGGCAACGCGATGCCGCGTCGAACGACGGCGCGGTGATTTCGCATGCGCACTGGCGCGCGCTGCAGACGCGGGCGATCGAGACGCTGCGCGCGTATCACGAGCGCATGCCCGACGAACAGGGGCTCGACGCCGCGCGCCTGCGGCGGATGGCTGCGCCGCTTGCCGGCGATGCGTTGTGGCGTGCGCTCGTCGATGCGCTGGTGTCCGGCGGCGAAGTCGCGCGAAGCGGGCCGTGGCTGCATCTGCCGTCGCATTCGGTGAGCCTCGATTCGCGCGAGGAAGCGCTGGCGCGGCAACTGCTGCCGCTGATTCATGCGGGGCGCTTCGATCCGCCGTGGGTGCGCGACCTGGCCCGCGACACGGGCGCGGCCGAGGACGCGGTGCGCACGCTGCTGCGCAAGCTCGCGCGGCGCGGCGACGTGCACCAGGTCGTGCGCGACCTGTTCTATCACGCGGATGTCGTACGCGAGCTGACGGAACTGGTCGCGCACCTCGCGCCTTCGAGCGGCGGCGGGCTCGATGCCGCGACGTTTCGCGACGCGACGGGGCTGGGCCGCAAACGTGCGATCCAGATTCTCGAGTTCTTCGATCGGGTTGGGTATACTCGCTTCCGCCGCGATCTTCACTTCCTGCGGCCTGACAGCGGTTGGGTGGGTATTCAGGCGTAGGCGCTCGTTGTTCTTTGGGTTGTTTCCCCGAGGAAGGCATTCGTATCCGGTGGTACGGCTGGACTTCAAATCCAGTTGGGGGTGTCAGACACTCCCGGGTAGGTTCGACTCCTGCTGCCTTCCGCCATGCCGGGCTTCCGCGGCGTTCCTTGAACTTCCTCTGAAAGTCCGCAAGCCTATGATTTTGCGGAGTTTTGTGGGTAAGGATGTGCTTGCGACGTCCAGCCGCGTCCTCCACAATTTCCTCACGAAACATGGGTAGCAACATGGGTTTTGTGGGTAGGAAAGGAGGGCGGCATGGCGGGACGACAGTTGCATCGGCTTAGCGCGCTGCGGGTCGCGAAGGCGGTGGATCCAGGACATTATGCCGACGGCGGTGGCCTCTTCATGCAGATCGCCGGCAGTGGCGCACGCTCATGGGTGTTTCGCTTCACGCTCGACAGGCGAGTGCGCGAAATGGGCCTCGGACCGCTTTCGCGAGTCTCGCTTGGTGAAGCGCGAAAGCTGGCCACTAGGTACCGCGAGATGGTCCGGGATCAGGTCGATCCCATCCTGGCACGGCGCGAAGAGCAGCGTCGTCGATTGCTCGACATCTCCGTCGATGCCAACGTGACGTTCCGTGAGGCAGCTGAAGCGTTCATTCGAGCGCACGAATCGGAGTGGCGAAACCGGAAGCACAGTCAGCAATGGGACAATACGCTGAAGACCTACGCCTATCCCATCATCGGCGATGTGCGTGTGCGCGACATCGACACAGCAATGATTGTCCGCATTCTGCAGCCGATTTGGACCAAAAAGGCAGAGACGGCGCGCCGTGTGCGGGGGCGCATTAAGGCGATCCTGGACGCGGAGACCGTGATGGGCCACCGCGCCGGTGGCAACCCTGCTCGTTACGTAGACCATCTCCAACTGGTGTTACCACGGTCAAAGAAACGCTCGCAGGTAAAGCATCATCCGGCGTTGCCTTGGGAAGACCTTCCGACGTTTATCCGGGAGCTGGAGCTTCGTCCCCGACGCGCGGCACGGGTGCTGCACCTGCTTATCCTCACGGCGACTCGCACGAACGAGGCGCGGTTTGCGCGGGTTGAGGAGTTTGATCTCGACAATCGTGTCTGGAGTATCCCGGGAGATCGCACGAAGAGCGGTCGGCCGCTGCGCGTGCCACTTTGCAAGCGGGCCGTCGAGATCGTACGCAGTGCGCTACCGAAGGCGAAGTATGGATATCTGTTTCCCGGTTGCACGGAAGGGCGCCCACTGTCGAACATGGCGATGCTGTCACTGCTGAAACGCATGTCGTACTCCGGCATCACCGTGCACGGTTTCCGGTCGACATTTCGTGACTGGGTCGCCGAATGCACCGACTATCCGGATTCTTTGGCAGAGGAAGCGTTGGCGCACATCATTACTTCGCAGACGATAGCGGCTTATCGGCGTCGCGATCAACTCGAAAGACGGCGGCTCATGATGGAGGACTGGGGGGCGTATTGTTCAAGCGGACACATGCTTGAAGCGTCAATGGCACCGGTCATGCCGCAAACGTTTGCTGCCTAAATCGACGCTGCCTCTGTTCTGGAAACGGTGCTGCGGGCCGGGTGGGTTCGCACTTGCACGGTACCGCGAGTGCGAGGCTGTGCGTCGGTATGTCGCTTGATCCTGATGCAATGCAGGCCGAATTCATCGACATCTGTCGATATCGCTGCTATGTGTGAAATAGAGCTGCCCCGGAGACGAACGGTATGGATTCCAATGGACCGCAGGGAGTCTTCAACGTTGGTCAGATAAGGCGGATCTGAATCTGTTGGGTCGGCACGGCTTGATACAGATTCAACTGGGCCTGCAGCATGAAGCCGCGTGCCCAGAGGGTGTCCGTAGGACGACCGATCGCTACGCTGCCGTGATCATTCGGCGATCAAGAAGCGATCGCGTTTCTTACCCTTGATCCATGACGGTTCGCGACCGCGCCCACTCCATGTCTTGCCCGTTTTCGGATCCTGATACTTCGGCGTTGCGGGTTGGCTGCCATTCGCGCTACGTACGCGCTTACGGCCGAAGATCTGGTCTGGCGTGAGTCCGTACTCCTGAACCCGCGCGCGAACTTCTTCAAGCACAGTCTCTAGTTCGGCCTGCCGAGCTTCTTCCGCTTGCACGAGCAGTGCATCAGCCTTGGCTTTCAATTCTTGATAGGTGGCCATTCTTCACTCCACGTGGTTAAAAGAAACAGTATTGAAATCGTCGCTTCGAAGAGTCCAATTCGGCGCGGCGCATCGGGTCTGCGACATGTCATTGTCGGAGGCGCAATTGGAACGATTGCGCGATTTTCTCATCGTTTTGACCAGGAGTCGATCATTTATCGTCTCCGAGGCCGCGAATTTGGTGGGACATCGATGCCGTACATTGGACCATTGCGGTTGGGTATGCAAATTCCGACGATCATCAGCAAACAGTCGTGCGACCGTACATCACCCACCAATGTACGGTCAACCGCTCCGATTCAGCAGGGGGCGACGGCCCTCTCTATTGAATTACGTCGCAGGCACAATGAGGAGAGCTATTTTTGTGTTCGCCAGGCCGTGTCAAAGAGTAAAACGTCAGACAAGCCACGTTACTTTTTCTGGACGTGCGTGACCTCGTGCAACGGACAGTCCAACTCTGCGTCAATGTTTTGATTGGACGTTCCGTTTTTCCATATCGTTCGACTTCGCAGACGCGCTGATCGGTGCCCCCCAATCTTCACAGTTGACACTGTTGCGAGAAGGAACGAAAAAAGATGAACCGATTTGCGCCGGCGCGATGAGTCCGGCCAGGTCGGTGCATCATCGGTCCGATTTCTCGCGGTGTGTGGAGTACATATCACCATGTTCGAGGCGAGGCCTGCTATGGAGCAACGCGATAATGTTTGGCGATCGAGTGATACAAGCGCATGCTCGGCACCGGCCTGCGATTGCGCGACCTTACAGATCCGTTTGCGAAGGGCCGAAACGCAGATTCGTCGTCTCACAAGATGCGTTCAACTGAAAGACGAGAAGCTGTGCGAGCTTGGCAAGGTCCTGGCGAACTCGGCGACCGCGCATTACTGCGTTGAAGATCGATTGCAGCGTGAACTTGACGCGCTGCGGATAGACCTGCCGGCCGACGTGCCGAGCGATCACTACGGTCCCGGTGATGGCAATTCGATGGGAGGCGGTGTAGTCGTTCGCCTGCCTTACCTGACCGCGATCCTCTCAGTTTTGTTCGACGCGATGCATGTGTTCTGGACGGATTGCGATGACGGCCGTCTGCCAAAATCTTCGACTGTCGCGCATGCGATTGATGAACGTCTCGGACTGAGGGCACAGGCAAGCGGCGAAGGTTCACGCACCGGACAGGCCTACGCATCCGCCATCCGGCCGGATTGGGTAAAGGATGCGGATAACCGGCATCACCACCGGCGATCCACATCCTAATTGTAGTCGTGGAAGTCGAGCGCACTAATTTCGGCGAAGCGCGACTGTCGTCGCCGGGAGGGGACCTATTGCACGTCTGCCGCGCAACGAGCAGCGCGTGGTACCGTCTCCACCACCGAGCCACGAACATTCGGCGTGAGCGGACGATGCCACGTGATTGAAGAGCGGAGACTATCGAGATCGGATCCAAGTTTGGCGAACGCGGCGGGCGTCAGATCAATGGCACAGACGACGAACGGGGAGCTAGCGGTCTCCGGATGAGGTCCCACATACTGAAGATCGAGGCCAAAGCGGCGATACAGTCGTGCGATGGCCTGGGTGACGACACCAATGATGCGGGTCGCGCCGAGGGATGCCGCGACGGCCATAACATAGGGAAAGAGTTGCATGCCCGAGCCGGCGAACCGCGATAGCTCCCATACGGTGGGTGACGAGGGAAAGTCGAGGTCTGACGATCGAGGAAGTAGTTCTCGGAGCAGGTATGGGGCGGTAGTCGGCATCAGGCGTGCGCAACCACATATCTGCCGTTCGGGTGTAAGTTCAACAATCTGAATGGTGTTTTCGCCATCGAAGTGATCCCATTCTATGGTTTCATTTTCCTTAACATCGGGTAGCGGCCAGCCGAGGCGGCGCACGAACACGTCGTACCGGAATGCGCCGAGTCCATCACGAAGTTCAAGCGGTAAGTCGCTCAACCTACCCGCGATAATGAGTGGCATTTGCGTTCTCCATCATTTATTGATGGGCGCCACCGTATCAAGTCGAAACAACAACGGGAACTAGTTAGGTAGGGAGGAGGCGCAGATGAATATTGGACGCGCATCATCCGTGCGAGATTGAAGATCTCTGGTTGGTCCAGAATTATTCAATATATGGGATTCGAGAGGCCCGGGGGCATGGTTAAATCATGCCGGTGACGCGCTCACACATTATTCGGAAAATTTTTACTGAAAATAAGAGGGCCAATCAAGTAGGCCGTAATTGGAGGCAATGACGGCGGCTGCTATCCTGCTATTCACGTTCAGGACCTTCATTGCTTCAGTGATATGATACTCGACGGTATGGCGGGATATTTCGAGAATCATGCAGATATCCGTCGATGTTTTTCCTTGTGCGACCCATGAAAGACATTGGCGCTGACGCGGGGAAAGCTGAATGAACGCCCTCGGATGGGGAGGAGCGAACCGATCCAGCTCCAAACGGAATAGATTGCTGATTACGCTCGCGAGCTGCCGACTCGTCCCTGCATTGATACGGGATGACGGCCCTGACAGATTGATGAGCAAAACACTGCCCCCGATCTCACGAATTGGAATGCTCAGCCCGTTTTTGAGTCCGGCGTCGCACGCTTCCACGAGCACATGTCGCTCAGCATGGTTCAAGTCGGTAATATCGCCCCAGCGATAAGGTCCTGAGGAAGTAAAAGCCACTCGATGTACGGGATCAACGGGGCCATAGTTGTGCTGTAGATAGTGCTGCACCCAGTTATTGGGATAATGTGAGCAGATTGCCTCCATAGACATGCTAGGTCTAGAGCGAATGCAAGTCAGGGAGATCCGTGTGACGGCGTAACATGGAAAACCCAATGGAAGCACCGCATTGCCAAGCAAGTCGGAAAGCGAAGAAATATCCTTTGCATCGGTAAAGAGAGACAGGATTGGCGCCATTCGGGTGGCTAATGTGACATTCCATGGTGGCGGCTTGGACGCTTTTTTGCTTGTGCGATGCCGAAATCGCGTTCTCATGACTTCTGCCTCACTTATTGCCTAGTGGCATTCAAGAGAAATGCTGGAGCAGGGCGCCATCACTGTGGCAGCGACTCCGGCAAACGGTATGGTAGTGGGGTACTGAATACCTGCGCACCCGCTATGCGATGGCCGACGTCGGAGGTTACGTCGAGATGGACGTTGGGTGCGTAGCTAATGTGGAGTCTAATGGTTTGAACCGGAACGTCATCCAATAGATTGTAATAATTTAATACGCAATTTTATTTTTAAAAGTCACCGTCTCGGAACGAGAACGATATTGCAACGTATTTAGCGATCGCGTGCCGCGCCATTAGCGAAATTTCCTGAATTCAACGATCCTGTTAGCGAACGAAGAGTGCCGCCGCGGAAAATCCTCCCACTCCGCGGGCGCATAGCAGGAAAGGCTTACCGGGAACCAGATCATCGCAGTCGGCGAGATTGATGAATGGATCGCTGACCGTCACATGCGCGACGCGGGCAAAGTTGTCAGCAAACAGGCATCGTGCGGGAAGGCCGAGCGATGCGACAGTTCTACGCCAGGTTGGCAGATCAAGATGGGAAGGAAAGATGCGCTGAATATCGGCTGGGGGCACGTTTGCCTCGGCGCTGGTTTGCGTCGCGAGCCGACGCGCGGCAAAGAAGTACTGAGCTGCGAATCGCGATTCGTCTTCTTCCAGTGTGCCGCGCCAACCTTCTCCACTCGCGTGAAACGCCAGCGAGACCAATCGATTGATCGAGGCATTGCGTTCGACCAGCACAGCACATGCGCCATCGCTGAGCAATCCGGCCCCGGCGATTGACCGGTCGTTTGCGAGGGGTATGACGTCTGCGCCCACCAGCAGGCCGCGGTTGATGGACGGACGGGCGGCAAACATCGCGCGAATGATCCGTAGCGCGCCCAGTGATGAGGCGCAATGCTGTTGCGCAAACGAGAATGCCTCTGCCTGCTCGAAACCAAAGTGTTCGCATAGCAGGCGTGGCAGGGATAGCGGCGGAGGGGCGACGCTGCCCTGAAGCGTATGAACGTAGACGAGAAAGTCGATCGTGTCGGGAGCAAAATGGGTCGCACGAACGAGCGATTGGATGGCGTTCGCGGCAAGCGAAAGCGCAGTCTGTCCCCGAGCGTCATAGAACAAGCGCACCCCCGCTTTTTCGAGGCGTTTGACGGTCTCGGCGGACTGCTTCGTTCGTTGGGCCCAGCTGCGGACGTCCTCGGCCGGCTCAGGCAGATAGTAAGCGGTATGGACGATCCCGATAGAAGTGCTCACGGCGGAACGAGATATAGGAGCGGCCGACCATGCGATTCGAACAGTGCGCAACCGACGAAACCGCCCAGGCCGACGCCCCACGTCAGGATTCGATCGCACACTGACAGGTCGTGAGATTCGAGTGCGTTGGCGAGCTGCACGATAGGTTCGGCTGCTCCTAGATGGGCGCGGCGGCGGTCGGAAAATTCAACGACACGGCGACTGAGATGTCGGCAAATAGCTTCATCAAGCTGCGGATCTATTCCTGCTCCTACGACGGTGTCGAGGTCGTTCGGCTGAAGCGCGTGTCGGAGCAGTATCGCGTCGATCGTCGATTGCAGCGCCGGAACCCAATCGGTGCGGATGTCTAGCCTTGAGAGCGGGGCGGGTGGCGCGAACCGGTGGAGGCAGCTGGCGCGTGCGTCGATCACCACCAGTCCGCAAGACGCGGGTCTGGAACGTTCCACGAGGATGGCACCGGCTGCATCGCCCTGCACAATTCCCTGATCCGTCCATCGCGAAAACGGCGAACACCACTTTTCGGCAGCGACGACCAAGATGGTGTTGATTTCGGGCTCCGCAATCAGCAGATCACTCGCCAGCTGGAGGGCCGTGAACGTGGAGGCCCCCTGCTGTTGGGAGATGGAGAACGGGAAGCAGGGCGTGCCGATTACTGCACGCAAGCGTCCAGCGGTCGTTGTGGACACATGCTCGTTGAGGCTACTGTGACAGAACATTGCAATATCGATCGGGGCTTCATTGGCTGGCCGCGCAGCACATATTGTCTGCGCCACTTTCGCGGCGAGCCCGGATAGATCGGTATCGCGCTCAACAGGGACACAACGAAATTCGTCCGGCGCTGCGCTGATTGCAGCGCTTCCGGTTGAAGCCGCCTTCTTTGTGGGGTGAGGGGCGTAATCCGCTTGCCACGACGTGACCCAAGCGTGCCAACCGGACCGCATCGGAGCACTGAGCGTCGGCTCGATTCCGCGCTCACGCTGTACAGCGACTGTGTGCGGCACATAGCTGGCAAGTGCCGTGATCACCGGTGTATTCATGGTGCGCATGGTAGCGCGAGGTCGTCGGGCAGCAGGTCGTAAAGGAGCCGCCCGACGCGCATGCCATCGACGAGATGGCAGTCTCGTTGCTGTCCGATCAGACGAAAACCCAGGCGCGCGAGCAGACGTTGCGACGGAACATTGCAGTCGACAGCCCATGCAGTGATGCACCGCAGCCGATCAAGGACGAACGCTTCATGAAGGAGGTATGTCGCGGCGTTGAAAGCCATATTGACGCAGGTTGGCCGCAACCGGTCGCGAAGGATCCAGAATGAGCCCGTCGCGAAGCGATGCGTGACATCACTGACGGCGACTATACCGCTCGGCACTGTATAGCCAACCGAACCGAATACGCGTATTCGATGCTGTCTGCTATGGACCATTGCTTGCACCGCCAATGCGGGTAGGGTTTGGCGGCCGAGCCCGAAGTCGAACCACCGGCTGATGGTCGGCTGGGCGAGCCAGGCGACGATGTCGTCGATGTCATTCAGCCCTGGTTCGCGTAGCCAGAAAGTAGAGGACGTTGCATGCGATGCAGCGTTGTCCATTGAGGGCTGAGGCGTGCCATCCGTAGGGGCGCAGCCATTCATCCGTCGACCTCGTCATTCGCCATCCGCGGCTCCGCGAGCCAGCCGAGCGCTGTGTCGATGCGCTGCAGCAGGAAGGAAAACCAGTGGCCCGTCTGGAAGCGGGCTGCCGGCGGGAGCCCTTCAACATAACCATGGCCGCCGCAAAGCTGCACGAATTCGCGACTGACGCTGACCGACTCGGCCGCGACGTGTCGCAGTAACTGACGGACCAGCGGGACCGGCGCCGACGGGCGAGCCGTACTTACTGCCTGCAAAAACAGGTGGGTGCCATGGGTGACGATCAGCATGTCGGATAATCGCGCCGCGACGAGCTGGTGGCTTGCTAACGGCTTTCGGAACGCTTGCCGAGTCGTCGCGTAATCGAACGCGAACCGGACGCTATGTTGCATGGCGCCCGTCAAGAGCGCAGCGAGATAGAGGCCGATTTCCGTCATGTACGTTTGCGCGGGAGGAACGCTATCGCTGTCGGCTCGCGCAATTACGGCGAGGGGCGTTTCGGCCGCGGCTTCGTCGGAATGCAATTGCTCCAACACGAGGGTGCCGAGCGTGGCGATGCCTGTCGATCTCGAAGGTCGCTGATCACGTGGGCGCTCGGTGAGGAGGAGGCGCCGCTTCTCATCTATCCGCATGGCGAGGGTCACAGCGTCGCCCAGTGGACCGAGTTGCCATATTGTTGTGTTGTCGATGCCGGGCACGGACAATGCGATCGCTGTTGTGCCGTCGAAATACGCCTGAACTGGCCGAGCCAGAACTGGACCGAGTGTATTGTGCATCCGGAGCACCATGAGCGCGGGTGCCGTCAGCGTCAACTCCAACGCACGCTCAAGCGGTCCGGCGGCGAGCGCTTCGACAACAAGTGCCAGACCGTGACGGTCGATTCCGAGGCCGCCGTGTTCCTCGGGTAGGACCATTGTTCCAAGATCAAGTGTTGCGGCAGCGAGTCTGACGGTTTCTTGCCACGCTGCTACGCTGGGTGAACCGGCAAGCAAAGGCTCCAGTCGGTTGCGCGCGAAGCATTGGCTCGCGATATAGAGGTTGCGTTGATCATCGGTCAGTGCCCACGGCGCCGGAGCGGGCCCTGGCGGGAAGGAATCGGGGGAGAACATCACAATCCTCCACAAAGGACGAGGGTGGTCAGACGAGCATCTCGATCGCATCAGGGTGGCCGAGAAAGTCCCTGGGGCTGGCCGAGCGTCCATACGCACCTGATTGGAAGACGACCACAAAGTCCCCAATGCGAGCCTCGGGAAGCAGCACGTCGTCGGCGATCCGGTCGAGCGGCGTGCACAGGCATCCGACGATGTGGCAACGCTCCGTCGGGACTTGTGTTTGGCGATTCCCGATGGCGACCGGAAAATTGCGGCGCAGGATCTGCCCGAAGTTTCCCGATGCAGCCAGATGGTGGTGCAGGCCGCCATCGGTAATCAGGAACGTTCGGTTTCGGGATACCTTGCGATCGATCACTCGGCAGACATAGATGCCGGCTTCCCCGACCAAATATCGCCCAAATTCCAGGATCGCGCGCGTGTCCGGTAAACGACCGCGGAATACGCCGAGCCAATCGTGCATGGCATCGGTGACCGCAGCGAGGTCAAGTGGTGTTTCACCCGCGAAATAGGGGATGCCGAAACCGCCTCCGAAGTTCACGTATTGCGGGGCGAGCGACAGGCCAGCGGCCAATCTCACGACGAGATCCGCGCTTTTCCGTTGAGCCTCGATGACGGTCGGGGCGTGCAAACACTGGGACCCCCAGAAAATATGAAAACCGGCCAACGATACTTCTCTGGCATCGAGCTCGCGCAGTAGCTCGGGCACCTGCTCCACATCGAGCCCAAAAGGGGTGGCCCCCCCACCCATGCGCATCCCGCTGTGATTCACGTGAAAGTCCGGGTTGACTCGAACGGCGACCTTCGGCTGCACACCGAGCTCCCAGCCGAGTGCTGTCACGAGGTGCAGCTGGGTGATCGATTCGAGGTGAATGTTGACACCGCTTGCGACGGCGCGACGCAAGTCGTCGCGGCTCTTGCCTGGGCCGGCAAAGCCGACCAGTTCTGCGGGCATGCCCGCATTCAGCGCAAGTGCCATCTCGTTGGCCGATGCCACGTCGAACCCGTCCATCTGCGGCGCGAGGTGATAGACGACCGCGGGCATTGGGTTCGCCTTGATCGAATAATGCAGGTCGATACCGGGTGGCAGCGTATCGCGCAGCGTGCACACACGCTGGTCGAGCGTTGCGCGATCATAGGCGAAGAATGGTGTGCGCCCTGCGCGATCGGCTAGGCGATTGATCTCGACGCCGCCGACGGTGAGGACGCCTTCGCGCTCGCCAAACAGTCCGTTCATGATTGCCTCACTTCGGCGGCGGCGTTCGGACTGGAGAAGGCGGCGCGCAATGCGGCTCGATCGAATTTCCCGTTGGGGTTGCGTGGAACCATCTCGCGAACCACGATGCGATGCGGCACCATGTAGCGCGGCAGATGTTCCACACACCAGGCCTGAAGCGTTTGAGCATCGAAGCCAGTGGCGGCCGGCACGACCAACAGGACGATAGCTTCGCCAAGTTCATCGTCAGCGATGCCGAAGGCAACCGCTTCCGTGACAAGGCCGCTGTCGTGAACGACTTCTTCGATCTCTTCCGGGCTGATGCGATAACCAGAACTCTTGATTTGGGCGTCGTTGCGTGCGACGAAGTACAGGAATCCTTCTGCATCTCGCAGTACCAGATCACCTGACCAGACAGCACGATCTCGCGGCGCGCCACCGGGTTTCAACTCGGGCGAAGGTCGATAGCGCTGGGCTGTGCGCGTCGCGTCATTCCAATAACCGAGCGTGACGCAGGCTCCGACATGGACGAGTTCTCCGGTTTCGTCCGGTCCGCAAAGCGAGCCATCATCGCGAACGACCAGAATTCGGGCGTTAGGTACGGCTTTCCCAATGGAATCGGGCCGCCGATCGACCTCTGATGGGTCGAGAAACGTGGAGCGAAATGCCTCGGTCAGGCCATACATTAGAAAGGGTTTGGCCTGCGGAAACAATGCCCGGAGTTGCTGCAAGACGGGCGCCGGCAGCTTGCCGCCGGTATTCGCGAAGTAGCGTAGCTTCCGGCGTGCCGTTTCGGGCCAAGCCGCACGGGCCAGTTGCATCCACAATGGCGGTACGCCCGTGATCGCTGTAATGCGTTCGCTCGCGCAGGCATCAATGACGTCTTGCGGTGCCAGATAGTTGATGAGCACGGCGGTGGCTCCCGCCGCCCAGGCCGATGTGAGCTGACTCAGGCCAGCATCGAAACTGAGCGGCAGGGCGGCGAGGATTCGATCGGATGAGACGTTGTTCAGATAGTGAGCAACGCTCCAGGCACCTTCGAGCAGGTTGCGGTGGCTCAGCATCACGCCTTTCGGCAATCCAGTCGAGCCTGATGTGTAGAGAATGGCGGCCAGATCCGTGTCGACATTGGCCGACGCCGGTGATTGTGGTGGATTTTCACTATCGCGTTCCGTGCGATTTCCGCTCGCGGACTCGGGCCAGCTTTGAACGTGCGTTGTTGTTCGGAGATGTCGGCTTGCGGAGCCGGCATCGTCCACGATGATTGTGTTGGAAACGCCGGTAAGACCATGTTCGTCAAGGACCCGCGCGCGCAGCGCGCTGGTAATCAGGCAATCGGCACCGGAGTCGAGCAGGATATGATCGACCTGCTGGGGTTTGAGGAGCGGATTGATAGGAACGAACACGCATTGCGCGGCAGCCGCACCAAGCATCGACACGACGGTTTCGACACGTTTGTCCAGATAGATCGCAATGCGCGCGCCGGCCGTGAACCCGAGTGCGTGGAGCGCGTCACCCATACCGCGCGCGCGGAGAGCCAGATCCTGGTAGCTTACTCGGGCGGAACCGCAGACGAGCGCTTCCGCATCAGGTTTGCGGCTTGCAGCGGCTTGCACGAGGTCGAGTATGTTTCTCATGATGGTATCCGGATCGAATGTCGAGCGTTGAAAGGAAATCGATGGGCTGATCAGTGGCGGACCACCATCGCACCAAAGCACCCTACCAGGCCACACGAGAACAGCAGCGACCAACCGCCCGGTTCCCGGTTCGAACATGTCTGGAAGTTAATGAAAGGATCGGCGCCAAAGACGTGGCCGATTGGCGCGAAGTTCGCCGTGAAGAGCCGCTCGCGAGGGATGGCTAGCATTGCCATCAGCCTGGACCAGCCCGGAAGATTGGCGTGATGCGGGAGTACGTGTGTAATCTCGCGTGTCGTGACGCCCGCTTGCTGAATGGCGGCACGCATGGTCGTGAACGCAGACCAGTAGTATCGATCGTCGGGAACCGGCTGCAGATCCTCGTCCGTACCGCGGAAGGATCGTCCGTCTGTATACAAGTGCAAGCCCGCGATGGCGTTTCGGTGACCACCTCGTTCTAGCAGCAGCGCACAGGCACCGTCGCTATGGAGTGCAAGATCCTGGATTGCTCGCAGCCGATCGCAGTGGGATCCGATCACATCGGCGCAGACCACAATTGCGCGCCGGAATGCGGGCCGTCGCAGAGCGAGCACCTGCAACACACGGATTGCGGCCATTGGTGAGACGCAGTGCTGTTGCGTGATTGAAAATGCCAGCGCACGGTTCAGATTCATTTGGGACTGGATCTGTTGCGTAGTACTCGCGGGTGGTGCGATAACGCTGGTCTGAATCGTGTGCGTGTACACGAACGCATCGATCGTTTCGGGTGCTGTTCTGGTGTTGCGCAGCAGGGACGAAATAGCGTCGACGGCAAGTGTCACGGGCGATTCGCCAGCTGCGTCGTGGAACTGCGTTACGCCGTTTTCGATCAGTGCACGCGCACGAGTCGACGGCTGACCACAGCGCTCCGCCCAGCGATGCGCATCCACAGTCCGATCTGGCAGGCTGAACGCGATGCCAGACAGAGCAAGGGAGCTGGCTTGTTGCGACGCAATCATGATCCACCTCGACGAAATTCAAGGAGAGCGCAACCGGCCTGCCCTTGGAAACCGGCAGACCAAACGAGGGCATGTTGTCCCTCGTTAGGGTTGATCGATTGCAGCAGCGCGTCGAATCGCGCGGGTGTGTCGGCTGCGCAGAAATGGCCGGGCGCATCCATGCGTATGTGGCAGATACGTTCGGGCCGCAATCCACAGCGCGTGTGGATTTCGCGGGCCAGATGAGTGTCGATTGGCGCCGGAAGTACCCAGTCGACATTGGCAGGTTGAAAACCTGCGCTTGCGCACGTCTCGCTAATGACGTCCGTGAGCGTCGATGTACAGATGGGTTCGCGCCCACTTGCGAGAGGTGGGATTCCGGGCGTTCGTACCGTGAGCCCGCTGATCCGCCATCCGGGGCCGGCGTGTCTCGAGATCAGTACGGCACCGGCCCCGTCGCCCATGTCGATCAGTGCACCTATCCGACGTGAGAATGGCCGGCGCCAGCGCTCCGCGGCGACAATCGCGACGGTATTCAGTCGGATGTCAGCGGCCATCGTCGCCATGGCAATGTCCAACGCCATCAGGAACGACACGCCTTGAAGCTGCCCGACCGCCAGAGGTGCTCGGCTTGATCCAAGTTCGCTGTGGAGACGGCAGGCGCACGACAATGCCAGATCATGCTCGAAGCTCGTTGTGCATACGATGATTTGATCGGGTGTGAGCGCCTCGACCTGAGACGACGAGTCAAGCAGCGTTCGCACTGTGGCAAGTGCCATGTCGGACAATGTCTGGTCCGATTCCACGGCGCCCCGGTTTTCAGTAGCCCGTGATGCTTGTGGCAACGGAATACCGGCTACGCCGAATGGGGCACCACTGTCGCGCCACCGCAGCGTATCGGCATACACTGCTTGCATCACATCCTCTCGTGCGGACCCACCGTAAACCATGAATGGTTCGGAATGTGCATCGGCCGGGACATCGTGCTGTGGGATATATCGCGCCGTTGCGACAATGCGCGGTTCGGTGCCAGTGAAGTTAGTCGAAGGACGCATGGGATTCAACGAAAGAGACGAGATTGCCGAAGCGCAGAAACAGATCGGCGGATAGATCCTCGGGGGCCAGCGTGAAACCGAAGCGCTGTTCGAGTTGCAACAGCAAGTCCGTCATATTCATCGAATCCACACCGACATCGAAGAGGTTGGTGTCGTCTACGATGAGATCGGTGCTCAGGGTGCTGCCAAGTACCGATAGCAAGCAAGCTTTCACTGTCTCGGACACGCTGGCGGAGCTGGGGGAAACGGGATGGGTTGCCATGAACGATCTCCAGTGCGAAGTTTCGGATGGGTTCAGGATGGGTGCGCTTCTGTAGAGCGGTGCGGCGCGGGAGAGGTGACCTCCCAGGGAAGAGAAGCCGAGCGGAGTGTGGAGCGAGCAATCATGAGCCGCTGCAGGTCCCCGGTACCTTCCATGATGTCGAAGGCCTTTGCATCGCGATAGCTTTGCTCAAGCGACGGAAAGGCAGCGATACCATCAAGGCCGGCGAGATCGATTGCAGCTCGGGTGATGCGGGCGGCTACTTGTGACGCGTACGCCTTGGCCATTGACGCGTCCTCCGAAGTGGCCATTCCTTGATCTGTTTTCCACGCCGCGTGTCGGCAGAGCAACTGGGCTGTAGTGATTTGCCGATCGATATCGAGCAGAGCTTCGTTCACGTCGGCAGTGCGATGGCGTTGATTCACAGGATGTCCGCCTGTGTCGAAGTAGGCCGCGAGATCGTCGCGTACTCGTCGACATGCGCCGACCATGACCGCGGAAAGTAGGGGGCGGAAGTAGTCCCATGCGTGTTGTGCGCCCGAAAACGCGTCGTTGAGAGGCTTTTCGTCACCGCGTCTGAGAAGTGCGTCGTCGGGTACTTCGCAGTCGTTGTAGGAGAGAACCGCGAGTTGACTGGCGCGCAGCCCCGCCATTTGCTCGACGCGATCGACGGAGAAGCCCGGGGTATTGCGATCGACATGGAACGCTCGAACACCGAAGCGACCAGCGTGCCGATTGATGGTGGCGAACGTGATGACATCGTCCGCGCGTGCGCCATTGGTGATGAAGCACTTGGTGCCGTTCAGCACCCAGCCGCGCGCCGTCTTGCGAGCGGTGGTCCGCATCGCGGTCGCATCCGAGCCGCAGTCTGGTTCCGTAATGGCAAACGCACCCCAGCGCGGTGTGTCGCTGCGAAATCGTTTGAAGAAGCGGGTCTGTTGCTCGCCGCTGCCGAGTGCGAGGACGGGCGGCATTGCGAGGCCGGGGCCGGGCAGCGCGAGTGCTAGTGCCGCGTCTGCATATCCGAGATATTCCATCAGTGTGGTGCGCGACATCAGGGATTGCACGTCCACGCAACCTCCATACGCGGCCGGAACGAGATTCAAGTTCAGCGCAGGTACGTCCGAGGGTGCACAAACTGCATCTGGAATCTGCCGTGTCCGGTCGGCTTCGGGGCAGTGCAAACGCATGCGTGCAGCAAGCTGATCCAGTTCCAGCCCGTCGGCCGCGAGGGTGGCCCGGATGGTCGCAAGCGTGGATTGCACCTGAGACGACTTCACCGACTGTGACATGAGGGATTTCTCCTGATGGCAACCAATATCGAGTGACCGACATGCGGGGAAGTGATGGGTATTCGGCGCATGGCGTTCGGGTTGCAGCGTAGGTCTTGGTCACCATCCCGGCTACTCCTAACATTGGGAGGGGGCTTGCATGGAGCCGGAAATCTGGTCGTGCTGAGCGCGGATGCCTGATAATGGCGCCGGGATACAGCAGTGAATGGCCAACGACGGACGTGACCGATATGGCAGGGCGAAAACCGACAACCGAAAAGAAGATGTCGCCGGCGCAGCCGGATAAGCGAGGCTCGCGCGCAATCAAGCGCGGCGACCAAGTGGCCGAGCAGATCAAGCGTTGGATTAACGACGGGCAGGCACGGCCAGGAAAGCGCTTGAACAAGGAGGCCGAGCTTCAGCAGATGTTCAACGTCAGCCGCGGCTCGATGCGCGATGCGCTCAAGGCGCTGGAGATGCAAGGGCTCGTGAGCCTGAGTACCGGGCCGGATGGCGGGGCGACGATTACGCGCGTGCCACTGGCCCGAGCATTCCAGTCGCTGCAGAACTATCTGTTTTTCGAGAGCGTCACGCTCGAGGACATTTATGCGGTACGCCGCACGCTGGAACCCATGGTGGCGGCGGGTGCGGTTCCCCATCTGAGCGACGCGGACTTCGATGCGCTCGAGCGCAGTGTGTCCGTCTGCGAGCCGTTCGAGGCACGTCACGCCGAGGCGCTCGACCAGCGACACGAGGATATCCATTTCCACGATGTACTGGCTGCTGCGCATCCGAATGCGTTTCTGCGCAGCCTGTGCCAGATCATTAACCAGATGCTGCACACGCTCGTGATCGTGGCGGGAAACGTGACGCAGCAGGACTATCAGGCATTCGGGCGGCACACGGTTGCCGCGCACCGCGCGATACTGGACGCCGCGCGACGCCGGGATGCCGACGCGGTCGCACAACTCATGACGGCGCACATGGACGAAGCGTATGCGCAGCTGCGCACAGTGCACGCTGCGCTGCAGCAGAAGCTGGTGCTGGATTCGGAGTTGGACCTGAGCTCCGATCGTGACGCCGGCTAACGCATCCAAGTGAGATCCAGTCCACTTCTGCTCCTAGCTCGTTAGGTGGGCGTTGCTCTGGCCGCAGCGGCGGAGAGCTCGCGTGTCAGCTCACCGAACGGGGCGCGCCCAAACGTGCGTTCGAACATATGGCTCGCCCACAACACCAATGCATCGGCATGGCGACTGCCTACTATCTGGATGCCAACGGGCAGGCGCGTGGCGGTCATACCGGCATAGAGGCTTGCCGCCGGCAGTCCCAGCTGATTGCACCAAGCCGTGAAATGCGGAAACGACGCTTCGTTCAAACTCACTTCGGTAAGTGAGGGGGCCACGTCGGGATACACCGGGCAGATGAGGAGATCGTGCCGCTCGAAAAACGCATTGACGGCGGCGCCCAGTTCTCCCCGTTCGATCAGCGCGCCCAATAGCTCACCCCGCGAGATGCAGTTGCCGGCTTGCGCGTATGCCTGCAGCGACGGGCCGAGTTCGGCCCACCTGTCGGTCATGCCGTCCGTGAGCTGACGGCAGCATGCACGCCAAAGTGTTGTGTGGACCGCATTGCATTGCGCGACGCCAGGCGGATCGGCGACGTGAACGAGTGCTCCAAGTTCGCGAAACATCGCTGCTGTTCGTACCACGGCATCGTGGATTGCGGTCTCGGCGATGACAGGTAATCCGAGCGTGGGACTGCACGCAATACGAATACCGCCCGGAACGGGAAGGCATGACAGCCCGCGCGCATAGTCTGCTCCCTCGAACGGTAAAGCGTACCAGTCGCGGCTGTCCGGGCGGCTGATGATCGTTAGGATCTGCGCGGCATCCTCAACGCAACGTGTCATCGGTCCGACATGACTGAGCAGACCGAAGGGACCGCGAGGTGCGTGGGGCACTCGCCCAAAACTGGGCTTGAATCCGAAGACACCGGTGAAGGAGGCTGGGATGCGAATGGATCCGCCGCCGTCCGTGCCAATGGCCACCGGGCCCATTCCGAGCGCAACGGCGACGGCCGCACCTCCGCTGCTGCCACCCGGCGTACGCGAGCGGTCCCATGGATTGCGCGTGGTGCCGGTGAGGGGACTGTCGGTGACGATCTTGTGTGCGAAATCCGGCATGGTCGTTTTGCCAAAGCAGATTGCCCCCGCCTCACGTAGGCGCGCCACGCTGGGACTGTCCGATGCGGCGGCTTCAGGCACCGTTGCCCGCGACCCGTATCGCGTGGGGAGTCCGGCAACGGCGATGTTGTCCTTGATGCTGACCGGGACGCCGTCGAGTTGGCTGAGGGGCGCGCCACGCTGCCAGCGCGCCTCGGACGCCCGCGCCAATTCAAGAACCTCATCGGCGACTTGACAGAATGCGTTGAGCGTCGGATCCAATGACTGGATCCGCTCCAAGGTGGTCTTCATCACATCGACGGGCGACGTCCGTCCGTTCGCATACAGCCCGCTAAGTTCCCACGCAGTCAGTTCACACAGATCGCTTCCCATGCTATTCTCCAATTAATTATAATAAATTAACGGTAGGCGTGATCGGCCGCGTTTGTCAAGCTGCGGGGCATCATGCCAGGTGGCGAAGTGCCGGGTAAACGCTCGGATGAGGCACGTTGACGAGTGATCGCGACGAGCGTAGATTTAATGATAATAAATAGGTGACGCGCCAAGCGTGATCCGCAGCGGAGACGCGGAATTCATGACATGCCGCGTATTTCGGGACGCAAGGTGTCCAGTCACCGAAATCGGCGACGCGTCGTTTGCTCTAGAGAACCGGGGCGTATTGGGAGGGTATGTGGTGTCGTTGCCGGCACAGAGGGTGCTGCGATGCGCCCGATGAGGAGCGTCTTTGAGCGCTATTCCTGCGCGAGTGCTTCCGCGCTCGCAACGAGTGCTCTTTTCTTTTCCTTGCTCAGTCGGCCGGCGATGGCAAGAAGGTTTGCGAGCAGGTCGTCGTCCTCATAGAGGAAGCTGGTGGGGACCAGCATCGCGCGCGCCAGACGTTGGCTGGTTTGAAGCGTGGGCGTATGTTTGCCCTTTTCGTATTGGTTAACGCGGGCGCTGGCGGAAAATTCGTCGATGCCAGCCTGGATGCCGAGCTGTTCCTGAGTAAGGCCCGAGCGCAATCGAGCCTGCTTCAGGCGCTTGGGAAACACGGAGGTAGAGGTGGCATCGCTGGACATTCACGGAGTGTCCAAGAAAGGCGTGCGGTTTTTACTAAGTAAATCTTAGTCTGTGGGCTAAAACTTACTTGGTCTTGGAGGTGAGGGTGGTAGTCTGCGTCAACGCTTCAGCGCTCTTGAGGAGGGTCTTTCTCTTTTCGCGAGGTAGCCTTGCGACAGTCGCGAGAAGACTTGCGAGAAGGTCATCTTCTTCGTAAAGGAAACTGGTCGGAACCTGCAGCGCAGCGGCCAGCCGCTGCCCCATCTGTACCTTAGGTGTGTGCTTTCCGCTTTCGTATTGATTCACGCGCGCGCTTGCGGAGAATTCGTCGATTCCGGCTGCGATCCCAAGTTGCTCCTGGGTGAGGCGCGAGCGTAGGCGAGCCTGTTTCAGGCGCTTGGGGAAAACAGCGGATGTCGATGAGGATCGAGGCATCCTAAGAGTTTCTTTAGTTATTGTGGGATTTTTACTAAGTATCTCTTAGCCTAAAAGCTAAGATTTCCTTAGGTGAATGGCGGCGAAGTGATGACTTCTCTGCTTGGTGAAACGACGACTCCGCAGCTTTTCGAGTTGGACAGGATTGGCATGGCGGACATGACATGACGGACTTTTGACGATGGCGACAATCTTGAACATCCTCAGCTACGTGAGCATCCTCGCGCTAGTCGTGCTGGGTCTCGCGATCATCTTCGGTTTGATGGACATCGTGAACCTCGCACACGCGGAATGGGTGACGATCGGGGCCTACACGTTGGCAGTGGCGCAATCGTTGGGCGGGCCGCATGCGTTCTGGCTCGCGTTGTTTGTGGCGCCGGTGGTTGGTGCGGTGCTCGGGTGGTTCCTTGAGCGCCTCGTGATCCGACTGCTCTACGACCGTCCGCTCGACACATTGCTCGCGACGTACGCGATCAGCTTGATCGTCCAGAAAGCCCTCGAACTGATTTTCGGCACACATCCGATGTTGGTGTACGCGCCCGTCGATGGGGCGATTCCCGTGCCGGGGGGCAGCTATCCGGCGTATCGACTCTTCGTGATTGGCGTTGCAGCGGTCATGACGGTCGTTTGCTGGCTGCTATTTGCCTATACGCGCTTCGGAACTCAGTTGCGTGCTGTGATCCAGCACCCAGCGATGGCAGAGGCAGTCGGTATCGACACGCGACGGCTGAACCGGCTGGCGTTCTGTGGCGGTGCCGCACTCGCGTCGCTGGCCGGTGTACTTGTCGCGCCGATGATATCGGTGGAGTCCCACCTTGGCGTCGCTTATCTGGCCAAGGCGTTCTTCGTGATCGTGTTGGGCGGTATCGGTTCGATCACCGGCAGTCTGCTGGGTAGCGCCTTCGTCGGCACGGCCGAAACGCTGCTCAGTTATCGCGTGGATCCGTCGCTCGCCTCGGCGATCGTGCTGATTCTGTCCATCGTTCTGATCCGTTTTCGGCCACAAGGGCTGTTGCCCGGTTTCAGCGCCGCCCATCAGCTCCACGGTAAAGGTTGAATCATGCTCCGACAACTTCTTTCGAGTACGCGCCGCTGGCTGTTTCAGCCAGCGCTCGGTATCGAAGACATCTCTCCGATGGCAATCGGCGCCGCGATCGTTGCTGCCGCATTGATCTTGCCGTATTGCCTGGGGAGCTATCCGCTTTCGACCGTGCGGGATGCGCTGATCATGGGACTGCTGGCGCTGAGCTACGACGTGCTGTGGGGCAGGGCTGGTGTGCTCACGCTCGGACACACGACCTTCTTCGGACTCGGCGCGTACGGTTTCGCAATCGCCACCGTGCAATATGGACAGACGTCCGCCGTTGGAGTGATCGTAGGGCTGATCTGTGCCATGGTCGTCGCGGTCGTGTTGGGCTATTTCCTGTTGTTCGCCGGTGTGCGGTTGCATTTTTTCGCCATTATCAGCATGGCCGTGCTGATTGTCGTCCAGCAACTGGCGACAAGCTGGCAGTCGGTCACGGGCGGTGACACGGGCCTCCTCGGCATTCCGGGATTGTCCTTCTCACCGGTCGGGCAGACGCTCGATTTGAGCGGGGCGCGCGGGTCCTGGTACACGGTCGTGACCGTGCTTGCCGTGCTGCTCGTCGCGACCTGGCTCGTATGTCGCAGCCGGTACGGCAAAGTGCTGACCGCGATCGCGACGAACGAATGGCGCGCAAAGGCGTGCGGCTATCACACGTCCGGGCACCTTTTGCTGGTGTTCGTCGCATCGGCCGGACTTGCCGCTATTGCAGGAACGTTGATGGCCGCCTGTTCGGGGGTAGTGGCGCCCGATGTGTTCTCGCCGGTGCTGGCTACCGAAGTCATTCTATGGGTGGCGATCGGCGGTAAAGGCACGCTCGGTGGTCCGGTACTCGCCGCCGTTGGGTTGACGCTGCTTAAGCAAACGGTATCGAGCGCAACTACTGACGGATGGCCGCTGCTGCTCGGCGCATTGTTCCTCTGCTGCGTGCTGTTCCTGCCCAACGGCGTACGACTCGATGGCTTGATTGCCGGGACAAGTCGGATCGATCGAATTCGACGGGGACGTAGCCCCTTACATCGTGCCGAACGCGTGGAAGGAGGCCGGTAATGGATACGCCGCTGATAAAGGGTGAAGGGTTGCAGCGCGCGTTCGGTGGCATTCACGCGGTCGACAACGTCGATGTGTCGATTGGCTCACACGACCTGCTGTGCGTGATTGGCCCGAACGGCGCTGGCAAGAGCACTTTGGTCGGGCTGTTGTCCGGTGCGATCGCGCCAGGGGCCGGAGAGTTGTATCTCGCAGGTGAGCGCATGACGGGGCGGCCGATGCACCGATTCTGCCGACGCGGCGTGGTTCGCAAGTTCCAAGGCACGAACACATTTCTTTCAATGAGCGTGCGCGAGAACCTCGTCGTCGCGGGCCTCGGTGTTACCGCGTACCGGCACACGCCGATGCCGAACCCGGACGCCATTCTGGACGAGATAGGACTGTCGGACCAGGCCAACTTATGTGCGATGACCCTGCCGCATGGTGAACGCCAGTGGCTGGAGATCGGTATGGCGATGATGTGCCAACCCGCGTTGCTCTTGCTCGATGAACCGGCCGCTGGCCTCTCGGTCGCCGATGCGCAGCGGCTCGTATGCCTGATTCACCGTCTGCGCGAGCGCTGCGCGGTACTCGCGATCGAGCACGACCTGAGCTTTGTCGAAGCGCTACGGTGCGAGACCTGGGTCATGCACCGCGGCCGGATCGTTCGACGGGGCTCCTATGCGGACATCGCGCGCGATGAAGAGATCCGGCGCATCTATCTCGGTCAGGGAGCGGGTCATGCTACACATTGAGAATTTGTCTGCCGGATATGGCGACGTAGCAGTGCTGCATCAACTCGACCTCGATGTCGGGCCAAACGAAGTTGTCGGAGTACTCGGCTGCAATGGCGTGGGCAAGACGACCCTGGTCAAAGCGATCATGGGCTTGCTGCCACGCGTGACAGGTGACGTGCGGTTTCAGGGGCAATCCATCAACGGCTTGCGCACCCATGCGATTGCCCGACGCGGCATCGGACTGGTTCCTCAGGGGCGCTGGATTTTTCCCAAACTGACCGTGCGCGAAAACCTCATGATGGGCACGCAGGCTGTGGTTGGTGGGGCGATTCTCGACGAGGTGTTCGAGTATTTCCCCATTCTCAAGTCCCGACTCTCGCAGCACGGCGGCACGCTGTCCGGTGGTGAGCAACAGGTGCTCGCGATTGCCCGCGCGCTGTGCGGTCGGCCGAAACTGCTGTTGCTGGACGAACCGTCCGACGGTGTGCAGCCGAATCTGGTCGAGCTGATCGGCGAGGTCATCCCAACGCTGTGCCGCCGATCGCAGCTCGCGGTGCTGCTCGTCGAGCAGAACCTCGATCTCGTGCTGCGCAGCGCGCAGCGCTGCATCGTGCTCAAGAATGGACGAGTTGCCCATGCCGGCCGCATCGAGCCACGAAGCGGTTCGGCGGGGGCTCATCCGTTGGCGCAATACCTGTCGCCGGCTGCCGAGCCTGACACGTCTTCAATCTCTTCACCACATTCGATGCATTCCCACCTGGACCTCACCCGATGAAGACTCCGATGAATCGTCGCGCCTTTACCCGAACCGCCTTATTCAGTGCCGTCGGCGCACTCACCACTTCTGCCATGCCGTCGTTGGTACGAGCCACCACGCCGCTCAAGATCGGCTTGCTCGCGCCTTTGAGCGGTCCGCTCACCCGCGTGGGCGAGACCAACCGCAACTGCGCGCAGTTGGCTGTCGACGAAATCAACGCCGCCGGTGGATTGCTGGGACGCCCGTTGCAACTGAGTGTCGAGGATACCCAGATGTCCACCGCCGTGACGCTGCAGAAGGCCCGGCAACTGTTGATGCGCGATGAGGTCGCTGTCCTGACCGGCATGGTGCTACCGTCCGAGCGCGAAGCAGCGTTGCAGGCCGCCAAGTCGGCTGGGCGGTTGGTGATCTACCCGAACTTCGACGAGGGGCGCTGCGATCCGAATCTGTTCACTACGGGCCTGACTGTCAACCAGCGCGTCGATCCACTGATCGATTGGCTGATGCGCAAGGGTGGTCGCACGGTCTGCGCGGTGGTCTCGGACATCGGCAGCAACCGCAAGGTGCTGGTGCCCGCGCTGCAGGCAGCGGTGAAGCGTTACAGCGGGCAGTTT
This sequence comes from Burkholderia sp. GbtcB21, assembly GCF_019091065.1. Classification (NCBI taxonomy): domain Bacteria; kingdom Pseudomonadati; phylum Pseudomonadota; class Betaproteobacteria; order Burkholderiales; family Burkholderiaceae; genus Burkholderia; species Burkholderia sp. GbtcB21. The sequence continues at coordinate 328,796 of NZ_JAGXKA010000007.1, forward strand.
CTCAACGTGTATTGGTTGCCGTTCGGCACACGCGATTATGGTGCGGTGTTGCAGCAGATCGCAAGCCAGCGCCCACAGATCGTCTGGCACAGCATCGGCGACGACCCGGTCACCTTCGTCAAGCAGTACCGCTCGTTCGGCATGAAACCGCAACTGGTAACTGACATTGCGCACGAGTCGCTGTCGATCGCGACCACGGGCGCGTCGACCGGGATCGTTGGCGTTTCCTCGTATTTCATGAGCGTCGACAACCTGGAGAACCGGGACTTTCTCGCGCGTTACACGGCGCATGAAGCTGGCCCGAACGACCCTCGGTTAGGGCAGTTGGCCGTGGTGCTACCGCACGGCGAGTGCACGTATGCCGGACTTCGCCTGTTTGCGGCGGCTGTCAAGGTGGCCGGCAGCGTCGACGTCACCCGCGTGAAAGCCGCGCTGTCGGGTGTTTCGTTGAATTTGCCGCGTGGCAAGGCGGGCGTGAGCCAGGACGGCGACCATGTGTTGTGCCAAACCCGTATCGGCAGGGCGCTGTCGGACAACGGTTTCGCGGTGTTCGACTCGGCCGGACCAATTCCACCGCAGTGCGAGGGATAGGCATGAGGTAATTAAACACGTGGCGGTTTCAAGGGCGAAGTGCAACACCTCGCGGGTTACTGAACAGGAACTCGATCCGTGGGGTTAGCCAGAATCTGAGCAAGGATTTGCAGAGGCGTGTGCCAGTTCAGCGTGGCCCACGGTCGTGTGTTGAGCTTGTCAGCAATCGCGTCGAGGTCTTTTTGAGAGTAGACGGACAGATCCGTACCCTTGGGCA
>NZ_JAGXKA010000070.1:0-1457 GCF_019091065.1 Burkholderia sp. GbtcB21
TGACGTCCTTATATGAACACCTCCCTGTTGGCAAGGTCGGGTTTTAGTGTGCGAGACATCGAGGTTGCGTTTGCAGTCTTATATCCGGCCTTGGGGTGCAGGCACGAAGGCCTGCGGGCCTTGATGGAATCTGCTGGGAACGTCCCCATCTCACACGCCGGGCTGTGGGCCGCATGGACGTCATCGGGTTTGGGTTCCCACGGAACGATCTCGTTTGCCATCACACGTGTCACCTTACCTGCGCAACGCTGAGGGTTGGAGGAATGAAGTGCTCGAATCAACAGGGAGTTGCCTACGCGAGCGTGCGCGCGCTGACGTGCTTGGGGTCATAGGCTTGACCCTGCGCGAGCATGGCCCACGCGATGCGAGCCATTTTGTTAGCGAGCGCGACGATTGCCACGTTGACTGGGCGTCGATTCAGAAGCGCCTCGACCCATGCGGAACGCTGCTTCGAGCGGGTCACGACCATGCGGGCGCCGTGAATCAGCAATTTGCGCAGATAACGATCACCGCGCTTGGTAATGCCGCCCAGACGGACCTTGCCACCGGTGCCGGTTTGGGTAGGTACGAGGCCGAGACTGGCAGCGAAGGCTCGCGCAGAGCGGAACGTATCGGGCGAGCCCATGACAGCGACGGTAGCCGTGGCCGTCAATGGGCCAATGCCGTTAATGGCTGCCAGCATTTGCGCGGCAGGATTGGCTTTCATCCAAAGAAGGTTTTCGCGCTCGGTTTCGGTGATGTCCGCTTCCAGTTGCCGAAGGTGGGCGAGCTGGTGTTGCAGGGCGCGCCAGATGAGTGGAGGCACCGCTTGTTCGATCTCGGGCATGCGGGCGCTGAGTTCATTCATGAAGGCTTTGCGGCCGTAGCGGAATTGCAGGCCGTATTCGCCGAGCAACCCACGGATTTGGTTGACCAGCCGGGTGCGGGTGTCGACCAGCGCGGAGCGGATGCGATGCAGACCGAGGATGGCCTGCTGAGCTTCGCTTTTGATCGCGACGGTGCGCATACCGGGCTGCTGGGCGGTGGTCCAGATGGCGCGAGCGTCTGCCGCGTCGGTTTTGTTCGTCTGCACAAATGGACGCACGTATTTGGGATGCAGAAGAACAGCCTGATGACCGAGACTGATGATCTTGCGTGCCCACCAGTGAGCGCCGCCGCATGCCTCCAGCACAACACGTCCGGATTCGCGCTGACTCAGGAAGCGGATCAGCTGATCGCGGCTGAAGCGCCGGTTGAAGATTTCGCCGGATTGCGGATTCACCCAGTAAAGCTGGAAGACGGACTTTGCAATGTCCAGCCCGTAAGTCGTAGCATTCATTTGGGCTCTCCTTACCTAAGTGATTGGTGGAACTTTCACTTTGGCACGTCGATGCCGTGGGTCAAGCGAGAGCCCCTCGTCACGGCGCCATCGGCGCTGGACGCTTCCCGGAGAAGGGGGAGGTGTTCATCCCATCTCA
>NZ_JAGXKA010000071.1:0-1398 GCF_019091065.1 Burkholderia sp. GbtcB21
CGTGCGCGGCGCGCTGGCGCGTTACATCTGCCACAAGTTCGCCCACGGCGGCGAGTTGCGCGCGGTGATGCTGTCGGCGGATGCGGTGGACATGGTGCGCAAGGGCATTCGCCAGACCTCGAGCGGCTCCTTCCTCAATCTGGAGCCCGCAGCCTCGGACGAGCTGCTGGACCTGTTCGCGCTCGGATTGGACGGACTCAATATCGCGCATAAGGACATGGTGCTGCTCACCTCGGTCGACGTGCGCCGCTTCATCAAGAAACTAGTCGAGACTCGCTTCCGCGAATTGGAAGTCATGTCTTTCGGCGAGATCGCCGACAGCGTGTCGGTTAACGTGATTAAGACCATTTAAGCCATAGAGGACCTAGCTCATGTACGCACTGGATATCGCCCAACTCGTCCGCGCCGCGCTGGAGGAGAGTGGTTGCGCCCCAACCTTGGTCGGCGCATTGGATAGCCATTCCACCATCGTGCTGGACCTGCACGACCTGCCCAGCATTCATGTCAGCGCCCAGGACGAGGAAGTGTGGTTGTGGTCGCTCATCGGTGAGCATGGCGACGCGGTGGTCGCCCAGCGCGGCGGCACGCTGCTGCAGGCTTTGATGGACGGTTGCGCCTTCGCGCGCGGCGGCCAACTGCAATTGGCGGTTCAGGATGGCTCGTTGGCGCTCAAGGGTCTGGTTCATCCGGATTATCTTGGCGATGGCCGCCGCTTTTCCGAGGCGATGAACGGCTTTTTCGACAGCCTGCAACGTTTCAGCGCGGCGCTGCGCGGATGAATCCGCCGCGTCTGTTGCGCCGTCTGGCCTTTCCGCACCGCCTGTCGGGACCGATCCTGGAAGCGGCTTTGCCTGGCGTGGCCATTGGAGAGCTATGCGAAATCCGCCGCAGTTTGCGTGATGGCGAGGTGGTGGCGCGGGCCCAGGTTGTAGGCCTGAACCATGAGCGCGCGGTGCTCAGCTTGATCGGCAGCGCGCGAGGCCTCACCCGCGAAGCGGTGCTGCAGCCAACCGGACACGCGCTTTCGGCATGGATAGGCGAAGAGGCGCGGGGCGCGGTGCTGGATCCTACCGGACAGATTGTCGAGCGGCTGGCGCCCTCCATTGCGGTGGGCGGAGAGGCGCGTGCGGTGGATGCGGCGCCGCCGCCGTATTCGAACCGCGTCGGCGTGCGCGAGCCGTTGGTCACCGGCGTGCGGGCCATCGACGGGCTGCTTACCTGCGGCGTCGGCCAGCGTGTCGGCATCTTCGCCACCGCGGGCTGCGGCAAGACCATGCTGATGCATATGCTGATCGATCAGGCGGAGGCCGACGTTTTCGTCATCGGTCTGATCGACGAGCGGGGCCGGGAGGTGACCGAATTCGTCGAAGCGCAGCGTGCTTCGCCCAAGCGCGAACG
>NZ_JAGXKA010000072.1:0-1330 GCF_019091065.1 Burkholderia sp. GbtcB21
GCGGCTGATCGGCACCGATCTGTGGAAGATCAAGCCCGGCGCGGAAGCGGCAGACAAGCACAAGGAAGAACTCCAGCGACCCCGTGCAGGGTCGCAGTACATGGAAGTCGGAATCGGCCCCGATGCAGAGGTATTTTCGAAGTCGCAGCCTATGTCTTCAGTCGGGCTCGGCGCCGATATCGGCTTGCTGCCTGCTTCGAAGTGGAACAACCCTGAGCCGGAGATCGTCCTCGCAGTCAACAGCAAGGGCGAGGTGGTCGGCGCCACACTGGGTAACGACGTCAATCTGCGCGACATCGAAGGCCGCTCCGCGCTGCTGTTGGGAAAATGCAAGGACAACAACGGCTCATGCGCGATCGGTCCGTTTATCCGGCTGTTCGACGAACGGTTCTCGCTGGACACGATTCGAGAAACGAGTGTTTCGTTGCGTGTCGAAGGTAGCGACGACGGCTTCCTGCTCGAAGGCATCAGTCATATGCGGGAGATCAGCCGTGACCCTCTTGACCTGGTGAGCCAGACCTGGGGCAAGCACCATCAGTATCCCGATGGCTTCATGTTGTTCCTCGGCACGATGTTCTCTCCGATCGAGGATCGCGATGCGCCGGGTGGCGGCTTTACGCATCATCTCGGCGACCGCGTGACGATCAGCGCCCGTCCGCTTGGCGCACTCGTCAACACCGTGCGGCTGTCGACCGAAATCGCTCCGTGGACATTCGGCGTGCGTGCGCTGTACGCCAACCTCGCCGAGCGCTCGCTGCTGAATCGCGGCTGATCAAGCAAGTATTTACTCATTGAGGGATTTACGATGACGCAATTCAAGAACTTCATTGGCGGCGAATGGGTCGATGGCAACGACTCCACTCCTAATGTGAACCCTTCGGACACGAGCGATGTGATCGGCCATTTCGCACGGGCCAGCGCAGATCAGACACAGAAAGCAATCGCGTCTGCACGCTCAGCCTTTCGCACATGGTCGCTCAGCACCCCGCAACAGCGCTTTGACCTGCTCGACCAGGTCGGCAGCACCATCCTTGCGCGCAAAAACGAACTCGGTAAACTCCTGGCACGCGAGGAAGGGAAAACGCTCGCCGAAGCAGTCGGCGAAGTGGGACGCGCCGGACAGATTTTCAAGTTCTTCGCGGGCGAGGCACTGCGGGTCGGCGGCGAGATTGTGCCGTCTGTTCGCCCGGGACTGACGGTCGAAGTCACACGCGAACCGCTGGGCGTCATCGGCCTGATCACGCCGTGGAACTTCCCGATCGCTATTCCCGCCTGGAAGATCGCGCCTGCGCTCGCGTATGGGAACTGCGTCGTCATCAAGCCGGCGGAA
>NZ_JAGXKA010000073.1:0-1224 GCF_019091065.1 Burkholderia sp. GbtcB21
GTTGGGTTTTATGCCCTAAATAAAACTCTTTACAATCTGATCAGTTATCAATATAAGAAATCTGAAGTGATTGATGTTTGCATGAATTCTACATGCTAATGGTTTAATATGTTAAATATGTTTATTACATTCATACACACAAAATCAGTTAAATCCAGATCATATGTTTATTCACAATTACAGTATCGTCAACACAGTGGAATGTGATTGTGATCATATGAATCAAAAGTTTTGGTCCCTGTTTCATCAGTGTTATTGGATTTACACTAATGTGATAATCAGCGATGATGTGTACTTACACTTGGAGTAAGTGTTATGTTCTTTCCAGGACATTAGTAAAGTATACTAGTTTCGAATGTATGGAGTATACATTGGACTGGACCGATATTGCAACTTAGTTAAGATATTATAAACTTACCGTCATATCTTTCCAAGTCAATATCAGTAGTTGATCTTAAGATTAAAAGAATCTAAATCCTGATATGCTTAGGCTCAACTCAGGAGTGCTATTCATGTTCTTTGATTTATTAGTTAAGCCTACTTTTGGGTCAGGGTGATACGTATATTTTGGGAACATGATAGTATGATTGAGTGGGAGTGCTGAACATAAATATGGAATCTATAGCTTCTACTGGTGTATAGAAGTCAAGTGATGATTCCCTTCGAGCTTAGCAAATAGAAGTAAATGGATGAGCTCTTGTTTAACTGACTAATTATTAGATCACTAAACACCATTTACAGGTAGCTAAGTGTTTTAAGGGGCAAAATACATTGAGGGGTGAGAACGGTAAAGAAGTCCCATCTCGATGTAGATCATCTATATAGAGGATCTTTAAATCACAATAAGATTATAACAATGGTTAAATGAGATAGCATATTGATATCGTGGAACATACGATATGCTCAATATAAGTCTGAGAGTGCAATTCTAAGTTCTAAGAGTGGATTCAACGAAGAATTAATAAGTAGGAATTTACTTGGTAAATTTGGTTCACTTATTGGAAGCTCAGCATATAGATCCATGGTCCCCATTCTAGTTGAGAACATTCTGCTTGTAAGACTCATTAATTGATTCGTGATTGATCAATTATAATTCTAAAGTTAGACTATGTCTAATTTTATGAATTTTCACTAAGCAGGGGTGAAATTGTAAGGAAAAGAGTTTTCTGGGTTTATTTATTTATTAATGGACTTTATATGTCTAATTAATAATTAAATTAAATG
>NZ_JAGXKA010000074.1:0-1057 GCF_019091065.1 Burkholderia sp. GbtcB21
TACAAGTACGTGCGCTACTCGGGCCAGGAGCGCGACGCCTCCGGCCTCTACTACTACGGCCTGCGTTACTACGCCCCGTGGCTCGCCCGATGGCTCAACCCTGATCCCGCCGGACCCGTCGACGGGCTCAATCTCTTCTGCATGGTCGCCAACAATCCCGTCACGTTCATCGACCGGGAGGGAATAGCTGCAAACCGGCTGGACTGGCTGGATCTAGCGCCGGCTCCGAGTCCGGCTGCCATGGCGATCGCTTCCAGAAAGCTGGGCTCCCGGCATGACTCGTTCCCTCCGACAACAGGGTTGATTCAAAAGGTAAAGGTAAAAAATGAAGCGCTGATTGGTCAAGCGTTGACGAATCAGCTTGAGGCGAGTCGAGGTTTGTCTGCGCCGATTGAGCCCAAAATGTTCCCGCAATTGGAACTGCCGCCCGACATGATATTTCGATTGGGCAGGATCGACGAAGACAGTTACCTTTTGGTCCCTACTGCTGCAGGGGAAGTTCAAAAAATCCCTTATGGAACATTATCGTACGTGATTAGGTATGAGGACCCTCTATCCATTTATGTCTTCGAGCACGCAGACCTAGCGGAGAGAAAGGATTTAACTGAAAAAGTTATTCCTGGAATAACAAACTATGGGCACTCGTCACTGGCGTATAAAGAGGATAAGCCCAACATGTTCGATCAGAGCATTCCCCAAGCAGAACGCATCAGACAAAGTGCAAAGCCGGTCCTGCTTGCCGGCAACCTGAACTTCGAAATGACGGAGTACCCTCAGCTCGGCGCTGGGCGATTAATCTCCTGGTCGGTTGAAAGTGGACATTTTCGACCGAGCGACAGGGATGCCGCTCAGAATCGTATAGGTTTTATTCAGCAACTACTCCCTATTGAAAAGTTTAATCGGATCGACTGGGATGAGAAAAAGAAGCAGATCCAGCGTCGATAGTAAGTGTTTCTGATAAACCGTCTTGAGATTTGTTAGGGAAACACTGATTAATCCGGCTCGGTAGTCATCGCTGACGCAGCCGAGGACGTTGTAAAAGATAGTTCACTGAACG
>NZ_JAGXKA010000075.1:0-957 GCF_019091065.1 Burkholderia sp. GbtcB21
CGCTTCGGCATTCAGCCTTGCCACGCCCGCGTCGTCGATAACCTCGCGTGATCGCCTATTAATCAGTGATTCCCTAATGGCGCTTGTGCCGCGCCCGGCCCGTATACCGTTCCGCCGAATTAGTGTATGCGATCCACGAACGACGTCCGTCAGAGTAAATCGGTGGAGTGCTCGAGGTGCGGTAAGGAAGCGGATCAGCGCAGGTCGGCCGGCATTTTCCAGGGCAGCAGCGCGTCGTAGTCGTCGACGGTGGTCGCCAGCGGGAGGCGTTGGAACAGCCAGGTGAGATAGCGATACGGATCGATGCCGTTGGCCTTGCAGGTCTCGACGAGCGTATAGAGGTTCGCACTCGCGTACGCGCCTTCGACGGTATCCGAGAACAACCACCCACGGCGCCCGACGCAGAACGGGCGAATCGCGTTCTCACAGGGGTTGTTGCTGATCGGGCAATCGCCGTTCTCGACATAGCGAATGAGCTTCGGCCACTGTGAACGCAGATAGGTCAGCCCCTTTCCGAGCTGGCTCTTCGGCGCGACGCCGGGTGACTGCTCGAGCATCAGCGCGTGAAGCGCATCGAGTACGAGCGCGCTGTATCGTCGTCGCAATCGCTGTCGTCGCGATGCCGGCCAAGTTGTGCTACGCGCTTCGGCGGCGAACAGCTTGCCGATCAACTTGATGAAGCGCGTCGCGAGCCGATCAGGTGAACCGCCCCGGGAATCGTGGAGGCTGGTTGGTTTAAGTTGATGCGAGTTCAGCGGCAGCTGTTTCAAGTTGCCGATAGTAGTTTGCCTCAGCTTCGGCGGGCGGGATATAGCCGAGGGGTTCCATCAACCGATGATGATTGAACCAGGTCACCCACTGCAGCGTTGCCAGTTCAACGGATTCCCGCGTTTTCCAGGTGCGGCGATGAATCAGTTCAGCCTTGTACAAGCCGTTGATCGTTTCAGCCAGGGCGTT
>NZ_JAGXKA010000076.1:0-916 GCF_019091065.1 Burkholderia sp. GbtcB21
AGAGACGGTTTCAGAAAGGCCCCGTTGGGCTGTTAACTTTCGCGGCAAGCTGTTAACCTCAGGCATCGGAACAACCGAGGCCGAGGAGATGGGCAAGCCGATCATCGACGACGAACTGTGGATATTGATCGAGCCGTTATTGCCGCCACCCAAGCCGCGGCGCGAGAAGAACCCAGGCCGCCTGCCTGTTTCGAATCGCGCCGCGCTGACCGGCATCCTGTTCGTTCTCAAGACGGGATTGCGCTGGCGCGACCTGCCCGCCGAGATGGGCTGCGGCTCGGGCGTGACTTGCTGGCGACGGCTACGCGATTGGCAGGCTGCGGGCGTATGGGATCGCCTGCACGAATTGCTGCTCGCGAAGCTGCGAGCAGCAGACCAAATCGACTTCTCGCGAGCCGCAGTCGATTCCTCATCGATTCGCGCCGTTGGGGCGGGCCAAAAACCGGGCCAAACCCCACCGATCGCGCGCGACCCGGTTCCAAGCACCACATCGTCACCGACGCCAATGGCACGCCGCTCGCGGCGATCCTGACCGGCGCGAACGTTCACGATGTCACGCAGCTGCTGCCGCTGATCGACGCGATTCCGCCAATTCGTGGATTGCGCGGCCACCCACTGCAGAGACCGCGTGTGGTCTACGCCGATCGCGGTTACGACTCCGAGCGACATCGGCAGGCGTTGCGCAATCGCGGTATCGAGCCGGTTATCGCCAAGCGTCGCACCGAACATGGCAGCGGCCTTGGCAAATATCGCTGGGTCGTCGAGCGCACGCATGCCTGGCTGCATCATTTCCGTCGCCTCCGTATTCGTTTCGAGCGCCGCGCTGACATTCACAGCGCGTTCCTCAAACTCGGTTGCTGCCTGATCTGCTGGAATACCCTCCGGCGCACTGAGCTGTCTTTATGAAACCGTCTCT
>NZ_JAGXKA010000077.1:0-851 GCF_019091065.1 Burkholderia sp. GbtcB21
GGCTATTGCTCGATGAACGGCCTCAAATGGATGTGGCATATGACACACAAGGACGAGTATGGATTGATCGGTCAGCATCTGGTGCCGGGCAAGGAATATTACTTTGAGGTTAAACCGGCGTATTTTGATCGCGATTATCCTCAACACGCTCCAGTTTCTGCCCGGCAGATTGAGCCGCAGGATAAGGTGGTTATTAGCGCAGTCCGTGCGGATCAAAAGACAGATTGGGAGGTGGTCTACGAGAAAAATCGAGTTGCCTTCGATCGGCATCTTGATCTCCCTAAATTCGGAATTGTGGTTAACGGTGACTACTTTTTTTCGATAGATCCCGATGGGCAGTTGGGGAAGCAGATCACGATTGATGAGGCCATACGATTCGAGTCCTATGTCAAAGTCACAACCTATTTGCAGAAGGTGAAGGCAGCCGAACTTGTTCGGCGTACGCTCGAAAATCGAAATCGCTTTACGTATTGGTCGACGACGGGTTATCGCAAGGAGATGATCGGATTTAACCTTCAAGGTGGTCAGCGAGAAGATTGGCACGAATGCTACGCCGAATCGAACGGCGATCATACACCGTGTCCTGATGTGCTGAGAAAGCCCTGATGCGCCACACTCGCAACACTTACGCCGTTTCGTATGCCGGTTGATCTCTCAAAACTGCCGCCCGAGGTGACGCCAGACGCAAAACCGCCGCGGCCGATTGTCTGGTTTCTGCTGGCTATGATCAGCATCGCTGTTGATCGTCGGCGACAGTTGCTGGCCGAGCGGCTCGACGAACTCAAGGAGGCCGTGCTGCTTGCGAGTGCCCCTGAAGGCATGGCGTTTACCAGCGGATCGCACTTGCAGCT
>NZ_JAGXKA010000078.1:0-772 GCF_019091065.1 Burkholderia sp. GbtcB21
GTTACCTAGTTGTGACTTTTGTATTAGTCTGAAACTTTAAGTCAAGACTAAGTCATCAACATAGCAGACTAGTATTTGAAGTGAAAAATACATGCCAGAGATTAAGTAATCAAAATTAAGATACCATCAAATTTTATGAGGATTAAGAATTCTAAGTTCAAGTCATTCGAATGGACTGTACTAGAGTTCTTTATCTTATTCTCATAATTATGATAAGCTATTCCTATCCATGTGAATGGTTAGATTCGCTTTTCAGTAGTGTTCTTAAGTACCTATCACAATTATCAACCTAATGAAGATGGGTATTGAATTTTAAAATTCTCCCACTCAATTAAGGTAGTGTGATACATTATCAAAGAACTTTTATAGGAATCATTATTTACTACAACAGTAAAACTAAATTGGAACATACCATCAAGATCAAGGATTTATACTGATAATAGCTAATTCATTATATTACTTCCATGTTTAAAGAAAATATGTGTTACATAGGGTATTCTGGATAAATTCCACCCCTAAGTATATAGAGATTATGATCCACCCCTAAAGGTTGTAAAGATCATGATTCTCTTAGTGTGATAGAGTTTATGTGGAGTTGAATACTATCCAGAGTTCATTAGATATAAAAGATCGCTGAACTGCATAGTTTTCTTAACTTTTCTCCACCCCTATCAGTTCAAAAGATCCTTTTATTAAACAAATTCTTAATAATTGTATTAGAATTAACAATTATTAATAAACATAGAATTAATTTCTAGTATTTATTTAATAT
>NZ_JAGXKA010000079.1:0-750 GCF_019091065.1 Burkholderia sp. GbtcB21
ATGTAATTGCTAATCAAAGCCTAGCTATAATAGGAAAGTGGTGGATCACACTATATAAGGCAGTTAATCAATTACACAGTAAAAGAGGAAACTGTTTTATTTGGAAAGTTGTGCTCTCCCTCCTCCCTATATAAAGCAACCTTGTTCTCTTCTCTTGTATGGATGAAAAGCCACGAAATTGAGAGAGAAAAATAGAGAGAAATTTCGAAATCCTTGTGAGATGAGTAGTGCCCACACACATCAAGTGGTATCTCAATCATAGTGTGGAAGATTGTGAAGAATCCAATCAACAAGAAGGAGGATCAGCATCAAGGAAGGAGAGAAAGAGACCCATGTTCAGATCTTGATAATGCTCTGCTACAGAAAGGAATCAAGGGCTAGATATCTGAACGGAAGGAGTCATTATATTCCGCTGCACCCAATGTAAGGTTTCCTAAACTTTATATGTGTTTATTTCATCGTTTTAGAAAGTTCATATTTAGTGTGTTAATCAACATACTTGTGAGTAGATCTAAGATCCTGGTAAAATAATTTCCAACAGTTGGCCTCAGAGCCATGGTAATTGATTTGCTTACAAGAAATTTGGACTTAAAACGATTTGTTTAATGTTTGGATGGTATCATGTTGTTTTGTGTGTGTATGATGATTGATTGATGTTTGTGAATTTTCGTGAAAAATAATTGAATATCTGTTTCTATAATTATTTTTATTGGATAGTATGGAAAAAATTAAGTAATTTACTTTTTTACT